>DATLUX010000196.1:0-30162 GCA_035577805.1 Verrucomicrobiia bacterium
CTTTTACCACGCTCGAACCCAATCTCAACCCCCACCGAGGCCTTGAGTGCAAATCTAACCCGTTGTCGGCACCCACAAAGTCGTCCGAAATACCTCACGCTCTCCAAATCGGGAGTTTTCTCTCGGGCACTAGTTAAGTTAGTTAAGTTACGCGGCTAAACAACCCGAGGCCCGCGGTAGCACCAAACTCACGGTCGATAGTCTGGCGAACATGCACGCCCATTCTTTTCGACTGCGCCAGGACGTGACGGTGTCGCTGAATTTGCCGATCGATCTGAGTACGCGAGAAGCGGAACGGTTAGCACGGTTCATCCAGGCGCTGCCGCTGAAGGACGGATAGATGTAGTTGAACGCTGAACGTTCCGCGTCCCGAAATTCTGAAGTCTCCGCTCTCCGTTATCTCTGTTACCTCCTGTTCAACCCCTTCAGTTAACAGGAGCTAACGGAGCTAACGGAGCGAGCAAACAGAGGGACCAGTGCCGCGGCTGCTACGGCTCGAAGACGCGTGCCCGATAAAAGCGGCCTGGACCTTCCGTAATCGAGTCGGTGAGATGCGCCTGCCCGTTGGTGGCGGAGATGAACGGACGGTTCTCGGGCACGTCCAGAAACTGCCAGGAGTTTAAATCCGTCAGGTTGGTGGACCATTGGATCTCGATGCGGCGATTGGCCAGCCGCGGGTAGGCGAGCTCGATTTGAGTTCCCTGGCGGTGCAAGGAGATGCTCCAGGCGCTGGCGTTGTTAGTCGGGTCGGTGCGGGTGAGATATTCGGCAAAGTTATCGGCCCCATCGGCATCCGGATCAACTTCGGGAAAGGATTCCGGGTCGATCGTT
This sequence comes from Verrucomicrobiia bacterium, assembly GCA_035577805.1. Classification (GTDB taxonomy): domain Bacteria; phylum Verrucomicrobiota; class Verrucomicrobiia; order Limisphaerales; family JADJPG01; genus DATLUX01. The sequence continues at coordinate 832 of DATLUX010000196.1, forward strand.
GAACCGAACGAAGTCAGCTGCCATTGCGCGTAGGTTTGGTGGTTGGTCAGCTCCGTTGTGATCCAGCGTCGCACCAGGGCGACGGCTTGAGTGTCCAGGACGGACGTGGCGAGAGGAGGCATCTGGCCGGAGCCACGGGTGGAGATGCGTTGGAGCAGCATCGAGAGGTCCGGGGCGCCGGGCACGATCACGCGCGCGTCCGGATTACCGCCGTTGTTGAGGAGGGCGCCGTTAATCATCCGCGTGCCGGTTAACGTTGCCGCCAAACGCGTATCAAAGATGCCCAAACCGGCTCCGCCCGATGCATGGCATTGGGCGCAATTGGCCGCCAGGTAGGAACGGACCCGTTGCTCGACGCTGACGGATTCGTCATCCGGGCGGGCCAGGGCGCGCCAGGCATTGGGATCCGTCAATGGTCTGGCGAGATAACCGGCGTGGCTCATCGCCATCAGTTGGTTCTCCGGGCCTTGGCCATAATCGATGGTGCGGTTGAGTTGCGGCGTGTTGAAACCCAGCGCCAAGCCGCCCACGCGCGTGTGACATTGCAGACACTCGGCGCGGCCTGGGTAATGCCAGACTTGTGGGCGAACGGATCCGGCTCCGTCGTCGACCATCAGGGTTTCATCAAGCCCACCGTCCGGCACCAACGATGCATTGGTGCCGGTTTCGTCCCAGCGATAGGTGATCCCGTAGACATCGGTTTGATCGGTGCTTTGGTAGCGCACCAGAAAACGCGTCTCGAGCCGGCGCCGCGACGACGCCACGCCATTGGTCAGTTCCAGTTCGAAATGTTTGACCCAGACGCTGCCCGTCGGGAAGAGCCACGCGGTTTGGGCTTGGAAGAACAAGTTGAAATTGGTGGGGATGTAAAACCACCGCGTCTTGACGGCGTTGTCCGACCAGAACGGGAGGTTCAGATCGTACGGGGCAAACCCCGGGTTGAGAGTGAGTGTGCTCAGGTCGGCAAACGCGCCGGTGTCAGCGAGGGTTTCCGGGAACGGTTGCCCATTGTTGGGCACGTGGACCAGGCGTTTGATGGTGTCTTCGCTTTGATCAGCCGTGAGCACGTCACCGGTGGCCGGATCGATACCAAACCCGGCGATCCCCCCATCCACCAGCAACCGCGCGAACCGGGTGGCATTACTGCCGTTGGAAACCAGCGACCACACATTGCCCGAGACATAATCGGCGAACACATAAGCGCCATAAAGCGCCGATCCAGGATTGCCGCGATACACGACGCCGCCTGTCACAGAAAACCCCTGGTTGGTGCCCGACCCGTGCGAATACGTGTAGACCGGAGGGATGGAGGTAAAGCCGGCCGTGGCAGGGTGCGGGCCGGCCACGTTGCCCTCACGAAAGGCCCACCCGTAATTGCCGCCCTTGACGATGATGTCGATTTCTTCCCAGGCGCCCTGTCCAACATCCCCGCAGTAAAGAAAGCCCGTCACCGGGTCGAACGAAAAACGCCACGGATTACGCAGGCCCACTGCGTAGATCTCCGTCCGGACCGCCTCAGGATTGACCGGTAGATTCAAAAAGGACGTGGCGCCCACGAAAGGATTATCCGACGGCACACGATAATGAATCGTGCCATCCGCGCTGTTGGTGTTGGCCGGATGCGGATTGGGCATCAGACTGTCCGGCCGGAACGGGTCATCGACGTCCAGGCGGAGCAGGGAAGCCCAAAAATCCTTGTCGATGCGTTGGCTGTTCAACAAGCTGTCATTGGCCGCGCCTTCATCGCCCAGGGAGACGTAGAGCAATCCATCGGCGCCGAAATGAAGATCCCCGCCATTGTGATTGGGGGCCTCGTCGAACATGGTGAGCAAAAACATCTCGGAATCCGGATCGGCGGCATCGGCATTGGTGCTGGAGACGCTGAACCGGGCCAATTGTTGATGGAGCCCCGAGCCGGCCGCGGTGGTGGCAGATCGGGAATAGTAAACGAAGAAATAACCGTTGGTGGCGTAGCCGGGATGAAAGGCCAGGCCCAGCAGACCCCGTTCATCGCCGGGCACACCGCCCACGACGCGATTGGCGATGTCCAGGAATACTGTGCGGGTCGGCGCGGTGAGATTGGTGATCACGGCGATCCGCCCGGCCTGTTCCACCACAAAGACGCGGTTCGTTTCTCCGGGCGGCGTCACGATCGCCACCGGATCGGTGAAGGTCAGGTCACCGAAGGCATTGGTCAGGCCATAACTGTAGCGGATCGGGTTCGAGGGCAAACGCAGCTCGCTGACGGCCACGCGGTTCGTCAACGGTTGGAGTTGTGCCCATAAGGGCCCGGCTCTCTCAGAGACCAGCCCGGCCAGTAAACACAGCCAGGCACTGCGAAAAAACGTCATGATGCAGGGAGATTGCCTGCGCCACGGTGGAAAGTCAAAAAGGTGTCTTGTGACGAATTGGCGAAGGGCGATGCGCGGGATTCGCCCCCTGGTAGTCAAGACCTCCGGAACCTACAAATCTCACGGAAACCTCGGCATTCGAAAATCGGCATTCGAAAATCGGGCCGGTCGTCCCTAGTTTTTCAGCATTGCACCGGCCTGCGGCGCTTCCCTATCCTGGCGGCCATGAAATGGATTATCCGTCAGCTCATTGGATGTGTGGTTGTGATTAGTCTCGTCGTGTCCAGCGGCCTTGGTGTTCTGGCCGATGACAAAGACCTGACGGCTTATCAACTGGTCAAGGAGGGCAACCGGCATGTGGGCGAGGAAGCCAGGGATAAAGTCGTTCAAATTCGTTCGGAGAAATCCATCGGCAACCTCACGCCCACGATTTGGTATGTCGTGTATTACGATCTGGATGCCACGGCCAAGGCCACCGAGGTCAAGTTCGGAGCTGGCCAAAAGCTGGCGGTCAAACGTCCGGCCCGCGTTTTCGAACTTGCCGGCAAAGCGCATTTGCCGATGGACCGCGAGAAGCTGAAGATCGATTCGGACAAAGCTTTGGACACCGCGATCAAGGAGCCGCTGCTGAAGAATCTCAAACTACTGGCCAGCCGCATGACACTGGAACGCTGGGAAGAACAGCCGACCTGGAAAGTGCGCTTGTGGGCCGCCAAGCTGCGCAATCCGAACAAAGACGCTGATATTGGGGATATCTTCATCTCTGCGGAGACCGGCAAGGTGCTGAAGACGGATTTGCACATCGACCGGGTCGACTAAGTGGCGGTCGGGTGGCGGGCGATCCGGCAAGCGAGGCCCGCGCAGTGGGCTTGGTAAGGACTGCGCGACGACACGGGTCAACTGCATGGATAACGACCAGCAATCTCGGCTCCAGGACGTCCTGATCATCGGGGGCGCGCTGGCGGGTGCGGCCACCGCCATTCTGTTGTTGCGGCAGCAACCGCGATTGCGGGTGTTGATCGTGGAGAAGTCGCCGATGTTCACCCGCCGGGTCGGCGAAGCCACCGTTGAGATTAGCGCCTACTTTCTGGGGCGGGTCCTGGGACTGACCCAATACTTGAACCATGAACATTTGGTGAAGCAGGGCATGCGTTTCTGGTTTGCCAATGACCAGACGCAGACGTTGGAAGAGTGCAGTGAGCTTGGAGGCGCCTATCTGGCGCGGGTGCCAGCCTATCAAGTGGATCGGTCCACGCTCGATGAGGAGGTATTGCGACGGGCCTGCGAGTTGGGAGCGCAAGTTATTCGGCCTGCTTCGGTGCAAAAGGTTGAGCTATCGGCCGGGGGCGAACAACGAGTGACGATTCGACAAGGCACGTCCACGCAAGTTCAGCGGGCCCGCTGGGTGGTGGACGCGTCGGGTTTTGTCGCGTTGCTGGCCCGTCAGAACGGGTGGTATCGCGTCAACCGCGCTCATCCGACCACGGCGGTTTGGTCACGTTGGCGCGGAGTTCAGGATTGGGATGGGCCTGAGTTGGCCGGCAAGTTTCCGAAATGGGCCAAGGCCTGTTTTGGGATCCGGGCCACGGCAACTAACCACTTCATGGGGCCTGGCTGGTGGGCCTGGTGCATCCCGCTCAAAGGCGGAGACGTCAGTGTCGGCGTCGTGTTTGATGAACGTTTTGTGTCGTGGCCCGCGGATGGGTCATTGGGCCAGCGGCTGAAAGAGTTTCTGATCCGCCATCCCGCCGCGCAGGAGATTCTGCGGGAGGCGCGCTGGCAGGAAGGCGATGTTCATTGGCGCAAACAATTGCCTTATTGGAGCACCGTTCACGCCGGCGACGGTTTTGTGTTGGTGGGGGACGCGGGCGGATTTCTGGACCCGTTTTACAGTCCGGGGATGGATTGGCTGAGTTTCAGCGTGACGTGTGCGACGGAGTTGATCCTTGCGCAACAAAGGGGCGAACCCGTGGCGGCGAAGGTCGAGAGTTACAATGTCAAGTTCGGCCGCAGCTATGCGCGCTGGTTCGAGGCCCTCTACCTGAACAAGTATGAATACATGGGCGATTACGAGTTGATGCGTCTGAGTTTCCTGCTGGACCTGGGCTTTTATTACCTGGGGGTGGCGGCCCAGCCGTATCGACGAGGAGCGGAAGCCTTGCGCGAGCCGGTCTTTACGACGGGGCACTCGGTTCCCGTGTTTCATCTCATGCGCTTTTACAACCGGCGTTTGGCCTCGATCGCGCGGGCCCGCCACGCCCGATCCAGTTGGGGCCGATGCAACCGGGGCCATCGGTTTATGTTCGGGGGTTACACCTTCGAAGGTTCCAGCGCCAAACACATCGTCCGCGCGTTGCTCGGTTACATTGCTCTCGAGCTGCGCGAAGGCTGGCGAAGTTGGTTTGGTCCTGCTCCCAAGCCCACAGCTGACTTCGAGCCGGTCAACGCCGGAAACGATGCGTCTCTGGAGGAGCCAAGAACGTCCGAAGGACCCGGATCACGCGCTCCACGGGAAGCCGTGCGGATGTGATCAGGGCATGGCGTATCACACGGTGTCGTTAGCGACAGATCAGTAACGAGGAGCGAACTAGCGGATGGCGACTTCTGCCTCGGACTGGAGCATAGGCGTGGTCTGGCCTTCGAGGGCCTGCAATCGGTAATGCTCCGCGAGGCTTTGGGTCGAGGGGACCAACCCTTGGGCCTGCAGGCTGGAGAGGATTCGTTCTTCCGTCATGATGAAGCGATCGCGTTTGTAGAGCAGATAATCGCCGCGAATTTTGCTGGGGGTAAGATTGATCGTAACGAGGTTGGCTCCGGTGCCCAGGCCGCGGCGGTAGCCGCTGCCAGGTCCGGCCAGGTTAAGCGCGCTGACCGCCGGGATGACCCAATGCGGACTCATCAAACGCAAAATAGCCATGCAATTGAGGGTCTGCTCGATGTCTCCCGTCGGGGCATCGGCCAGGGGAGTAGATTCCCCAGGGATAAAGGGACTGACACTGCACCCAACCAAGGGCAACTGCGTGGCCAGACCGAAATTAGCCAGCAATTGTGCTGGCGTCTGGCCAGGCAGACCCGCGATAAAACCAGAGCTTACGTACCAACCTTTGCCAGCCAGCAAACGGATATGTTCCAGTCGTTCGTCGAGCTCGCCTGGGGCTTCCATTTCCTCGTAGGTGGCCGATTGGGCCAACTCGAACTTCATGATGTAGATGGAGGCGCCGGCTTCCTGCAGTTGGTCGTAAAGGCCCGGGCTTAAAGTGCCCAGGCAAACGCTGATGCCCAGAGACGTTTCCCGGCGCAACGTCCGGATCAGGGGCAGGACCAATTCCCGCACCGCGACGGGATCTTCGCCGGTCTGGATATTGATGTCCGTGACCCGGGAAGGCACATGTTCGATGAGCAGTTCGGCGAGTTGATCGTGGTGCGCGCGGAACCGGGCCAGGTCCTGGTTATCGCGCCGCATGCCGCAGTACGCGCAATTCTCTCGGCAGAAATTGGATACTTCCACCACGGCTCGCAAGAAAACCCGTTGCCCGAAGCGTTCCCGAGCCAGTTCGGCCGCGCGTTGATGCAGGAGTTCCTGAGCTTGCCCCCGCGCGGTCAACCACTTGAGGCTAGCCCATCTCGGTTCATCCGTCACGGCGCAGAGTAAAGGGGCAACCGCGTTCGGGCGCAATGCTAAACGCTTCATGCTCATTGGTTCGGGACGGGCCGCCGCAGATGGACCCAGATGCCCAGTTGGGCCCGCAGATTTCCGCAGATTTCCGCAGATAAAAGTTTCGATCTGGAGAAGATCCGCGATGGATTCCGGCTCCAGACGGCTGGCTGGTTACGCGTTGTCATCTAAAACCTGAATACCGGCTTCGCATTCTGCACTTTTTGCCCGTTGCGTGGTGCATTGGTTCAGGCGTGACACCCGAGAAACTGCCCGGAAGACTCTGCCCACGCACATGTCCGGGAACGAGCGAAGCAAGTACGTGGCCGTAATCCCCTGCCTGAACGAGGCCAGGACCATCGCTGGACTCGTGGGCGCGGTGACCCTGGAGTTGCGCACCGATAAGGAGCAGGTCGGGGCCGCAACGCTCGCTCCTGACCGGGCGTCGCCATACGTGATCGTAGTGGATGATGGGTCGACCGACACAACCGGGAAACTCGCGGCCGAAGCCGGGGCTCGAGTGCTCGCGCATTCCTATGTGCGTGGCAAAGGAGCGGCGCTGGCCACGGGGCTCCAGGAGGCGCGCCGGTTGGGGTTTGAGAAAGCGTTTGTCTTGGACGGAGATGGGCAGCATGCGCCGGCGGATATCCAGGCCTTTTTGAAATGCGCTCACGAAACCGGCGTGCAACTCATCGTCGGCAACCGGATGTTGCAGGCGGAGGGCATGCCCTGGGTGCGTCGAGTGGTCAATCGTTGGATGAGCCGGCGTTTGTCCAAGCTGGCCGGCCGGCCGCTGCCGGACAGCCAGTGTGGTTTCCGGTTGATCGATCTGGAAACCTGGTCGGCGTTGGCCATCAGCGCGGAACACTTCGAGATCGAATCGGAAATGTTGCTGGCGTTTATCGCCGCCGGCGCGCGGGTCGAGTTTGTGCCAATCCAAGTGATCTACAAAAGCGAGCAAAGCAAGATCCATCCTTGGCGTGATACCTGGCGCTGGTTCCGATGGCTCCGCCGATGGCGCGGTCATTGCCCCAGCCGCAATCGCGCTGGGCTCGAATCCGCGAAGTCGGGCTAACTGCTCACGGCTTGGGGCGGGCGATGGGACCCTTGGTGCGCGCATTTTCGGCCAAGCCTTTCCGCGCCTGCAAAAACACCCGCGATCCATAATAAAGGGAGATCCGCGCCGACGGTATCTCGGCCTGAGCCGCCAAGGCGCGCCATTCCTTTAAGCGCCAGCCTCGTCGGACCGACAACAGTCCATCGGAGAAGAAATGGGGAGTGACACGCAATGTTCGCAGCAGGAGCCACACGAAACAGAGGGCGCCGGCGTTGCGATGCGTGTCGGTCAAGAACAAGGTCTCGCGCGTGACCCGCCAGGCTTCCCGGAAATGTTGCACGGCCTGCGTTTCTGTCAGGTGATGAGCCATCTGGGAAGCGATGACAACATCGAAACTGGCGTCAGGGAAGGGGAGCGCACAAACACTGGCGGCGACCCGACGCGGCCGCGAACGAAGTCCCAGCGCTCGCCAGTTCATATCCAGGCTTGTGACTTGCCAGTCCCAACCCCGGGCCCGAGCCCAACTCTCCAGCTGCTCAGCCAAAGAACCGTCCCCGGCGCCCAGGTCCAGGAGCGTCAGCCGCGCGACGCGCTCTCGGCCCAGCCAGCGAACAAGCAATCGCGTGAATGGATCCGCCAACAGAGCCAGGCGATTAAAACGCGCCAACTGCTGATAATTCGCCGCCACTTCCCCCAGCGGCAAATCCTGGCGATCGCAATATTCCAATTGCCGGGCGCGTTCGCGCAAAAACATGCCCTCGCTCTACGCAAACCCCAGGGCAAACTCAAGCCAATCTGGCCAAGCTGGCCAATCTGGCTTCTTGCCAACCTCGGTCCGAGTTCCTAACGTTCGCGCGCTTTATGGAAAAAGTTGTCATCATTGGCACCGGCTGCGCCGGGCTGACCGCCGCCCTTTACACCGCCCGCGCCAACTTATCGCCTCTGGTGTTGACCGGCAGCATGCCCGGCGGCCTGTTGACCACCACCAGCATCGTGGAGAATTTCCCTGGCTTCCCGGAAGGCATCGACGGCTACGAATTGATGACACGCATGCAGAAACAAGCCGAACGCTTCGGCGCCCGCGTCCAGTTTGGCACCTTGGAGAAAGTGGAGCTGAGCCGGGGGCCCTTCACGCTGACCGTGGACGGGGAATCGCTGCAAACTCAAACTCTGATTATTGCCAGCGGAGCGAGCCATCGCCATCTCGGCCTGGCCAACGAACATTTATTGGAGAAGAAGGGAGTCACTTATTGCGCCACCTGCGACGGCGCCTTGCCGATGTTTCGCGACCAACCGTTGGTGGTGGTCGGCGGCGGGGACTCGGCCTGTGAAGAAGCCACCTACCTCACGCGCTTCGCGTCGACGGTTTATCTGGTTCATCGCCGCGACACGCTGCGGGCGTCCAAGATCATGGCCGAACGCGCGCTCGGTAACCCCAAGGTCAAGCCCGTCTGGGACTCGATCGTGACAGACGTCACGGACGTGAAACAGGACAAAGTCACCGGCGTGCGATTGAAGAATCAGAAGACAGGCAAGGAAAGCACGCTGGATTGCGCCGGCGTCTTTGTCGCCATCGGGCATGTCCCCAATACGCAGCTGTTCCGCGGCGTGATCGATATGGACGAGAACGGCTATATCATTCCCAAGGAAGGATCGGCGACCAACATCCCGGGCGTATTCGTCGCCGGGGATTGTTCGGATCATATTTATCGTCAGGCCGTCACGGCTGCGGGAATGGGTTGCGCTGCGGCCATTGATGCCGAACGTTACCTGGCCGCGCGGAGCCAGTAGGCCCTTCAATTGCCAATTGCCCTTATTGCCGATTTTCAATTTTCAAGTTTCAATTTTTCAATTGGCTATTTAAATCGGGTCCGAGGAGGGGATAGCCGCCAAAAGGCGCAAAGAACGCAACGACGGAATCCTGATGGAGTGGCGTTTCACTCCTGTCCCATGTCGCAACACAGCTGCAGCAGCATTGTTTCCTGCGCAGGCGCATCGATCCTTATCTTGTCGATGTCCGGGCCGTGAAGTTTGAGCATTTCCGGCAGCAGTTGACCGAACAGACTCATGGTGACCGTGTCCGTCATAACCCCGGTCGAGTTGTAGGCGGTCACGGTTGCCGCTTGTGCGCTCGAGGCCAGGAGGACAGTGACCGACGCACAGGAACCCACGTTGCCGATTTCCAACCGGTGATCGCATTCCAATCCCGTGGCTGACCCCAACGGAGCGCTCCTCGTTTGAATCGTCACCGTCAAGTTGTGGCGGCCGCTAAAATCGTAGGTATCAAAGGTCACACCACTGATCGAGAAAGGAGCGCTGGGAGTGCTCGGCGGCATCGATTGAAAGTCGATGCATTCTCCGGCGCGCAAACGAAAGAACTTTCTGCGTCCGCCCAGGCGCGTGACGACTCGATAATCGAGGCCGTCGGTGGTGACGCCGGGGGAAACGTCTGCCCACGGGCCGTTCACTTCCTCGGCGCCTTGCAGCACGAAACCGCTGCCGGCCCAGGAGAGAATGGCTTCTTCTCCAACGCGGCGGATCAACAGATTGGGCCCTTCGCTTTCGGCGACCCAGAAACCGCCCTCGATGGTATAGCTGTCGCCGGAGAGATGACCGGCCGCCGTTTGGCCGACGATCCCCTTGAGGGTGTAAACGCCGCCGGTCACCGAATCGCCACCCCCGCCGATGGCGAACCAATCGATGAGGAACTCTGCCCGGAGGTCGCCGGCCAAGGTCAGGGCCGCCAACGTGACGATGATTTGGATGGGGGTTGGTTTCATGTCGCTGCTTTCGTTGCTTGCATGTGGTCGGATGGAGCCGGAGTCATTGGCCGATGCCGATGCGGGCGGGGCCGCCATAGGATTTGAGGACGCAGGCGTTACGGATCGTGATGGTCTCGCTCGACGAACTGGCCTTGACCATGATAGTCCCTCGCTCGGAGACGTTGAGCACGCCCCGGAGCAGGGAGTTGTACGGGTCGTCGAAGCTGCCGTCGCCGCAGCTCGTGCAGGCAAAATTGAAGTCCACCCAAACGGGCAGTTCACCCACGACAACCGTAATCGAGGCATCGCCGAAAGTGAAAGGCTGGACGTGGATGCGCCTCGAGATCCAGGAACCATCGGCCCACCTCAAACCGGGGGTGGTGGTTCCACTGGGCCAAGGCGCGTTCCCGCCGCGTTCCAGCGAAGGGAAACCCTCCGCGGTAAGTGGCTGGCCGGCCGCCCAATGCCACAAGACCAGGCCATAGCCGCTGCCATTGCCGACATTGTTATCGTAGCCCCCGCCGATGGGAGTGTTGCGGGTGCGGTACTCGATGAGAAAGAACTCGTTCTTGCCGCGGGCAGGGTCGAACAACAAGATCGGAGCATCGCTCCTGCGCAATTGCGCGGCGGGGAGATCCACGGTGCCCCCGTCCGAGAGGGACAAGAGTCTGGGCTCGGACCAGCCGAACAACATCTTGTGCCAGGGATCGAGATGGAAATTGGGGAAGATCGATCCAAGGGTACAACCCATTAGGGTCAGGCCGGTGTTCAGGCATTGCTGCCCCCAAACCCCGTAGAGATCCACTGCCCCAAGGCTGTGGGCGATTTCGTGGCACGTCGTGTCGAAGTCCTCCTCCGGTCGATGCCACAAACGGACCACCAATCCCGACCAGGCCACGGGTGAGCCCGCCGGTGCCACCCGGCCGGCATCCCGATTGCTCGAGTTCTCCCACCCGTCGTTGGAGACGACTACGATAACGAGTTCGTCCCGAGTCACCGTGCCGTCGTGATTGCTGTCCGCGCTGGAAAAATTGAACAAACCCGAGGCCATCGCCCGATGGACCAGATTGGAGTGGTAGAGCAGCTGGCGCAGCCCGAACTCCATGGTCTCCGGAGTAAAGTTCTGACCAAGCTCCGACTCCGAAAAGGCGATCGGCCCAATGATCCCCGCGCGCGTCCATGTGAAGCGGTCGTTGGAAACCTCCTGAAAGTAGCCGTTGACGCTGGGACGTTGCAGGGTCTGGAAGAACAGGCCTTCGTAGAACGATTGGTCGTGGGCGAAGGCGGGAGCGGTCGCAAAGTCGGCCAGAACGACCAGCATCCGCCGAGTCGGGCCGGTGGCCATGCTGCCAAAGCCAAAATCGCGCAGCGTTTGTGCCGAACTCGACAGGGCGCTCAGCAATCCCAAGCCGGTGCTGAGCAAACCAGCCAGGCGCAGAAAACAGGCGGTGTTGGTCTTCATGGAAAACCTCCGCCGAGATCAACCACCAGGCCGAAGATGGTCGCCGCCCCGCGCGAAGCCCGCAGCGTCATGGGTTTCGTGATGGGGACATTTGGCCGAACGGTGTAGGTGCCCGTCCGCATGAGCAGGATGTCACCGGTTTGCGCGCTGCTGATGCCGTCGGGCAACTCCGAAAACGGCCCGCTGAATGTGCCACATTGGCTGGTGCCGTTGCGAAAGAGCCCGATACATTTGTCGTCGACGAACCAGGTGCGCCCATTGGCGACGTTGATCCGGTCGCCGTTCGAGGCATCGGTCATCCGGTCCAATTGATCCTCCGTCAGTAGATAGTCTGGCAAGGCCGTGTCGGCGTGATAAGACATGACATTTTGGTAAGTGAGATCGACTTCGGCTCGCTGCCCATCGTTGAGTTGGTCGTAATGGCGCCCGTTGAAGTTGTTGACGGCGACCTGGTCGCGAATCCAGCAGGCGCTGTCCTGCAGCGTGTCGGGCACCTCATCGCTCCGCGTGCCGGCATCGCAATCGAAATCGGGGCCGCAGTCGCCACATTGGCAACCGTGCGTGTGGCAAAGGTTGAAGAAGTGGCCGATCTCGTGCAGCAAGGTCGGGACGCCATTGCTCCCGCCGGCTTGCTGCTGGCCCAGGAAAATGAGATTGCCCGAGCTGGGCCCGGAGCAGTAGCCCGAACTGCTGTCATTGATGTAAACGTTGATGGCCTCCGGGCGCCACAGGTAGAGGCTGGGATTCCCGACGGCCTCGGTTTCCAACGCTTGTTTGTTGGCCTGGCTGCGCGCGTCGAGATCAAACCATTGGGACAATCCGCGCAGGGTTACCACTTCGGTCAGGACGATTTGATAGCCGCGGCCGGCCCTTTGCAGCAGGGCATTGGCGGCGTTGACATGGTTGGTCAGTTCCACGCGTGAGCCGAGGCCCTGGCCCGCGGTCGGCAAGTTGCCGAAGGCGTCGCTGAAATATTTGGCCGACAGGCGCCATTGAAGTTGGGCTGGCGCCGTATTGACCGCTCCAAAGATGGCCAGGGCGATCAGGAGGGTTGAGGCCATGCCAAACCTCGGTTTTTGCAAGCAGTGGATCTTCATGGCATCACCTTGGGCATGCCTATCTCGTTCAGATTGGATTACTGCAAAGAGACCAGGACCAGGACCATGCCTCGGCCGTCCTTCAGGGCGCTCATGGCCTTGCCCACGATGGCGCCTTGCGCGCGCTCGTGGTCAGTCACCTTCATCACGTGACCCGGTGTGTTGGAACTGGTCAGCAGGTCGCCTGGTTTGATCGGCCCGTTCGAGGCGTCCGCCAGCGCATAAACCCGGCCGCTGAGGGCGACATTCTGGCCGCCATCGATCAGCCCGTCCTGGTGGAGGCTGATGCCAGGATTGATCCCGTTGGCGCCACTGATGATGCCCGCCACTCGGGTGTCGTACTCCTGTCCGGCCAGTTTCAGTTTGCCGGCATTTTCTTCGTCAATAATGACCAGCGAACCCTTGGGAATCTCGCGGTCCGACATTTCGAATGGCTCAGCCAGGTCGCACCCGCCGCGAATGGTCAGGGAGCAGACGCTGGCCGATCCGACGACGTGGAGATTGCCGGGACCACCGCCTCCGCCGACATAAACTGTTCCTGCGCCGCCGAAAGGGTTGAGGTAAAGATCCTCATTGGCCTGGATGTGCAAGCGTCCGGAGGCAGCCAGCGTGTGGCCGGCGCTCAGCTGAAGGTCTCCGTTTTCAACTTTCAAACTGCCACCTTCCACGGTGAGCAAGTGGTCCGCGTTGTTGATCAGCCGCATGTTAAAATCCTGGTCGGCGCCCACCCCAAGGTGGAAGTCGAGGTAGGGAATGTTTCCGTTGCCAAACGAGTTCCCTAATTCGATCGAGCCGCCTTGGTCGAGACCGAGAGTGGAAGTGCCCCACCCGATCGTGCCGGCTGAGTCGATCCGCAATCGAGAGACCCCTAAGGTCCGATCAACGACCTGAAAAGTGGCGTCCAAAGGGTTGCCGATGGTTCCGCTGCTCTGCAGGGTCCACAGGTGGCCGCCGGGGTCGGTGCTCTTGAGCCCGATTTCCACGTCGCCCGCTCCCTGCACTTCCAGGTTTCTGGTGGGTTCAATCGTACCAAGCCCCACGTCGCCCGTATCCAGGATCGCCAAACGCGACGCGCCCGCGGTCCGATCAATGATCTGGAAACAGCCGTCCCAAGGCAGGACCAGCGGATCGCCGGCGACCCGCGTGCTTTGCAACGTCCACAACCGGCCGCGGGCGCTGGTGCTCTGCAAGCCAATTTCCACATCGCCGCCGCCTTGCACTTCCAAGTTTCTGGATGGTTCGGTCGTGCCGATGCCAACGCGGCCGTTGTTGAGGATACTCAAGCGGGACGCGCCGGCGGTGCGGTCGATGATCTGGAAACTGCCGAGCAAGGGATTGGGTACTCCGATCCCCGGGAGGCCATGCGAGCTTTGCAACGTCCACAACCGCGTACCAACCGGGTCCGTGCTCTGCAACCCGATCTCCACATCGCCCGGTCCCTGCACCTCCAGCCGCTTGGACGGATTCATCGTTCCGATGCCCACATTGCCCGCACTGTAACAGGCGTTGGCTCCATTGAGGCTCCAGATGGTCGTATCGGCGATTTCGAGCACGTTCCCGGCTTTTGGTGTAATCGTGACGTTGGCCCCTCCGACCAGCCTGACCGCATCCTGCAAGTTATTGAGCGATTTGACCACTTGGCTCGACTGGATTTTGCCCGCGGTGATCGAGTCATCCTGAAGGCTGGACGCTGTGACGCCGTTGGGATCGACGTGGAGTGCGCTCAAACTCTGGATCGCGTAAGGAGTGGGCAACAGCCGAACTCGCGGCGCGAGCGTTTGAAAGCCGGCCGTGCTGTTGCAGGGCCGCACAGCGAATTCCAGCCAACGCTCCTCCCCGTTAAAGGTGGCCGCTCCGCCAAAGTTCAGTACGAGGTTGAGCAGACCCTTGTCTACCGACTGGCAAGGAAAGAGGTTCTCGTTCGGGCTGCCCACCAAGGTTTGGCCATTGGACGTGGTATAGAGTCTGACTTGGATGTCATGCGGTCCATTGACTGGCGCGCCGTTGTTGTTCTTGAGTTGCCCCTGAAAAGTGAAGCTGGTGCTCACGGGGGCCGGGGCAGCGTGGGCTGCAAACGCGCCCGCGAGCGTCACTGCCAGATTCAGCAGGAGAAGCGAGGTCTGGTGCGTCTTCATAGGAGTTATCCTTTGGTTTGGCCCGATTGTGGCCGAGGATGAATGATCGTGTGCATGATTCGATTTTGCTGCGGACAGCTCGCGGTGATTACCTGGGCGGGCCAATCCGTCGTCACTCCTTGAAAGCAGGAAATTTTCGAAGACCTTACCGGAATTCTGAAAAAAACTTGAGGAGCCAACCCGAGTCAGAGGGGATAGCCGCCAAAAGGCGCAAAGAGCCCAGCGCGGCACAGCCCCAACGGTTCGCGGCCAAACCCGGATCAGAGGGGGAGAGCCGCCAAAAGGCGCAAAGAACGCAAAAGTAATGGGTGGTTGGATGCCCAAAGTGCGAACTGGTCGTTGCAGGAATCCGATGATATGCCGATAGTTAGAGAAGAATAGAGGCCGTTCCGGCCTGGGCATTTTCAGGCAAAAGGATTGCTCCACTCCAGGTGGTTCGGCATTCTGCTCCGAGTATGAGCGCGGCTGATTTGGTCGGTAGAAGCCGCCAGGTGACACGAGATCCCCTGGCGACGGCGCTCGTCTTGTCGTTAATGGTGCACCTGACGATCTATGGGAGTTGGCAACTGGGCAAACAGTTGGGTTGGTGGAATTATCATCCCGACTGGCTCACGCGTTTAACGCAGAAGCTGGCCCAGGCGGCCAACGCCCGCGAAAAGAAACCCAAACCGGCCGCGCAGGACACCACCTTGCCGCTGACCTTCGTTGAGATCGACCCCGCCACGGCCACGCCTGAACCGCCGCCGGATGCCAAGTATTACAGCTCAAAGAACTCCAAAGCCGCCAACCCGGAACCCAAAAACGAATTGGTGCCCAAAGTGGATGGGCACCAGGACAAGGTCGTGCGGCTGATGGACAATGAGAAACCCAAACCATTTCCACTTCAGCCTTCGCCAACGCCGCCTGAACCCGACCCGCCCGTGGAGAGCAAGCCCAAGAGCGACGCGCCGGGTGACCTGGCTTTAGTGCGTCCTGCTCCTCCGCGGCCGCCCACCGATGGCCAGGACAAGGGAACGGGCGAACAGCCCGATCGTCCGCGCCGCTTGTCGCAGGTGCGGGATCAGGCCATGCTCTCGGGCCAGAAGATCAGACAAGCCGGCGGTTCTCGCTCGCCGGGGCACGTGTCGTTCGATGCCAAGGCCACGCCCTTTGGCGATTATGATGCGGCTTTCATCGCGGCGGTGGAGAATTGCTGGCATTTGCTGATCGAACAACATCGCGGCACCCAGCGCTCAGGCAAAGTCGTCGTCGATTTTCGCCTCAGTTACGACGGCCGGATTACCGACATGAAAGTGCAGGAGAATGACGCCGGGGAAATCCTCGGGATGCTTTGTGAGAGCGCCATTTTGAATCCGTCTCCTTATCCGCGTTGGCCGGCGCAAATGCGCCAGACCATCTCCAGCAACACGAGAGAAATGCGTTTCACTTTTTGGTACAACTAAACCTGCTGACCCCAATCACCCATGGAGACAGTCATCCTCATCGCCTTGGTCCTCACCTCGATTACCGCAGTCACCTTTATCGTCGAACGCGGTCTGGCCCTGCGCACCATCAAAGTCATCCCGCAACCGTTGATCGAGGCGGTCCTTAATTACGGCTCCAGCCGGGACCTGCAGATGATCAAAAGTGTTTGCGCGCAAAACCCCAGCCCGTTGGCCAAACTGCTCTTGTTCGCGACCGATCATTTGGACATGCCCAAACCCGAAACCAGCGCGCTGATTGAAACCCGGGCCCGCTACGAGATCAGCAAGCTCGAACGCGGCCTGGTAGTGCTCGAAATCATCGTCGGCATCGCCCCGCTGACCGGCTTGGTCGGGACGATCTTCGGATTGATCCTTCTCTTTGGCCAGCTCGATGCCGGCGCCGCCAATGACACGTCCCGCTTCGCCAACGGCATCAGCATCGCCCTCTATGCCACCCTGATGGGCTTGCTCATCGCCATCCCGGCCCTCATCGCCTGGAGCTATTACAGCCGCAAAGTCGAAACGTTCTCCGTCCGCATGGAGGCTCTTTGCGATGAGTTTCTGCGCAAAAATTATCGAACGGAGACACCCACGCCCAACGGCGAGCCCGTCGTGTCTGCCGTGCGCGCGGCCGCCCCGCCCAAACTGCATTAGCCAACCAAATCAGCGCTTCCTTTCCTTATGCGCTTTTCTATTCGTAAGCGGAGACACACCCCGTCGGTGATCATCGTCTCACTCATCGACGTGCTGCTGGTCGTGCTCATCTTCATGATGGTGACCACTACCACCAAGAAGCCCGAACCCGCCCTCAAGTTGAGTCTGCCTCAGTCCAAGGAAGCCAAACCGGGCGCGCCGGACGTCAAGCCGTTCGTCATCCAAGTCACCACCAATTTCCCTTACTTTTTCCTCGGCAACCGCCCCGTCACCCTCGACCGGCTCCAAAGCGAACTTACGGCCGCCGTCCAGAAAGATCCGCAACTCAAAGTGGCCGTCAAAGCCGATCGCCACGCGCCCTTCGGAGAGATCGTGAAGATTATTGACGCCTCCAAAGTCGCCCAGGTCGGCTCCCTCAATTTCGTGACCGAAAAGCAGGCCAACGGCAACTGACAGCCAGGAGGCGCGGCCTTTCAGGCCGCCTCAGGATAGGGATCGGAGGACACGTTGGAGAGTTCCTTCGCCCGGAGCCGACGTGGCCAAGGGCAAGTGAGGCGTCGGCACGGGATCATGGGGAACGAACACCTGCAACCTTCGGATGCGCGTTGGGGCCACGAACCCAACCCAATCTCACGTAGCAGCCGAGGTCACGAGGTACACCCTGAGCCTGTCGAAGGGCTCTGATCTTATTCCCGGAGAACGCGTTGGGGTAGAGTGAGCCCCTTCGACAAGCTCAGGGCAGGCTTCCTGACGTCGGCTGCTACCTGAGGGTCGGTTCATGGGTAGCGGTGAGAACGGTCCCGACGGCCTATCATGGTTTCTTGAGCCGATAGGGCTGACGCGTGAATGCCTCCCCGGAAGAAGAGTCGGCGGGGTTTTCGTAGACGGTAAGAAGCGTTCCTTCGGGAACGGCTTGCGTCGAGGTGGTTTTGCCCGATGGCCATCGCACCGACAGGGAGGGGACGGTGGGATGCGAGCCGATGCCGATGATCATCGTGGCTGAATTCTGGGTGGACCAACCGTCGCCGCAACGATGTTCGCGCACAAGCTTCATTTCGCCAAGGTCCACGGTCACGCGGGCACCATAACCATCCCGACAGCCGAATTCCCGCGAGGGACGGGGCGTCCGGTTGCCGCCGACGAAACGGATGGCGATCATGCCGCCGGCCCGGCCCGCCTTGCCCATTTCGTTATGGTAAAGATTAAACAGGGGTTGGTTGGCGTTGACCAACGCCACGTCGGGCAATCCGTCTCGATCATAATCCAGCACCGCAAAGCCCCGGCTGTCGGCCGGATTGTCCAACCCGGAGATGCCGGAGATATCCTCGAAGGCGCGGCCGCCACGGTTCATGAAGTAATGGTTGCGCTCATGGCCATGGAGGGAGTGGACCAGGACTTTATCGCCCTGCCGTTCGACTCCGGCCAGGCGCGCATCAATTTGCGGACCGAGGTTATCGGGGGGACCCGTTCGCTTCCATTCAGGAGAAAAACGGAAGCTGGCGCGGGAAAGGTTTTCGTCGGTGCGCACCATGGTGCGCCAAAGATTACTTTCGAGGTCCAAGTCGGAGGACAGTTCCTCGGGCGCGGTAAAGTAGCCGCTCAACACATAGAGATCGAGGAAACCGTCGTTGTCGAAGTCCACGAAACATCCGCCCCAGGACCAGCCGGCGTTCATCACGGTCAGGGCCGGCGATTCCAGACCGGCTACCTGGACGAATTTGTCGCCGGCTTCATGGTGGTAAAGCCAGTTGCCCGCGGCGGACTCGACGAACATGGCGCTTAACCCCGGGATGCGGGCCGTCATGCGGCGGCCGGCCGCACTATACATATTGGAAATGTAGAGGTCTTCGCGGCCATCGTTGTCGTAATCGCCCCAAGACGCGCCCATCGAGAAACCATAGGCCACGGTGCCGGCTTCTGCGGTGACGTCCTTAAAGCCGCCCGGCCCATCATTACGGAACAGATTGCTGGGCGCCCAGTCGTTGGCAATAAAAAGGTCCGGGTCCCCATCCTGATCATAATCGCCCCAGGTGGCTTGGAGCGAGTTGCGCCAAATGCCCACCGTGCTGTTCTCCGGGGCCGGCTCGAAACGGCCCCCGCCTCGATTCAACAGCAAAACGTTGGGAGGCCCGATCTGATCGAGCACCGTGCCGCCCTTGAGCTGTTTGTGCTCCGCCAACCGGCGCCGGTATTCCCTGGCCAACTCGGGAGGAAAAAATTCGTCCGGCCAATCAAAATCGCCTTCGTTGACCTGGGCGACGCCTCCGGCTGGGGAGGCGCCGGCCGGGGCAGCCGGACGGTACGTGCACAGATACACATCGAGCAGACCATCGAGGTTATAATCGGCGGCAGCCATCGAGATCACCGCCATCGGAAAGAACTTGGGCGAAGCGTACTGATAGAACTTGCCGCCGCGGTTTTCCAGATAGGCCGTCCGCAACAGACTGCGTCCGAGAATAAGATCCAGATCGCCATCGTTATCGAAGTCGGCAAAAAGGGCGCACGTGGTGTGGCCCGGCAGTGCCAAGCCATGCACCGCCGCCTCCTCGGTAAAGGTGCCATCACCATTGTTTCGCAGCAGCATGTTCGTGCCGATCCGCACCGTGATATAAATATCATCAAAGCCATCCCCATCGATGTCGGCCACCGCAACGCCTTCCTTCTGATTGGCCGAGATCGGGGCGAAGTACGGATGAGGTGGAGATTTCATGCCGTCGCGATAATATTTCACGGCCGCTTCGTAGTGTTGCGAACGGCGGACCTTGGCGCGATCTTCGGGCACTCTCAGGGCCGTGTCGACCGCTTCGACAAACAACCGCTCCGAGCTGGCCAGATACTTCAGCTGCTCGGTCTTCCATGAGGCGATCTTCCATTCCGGTGCCGGCTCACCGGCCGCGGCCTTTGCCCGCTGCCAGCTCAACCTCATTTTGCCGTTCAGCGCACGCCACTCTCCGGTCTTCATCTTCGCCAAGGCTTCGAAGCCGCCCTGCGCTTCGAACCGGAACGCATCCCCATCCGGATGCTCCCCTTCAATGATAAACACCTTGGCATATTCGAAGGACGCCACGGCATCCAGCAAGGATCGCCAAAGATTGACCACTTTCACTGTCTGCGTGCCCGAGGCCAAAGGCCACAGCCGCGATTCCAGCGAGGCCGCCTTCGCGGACCCCACGGCCGGCGCGGTGCCGAGATCCGACACGCTGACGGAAGGCGCGAATACGGATTCGGTTCCCGGCTCGGGCAGGCGCAAGTTGACCAGGCCCTTCGAGAGCGCCTGCATCTTCGGACTTAAAGCCAGACACGTTTCCTCCGCCGTCACCAGCGTCCGGATCACGGTCGCATCATCGCCGCTCACGACCTTGTTCTGATGCGGCGTTTCCGCGACCGGCCGATCGGCTTGTTTACAAGAGGGAAGACACAGGATTAGCAACGGCAGCATGCGCACCAACGCCCATGCCGGCATTGCGACTAGACCGGCTCTGGCGGCCGGCTGGAGGTGAGCGCTGGGCTGTTTCACGGGAGAATAGAAGGTAACGCGCGGGTCCAGCAGCAGTCGAGCTAAAGGTGCTAAACATAGACGAGTCGAACGCCGCCGGTGCATTTGGACACTGCCCTAGGATCGCGGCGTTCACGCCGCTTGAGCATCCGTCGGCTCCGGGCGAAGGAACTCTCCAACGCTTCCTCCGATCCCTGTCCTGAAGCGGCCTGAAAGGCCGCGCACCAAACTGCATTGTTCGGAGGGCAGCAAGTTTTCCACAATCATGGCAGGCAATTCACGGATTGATTGCGCTGATTGGTGTAAATGCGCTTGACTCTAGCGCAAGACTTTCGCATCGTAGTCGCTTCCAACCTTATAACCAAACCGCCACATGAAGACTGCCGTTGCAGCGTTCTGTTCCCTCCTCCTCCTGGCTGCGAGTTCGCACACCCTTCGAGCACAATTGCTCTGGGGTTGTGGCCGCGATGACAATGGTTGGCCGGCAGGCGACGGCGGGGGACTCGACGCGAGCTTTGTCCAGGAGAATGGCGTGATCAACCCGCTGCCAGGCAACCCCAACAGCCCGGAGATCAATGGCCAGGCGGATAACGATTATTATTTTGCGGGGCTTTACTCGTTGACCATCCCCAGCGTGGTGGCGCTCTACGGTGACTACACGCCGGTGGGCGAAGTGCCGGCCAACGAAGAAGCCGCCGAGCGCGCGTTTGCGGACAGGGACAATGATCTGCGTTATCACTTTAACCTGCCGGACACTCTGCAACCGACCGACCTGGTCTCCGTTACCTTCGATGCGCTCAATTTGCACACGGACGGCCAAGCCGATCCGCGCTACGGTGTGGAAGTGTACTTCAATGGCGTCTTGGTCCAGCCCCAGATCCTCATTCGTCCAGCTCAATTGAATAGGGCGTATACCACACCGCAGTTTAGTTTGGAGAGCGTCAACGCTCAGGTTGGGCCCGGCTACGACAACATCGTTTCCCTGAAAGGCATTAACTACTATGCCGACGGAGGCGGCAACTGGATGGGGGTTGATTATGTGCAGCTCAATCCGCCCAGCCCGCCGATCCCGCCCCCGACCTTCCCCTGGGCCGTGGGCAAAGACGATAACGCCTGGCCGGTGGGCAACGGCGGTGGACCGGACGCCACCTTTGTGCAGGAAAATGGCGTGATCAACCCGCTGCCCGGCAGCCCCAACAGTCCGGAAGTCGATCAACAGGCGGATAATGATTATTACTTCGGGGGTAGTTACACCACTACGATCGCCGGCAACGGTAATTACGTCCCGGTCGGACTTGTGCCTGTCAATGAGGAAGCCGCCGAACGCGCGTTCGCCGGAGAGGATAATGATCTGCGGTATCATTTCAATCTCCCGAACACTTTAGTCCCGAGCGATCTGGTTGCCGTGACCTTCGACGCGCTCAACCTGCACACCGATGGCCAGCCGGATCCGCGCTACGGAATACAAGTTTATTTCAACGGCGTGTTAGTCCAACCTGAGATCGTCGTCCGCCCCGCCCAATTGGGCATAGCATTCACTACTCCACCGTTTACGTTGGGCAGCGTGAATGCCGCGGTGGGCGCCGGCTTTGATAACATCGTCAGTCTTCGCGGCGTCAATCACAACGCCGAAGGCGGTGGCAATTGGATGGGCATTGATTATGTCCAGTTGAACCCGGCCACCACGGCGGTTCCGCCGCCGGTGTTGCCATGGACAGTTGGACTCGATGATGATGCGTGGCCGGTAGGCGACGGAGGAGGACCGAACGCGACGTTCGTGCAACCCAACGGTGTGGTCAACGCGCTTCCCGGGAGCGCCACCAGCCCGGAGGTCGATGGGCAGGCGGACAACGATTATTACTTCGCCGGCAGTTACACGAGCACCATCACCGGCAACGGGAATTACGCGCCCGTGGGCTTGGTCCCCGTCAACGAAGAAGGCGCCGAAGGTGGTTTTGCCGGGAACGACACTGAACTACGCTATCACTTCAACCTGCCGAGTGTGCTCAGCCCTGATGATGTGCTTTCGGTCACGTTCGATGCGTTGAATTTGCCGGTGGCGGCCGATGCCCGTTACGGCGTCGAAGTCTATTTCAACAATGTGTTGGTTCAGACTCAGATCGTCATTCGCCCGGCGCAGTTGGGTGTGGACTACACCACTCCACAGTTCACTTTGGCGAGTGTGAACGCGCAAGTCGGTCCCGGCTTCGACAACATCGTTACCCTGAAAGGTATCAGCTACAACACGGCGGGTGGCGGCGATTCACTGGGCATCGATTATGTCCGGCTGAACGCGCATCCGCGCGTGAGTTTCCCGTGGGCGGTCGGCAAGGACGATGATGGATGGCCCTTCGGCAACGGCGGTGGACCCAATGCAAGTTTCGTGCAGGAAAACGGCGGGATCAATCCGCTGCCGGGCAGTCCTTCCAACCCGGAAGTCGATCAACAAGGCGACAATGATTATTACTTTGCGGGCATATACACGACGACCATCCCCAGCGTGGTCGCCTTGTATGGTGATTACACGCCGGTCGGGATAGTTCTGGTCAATGAAGAAGGCGCCGAGCGCGCGTTCGCTGCCGCTGATAACGATTTGCGTTACCACTTCAACCTGCCGACCACAGTCAACCCCGGTGATTTCCTCGCCGTTACCTACGACGCGCTCAACCTGCACACTGATGGCCAGCCTGATCCGCGTTATGGTGTTGAAGTTTACTTCAATGGCGTCCTGGTTCAGACACAGATCGTCGTTCGGCCCGATATGTTGGGTGTGGCCATTACTACGCCGCAGTTCACGCTCGAAAGTGTGAACGGACAGGTCGGCCCCGGCTTCGACAACATCGTCAGCCTGAAAGGCATCAATTATAACAATGACGGGGGTGGCAACTGGATGGGCATTGACTATATTCAGCTCAACCCTGTCCCGCTCAAGTTCCTGGCGCCTGCGATCAGCAACGGCAAAATCACTCTCACCTGGACCGGAATCGGGCAACTGGAATCAGCGCCCAGCATGCTCGGTCCGTGGACGCGCGTCGCCGCGGCCGTTGACCCGCCCTATACGGAGGATGTCGTGGCCGACCAAAATCGGTTCTACCGCTTGTCTCAGTAGCCGCGTGAGCTGAATCGGCCCAGATCAGCGAAGTTCCGGGCCGGTGCTGGCGTTATTCGTTGAGGCCCCCATGTGGAAACGGGGTCGGATAAGGGGCCAGCGGCCAGTCAGCGCGCGCTACGCCTGCACCTACGCTGATCCTACCAAGCGCGCCCAGAGACTGCTCCACCGCTTTCATAAGAGCTTGGATCCCGAACGGTTTTGGCAAACAGGCAGCAAACCCCAGCCGGGAACCAACGGCACTATGCAGAGCCTCGGGAGAGCCTGAACTCAGCACAATGGGAAGTCTCATGCCCGCGTTTCGTGCCCGGGTAGCCAGTTGCAAGCCGGTCAACCGAGGCATGTCGTAGTCAGTAATCAGCAGATGATACTGGAGATGCTGCAACGCCTCCCACGCCTCCATACCATCCGCGGCGGTATCCACGTCGTAACCGGCCCGGACCAGCACCACCTCGCACAGCCTCCGCAACGGATACTCATCGTCGACGTAAAGAATGCGCGGGCGCTGCTCGGCACCGGTCAGCCGTTCCGGCTCGCCATTGGGCAGCCAGGAAACATCTCTCCAGACCTCGGCGTTGTTGGGATCTGATCGGGACTTGATTAGTGTATTCATGGGTTCACAAGAAGGCGTTGCGATCGTCTTTGCGCATTTCTGGAGGCGGGACTCGCCTCTGATGCAACGTTGCATCAAGCAGAACTATGAAACGGTCATCGGCCGATGGGTATTGGGGCGCAACCATTCGTTTCGTTAAAGATTCTGCCTACAAGCGCTCGGCCGTGAGACACTCCTTCTGGTCTCCCTCTCCCCTCAACGGGGAGAGGGCCGGGGTGAGGGGTGAGAAGGGGAGAGAATGCCCACTCCGGAGCACTGTCCGAATCCGCCGCCGGCTCGCGTCGCCACTTGAACGAAGAACGTGTGCAAGTTGCGGTGATCGCTTAGCATCGCCGCGATGAACGGGGACTCCGGAGCGGACGAGCGCGGCCTGATGCTGACAAGACTCCAGGCGCTGGCCTTGGTCCTGGCGGTCAGCGGTTCGCAAAGCGGGCTGGCCGCCGCCGTCGACCCAGCGGGCGACATCCTGCGCGGAAAACAGCTCACGTCGGAAATCGGTTGTGCGCAATGCCACCTTGATCTGCCGCAGAATGTAACCCTGCGCGATTTCATCCCGGATCTCAGCAGTGCCGGTTTTCGCTATCAACCCGCTTGGATCTTTGAGTTTCTGCAAAACCCCACGCGCGTTCGCCATCATCTCGGCCGTGCGCGCATGCCAGGGTTTGCGCTCTCTCCCAAGGAGGCACTCGCGCTGACCACGTTTCTGGAGGCCCAACGGCACATCAACGGAACCTGGCCGGCCATCCCGGCCGCGGTGGCGCAGCCGGCCACCTCCCCGAGGCCAAATGTCTCCAAAGAACAATTTCACGGTGAACTCGCACGCGGCCTGATCTGCCTGACTTGCCACGATTATGCAGGGCAAGGCGGTCATCGCGCGGTGGAACTCACGAATGTCAGCCTGCGTCTCCGGCCCGAGTGGGTGGCCCAGTACCTCGTCGCGCCGGCCAGGTTCGGCGTGCCGGCCGTCACCATGCCCGCACAGTTTTTCCAACTGGCAGACGACCGTTCTGCTTTCCGCGAACTGATGCCTGGCGCGGCACAAAAAATTCGGCTGGTGACCGATCATCTGTTCTCACTCAATGCCCCCCGCCGCGCCGTCCTCGAAGGAAAACTCTCGGACGCCCGCCGAGCGTTTCCTGATCTGACGGTTGCCCAGGGGGAATCTCTCTTCCGCGCGTTAAACTGCGCCGCCTGCCACCGGCATCACTCCATCGCGCCGCGCGGTGAAGGCGCTGCGCCGTCGCTCGCGTTCGAAGGTCTGCGCGTCCAAAAGAACTGGCTGGCGGCTTTTCTGAGTCGTCCGGCGCCCGTCCGGCCATTCGGCAGTCAGCCTGGCGATGGCGCGCGCATGCCGGACTTTCGTCTTGGACCCGATGAAGTGCGCGATCTCAGCGCGTTCCTGTTGTCGCAGCAAGAGGGGCCGGTGGCCGGCCAGGCCGAGTATAAGCCGGAGCCGCGTACCGCCTTCGCCATGAAGAAAGCCCTGCTTCTGTTCACGGACAAATTCTCCTGCTTGGGTTGCCATCGTTTCCGCGAACAGGGCGGTCGCATCGGGCCTGACCTGACCCAGGCGCGCCGGCGGCTGCAACCGCGTTACGTGCTCAGCATGATCCGCGATCCGCGCGCCATTTGCTCGCATTCCATGATGCCTCAAACGCCCCTGCCCAACGACACCGTCCGGTTGCTCGCGGATTTCCTGCTGCAACACGAAGTGCCGGCCGGCGAGACGCCTTATCTTTCGCCGCTGGAGCATCCGTTAATTGCCCTGGTTGGCGGCGGTGAGGACGGTGCGCCCCCCAGTTCGCGCGCCAAACATAACTACACCCACGCCTGTGCGCCTTGCCATGGCGCCAACGGCCAGGGCGACGGCTTTAATGCCGCGTTCCTCGCCGCCAAACCAACCCCTCACGCCAACGCCGCCGTCATGAGCCTTCGCCCCGATGACACGCTCTTTGATGGCATTCACGCAGGCGCGTCTATTCTCGGCAAAAGTCATCTGATGCCCAGTTGGGGCAATACCTTCAGCACGGAAGAGATTCGTGAATTGGTCCGCTACATGCGCGGACTCTGCCGTTGCGAAGGTCCAGCATGGTCCCGCGATGATGCGCGCTCACCATAACCAGAGCAGCGATCGCTTCCAGCGAGTCCTGGTCTGTCTGGCGCTGGCACTGGCCGGGTTTCACGCCAGGCCAGGCGCGGCCGCCATCCGTTTCGAAGACTTTGCCGGCGCAGAAGCCTGCGCCCGGTGCCATCAGAAACAATATGAACTCTGGAAAGAATCGACGCATGCCCGGGCTGGCGGCCGGCCGAACGAAGTGCAGATCATCGCACGCTTTGACGGCCAACCCTTGCGCTTCCAAGACGCCGCCGTCACCCCCACCAGGACAGCGCAGGGCGAACTTCTCTTTCGGGTCGCCAAGGACGGCGCGCCCGCCTTCGATATCCCGGTCGATTACGTCATTGGCGGAGGACATATGGCCGGAGGCGGCACGCAATCTTTCTTCAGCCGCCGTCCGGACGGGACCGTGCGCTTTTTGCCGTTTGATTTCATCCGGGGCGAGAACCTCTGGTTTGTGCAGGTGCGCGCGGACATGAGCTGGGCGCCAATCAGCCGCGAGCTGGCGCTCGAGACTGACCTGGCCAACTGGCCGCCGCACCGCGTCCTGGGCACCGTGACGGAATCCTCCAACTGCCAGAATTGTCACGGGAGCCAGATCACCGCCGGGTGGGATTCGGCGAGCCGGCAGTTCACGACGCGCTTCCAGAGCCTTACGATCAACTGCGAATCCTGCCATGGGCCGGCCCGACGCCATCTCGAACTGGTCAGTTCAGCCGGGTTCCAGACCAACGCTGATCTCGGCCTGCAACCGCTCGCCACGCTTTCCAAAGATGCTTCGGTCAAGGTTTGTCTCCAATGTCATGCCACCAAGGAAGTGCTGCGTGAAGACCCTTATCTCCCCGGAATGTCCTTGGACGATTACTTCTCGCTCAAGCTGCCGTTGCTGGGGGAAAACCCCTACCATGTGGATGGCCGCATTCGCTCGTTCAGTTACCAGGGCAATCATCTCTTCAGTGACTGTTACCGGAGCGGGTCGATGACGTGCGTGGATTGCCACGAGCCGCACCGGCAAACGTATCGGGACGTTTTCCTGCGGTCTTTGCCCAGCCGCTTGGACAACGGCCAATGCACGGGCTGCCATGCCAGCAAGACCCGCGCAGAGCATCATTCGCATCACAAACCGGGTTCACCCGGCAACGCCTGCGTGGACTGCCACATGCCTTATCTCCAACAGCCCGCGGTCGGCCATCGACTTCACTTCGCCCGCTCTGATCATTCCATCCCAATCCCGCGGCCGGAGTTCGATCACCAGCTTGGAATTGAAAATGCCTGCCAAAAATGTCACGCCGACCAGGATCTTGCCTGGCAGGAACGACACGCCCAGGAATGGTGGGGCACGCTCAAACCGCATCCAACCACCGTGTCCAACCTGCTGCGCTCCGTCAGCGTCACCGATCCGATCGAGGCGGCCGCCTTGCTGCTCACGCCGCAAACCAACCAGTTGATCGGCGAAACCGCCGCGCTCGCCACCTGGCTGCAGCGTT
Source organism: Verrucomicrobiia bacterium (assembly GCA_035577805.1). Lineage (GTDB taxonomy): Bacteria > Verrucomicrobiota > Verrucomicrobiia > Limisphaerales > JADJPG01 > DATLUX01. Next base: position 28,289 of record DATLUX010000196.1, read on the forward strand.
TTCTGCGACCCGGCCTGACCAACGATGCGCGTTTGCTCTTGCCTCTCCTGGCCTTCGCCCGGCGCGACGATCCCGACCTGCGCAGCCTGGCCTTCATGGCATTGCAAGCCGGCTTCCGTCAGCACACCAATGTCCGCGATTTCCTCGCAGACCAGGAACAGGGGCGCCCGCCCGCCTCACTGTCAACGGCGATTCGCCTGCGCTGGTCCACTGCGGCGGACACGCTCGCGTCGCGGCATGCCACGGACGGCGACTTGCCGCTGGCGATTTATTTCCTCGGCCAATCGATTGACGCCAACCCGGAGAATTTCGTTTCTATGTCGCATCTGGCGTTGGCTCATCTCCAATCGGGCGATGGCAACCGCGCGGTTCTGTGGCTCCGCAATGCCATCAAAGCCAGCCCGAATAAGGCGGTGCTCCATTTTCAACTCGCGCAAACGCTGGCCCAGCTTGGTCGCGTGCCTGAGGCGATCGATGCCCTTGAATCAGGCCTGCGTCTGGCCCCGGAAGATCCGGCTGCGCGCCGTCTGCTCGAGCAGCTCCGCGCGCGCTGAGTGTGCGTGAATGCGCCCGTTTGCGAGGCGCGCGCTCGTGTTCACCTGGTTTTCTTCAGCATCCAGCGATACAGAAAAATCGCGAGGGCGAAGAATCCGAGCGCCCCAAGGAATGGGGCAGGCGCGAAGGACGCAGGCACCAGGGCCAGGGGCGCATCCTTTCGGGAACCCACGATCAATCCCGCGTTGAGCACACCAAACAAGCTCTCGCCGACGATCAAGCCGGAGGCCACCAGTGTGCCCAGGCGTTCGGCCCGCGCCGGCGTCGGGGATTTCTTGGCGCGCTTGTTGTACCAGTGCCCCACCGCGGCACCAAGCACGACGGCGAACGTCGCCGCCATCGGCAGATAAATGCCGATGCCCGCCGCCAGGGGCGGGATGCTCATCTTCTTCGTTGCAGTCAAAATGGCATCGAGAATGATAAGTCCAACCCCAACCAGGACGCCGATCCCGATCATTTTCCAGTCCAGGCTCCCGCCGATCACCCCTTGCGCCAGCGCCGAGATCAAGTTCGCCTGCGGAGCCCCCAATGGATGCTTGGAATGCTCCGGAATATGGGGTGCGCCGGTGAAACCGTAGCCATGGGCCAGCAGATTCAACACGGAGGGGATGACCGCCGCACCGGCGGCAACGCCGACGATCAACGCCACCTGTTGTCGCCAGGGCGCGGCGCCCACCAGCTGGCCAGTCTTCAAATCCTGCAGGTTATCGTTGGAGATGGTGGCGCAGGCAAAAACGATGGCAGTGACAAACAAGGCGAACGCCACCAACACCGGCCGCAGATTGGCCTCGGGCTGCACCACCGCCACGAGAATGGAGGCGCACGTGACGATGGCCAGAATGCCGACGCCGGAAATCGGGCTGTTGGACGCACCGATCAGCCCGGCCATATAGCCGCAGACGCCGGCGATCAGGAACCCCACGATCAACACGAACGGCACCGCGATGGCGGTCAACTTCACCGCCTGCGGCGCCAGCGCCGTCGAGGTGGCGAAGGTGTAGCTCAAACCTCCCGCCAGGGCCAGACAGCCCACAGTCAAGCCGATGATCCAGCTGGCCGGTAGATCGCGGTCACGTTGATCGCCCGACGCCGGCGCGCGCGACGCGGAAACGGCCGTGACCAACCCGCCCACGACCGGTTTGGCGAGTTTGGCGAGCGTCCAGATCGCCGAAATCGCGATCGTCCCGGCCCCGATGAAACGCACTTGATGCCGCCAGATGTATTCCGTATGCGCTTTGAAATCCACACCAGCCGCGGCAGTTTGCAGGTGCGTCAGGATCGGCACCGCTCCCGCCCATGCGATCAGCAGCCCCGCCAAC
>DATLUX010000197.1:0-2261 GCA_035577805.1 Verrucomicrobiia bacterium
CTCAAGAGTGCCGAGTTCTCTTCTGCTTTTTTGAGACCTTTGCCTTTCGAAGATGGTCGGCGACCCACCGCTCTGTGAGGCTGTCGAGCTGGTCGAGCTGCGCCTGGGAGTAGTTTTGCGGATCGTAGCCCATGTCGATCCAGTTGAGTAGGAATTCCTCGATGTGGCCACGGAGAAACTCCGGGTACTCCTTCTGGATACGCTGAATGGATTGCTCGAGATCGAGCGGCTCTGCGTCTGGCCAGATCAATTTGCGTTGCTTGGCGTCGAGCTGCACGTGCTCCATCAGGTCCCAGAGGACATCACGTAGCGCTATGCATTGCTGGCCCTCGGGTGAGCCCATCCAATCGAGGAGCCCGTCGAGGAAAGGGTTGTCCGCGAAGATAGTGTCCTGCGGCTGTTCCCGGCGCTGCTTGCCCATGAGGTACCCTCGATCAGGTCTGAGCCATCATCGCGGCTCGTTTCGTGTTGGCGCGGCGGCGCGTGCTTCGAGATACCCATCGTGCCGGCGAAGCGTTGGAACGCTGGTCGCCTCCGATTCCGCAACGTCGCTCGTCTTGTCCGGATCATGAGCCCGAGCATGGTTAACGAATTGTGAATCCATGGTGCCTATTGGGTGACCCGACCCAACTTGACCATGGATACGACCATGCCGGATCGGGGACTGCCACGCGAGCTGTGGGCTATCTGGTGGAATGCAATCCTTCTTCTGCGGCCGGCATTCTCGCGCCTGCGCACCTTCATGTGGTTCGCCACCGCCGTGGCCGGCCTGACGGTGCGGGTGGAATTGCTGGGGGTCACCAGCATCGTGCGAGCCTTGAACCTGCGACCCGGGCTCTACACCAAGCTCCTCGATCACTTTCACAGCAGTGGCGTCGATCTCGACCGGCTTTCGGCCTTGTGGGCGCAAGTTGTGCTGCAACTGTTCCCAGGCCTCGTGCGGGTCAACAACCGGCTGGTCCTGGTCGGGGATGGCATCAAGACCCCCAAGCGCGGCAAGAAAATGCCGGCCGTAAAACTTCTGCACCAGCAATCGGAATCGAACACCAAGCCAGAATATATCATGGGACATTCCATGCAGGCGGTCGGCTTGCTCGTCCATGCGGCCAACAGCGTCTTTTCCGTGCCGCTGGCCGTGCGCATCCATGAAGGCCTGGTATGGTCCAACCGCGACAAGCGCACCCTGCTCGACAAGATGCTCGGCTTGCTCGACATCCTGGCTATCAAGGCTCCCTTCTACTTTGTCGCCGATGCCTACTACGCCGCCGGCAAGATGGTGAGCGGCTTGCTCGATCAGGGCAACCATCTGGTGACCCGGGTCAAATCCAATGCGGTGGCCTACGCTCCCGCTCCGCCCAAGAAAGGCAAGACAAGGGGGCGGCCCAAGCTCTATGGCAAGAAGATAAAGCTGAAGTCTCTGCTCGCGGACAGCAGATCAATGCAACAGGTCGCCAGTCCGGTCTATGGCGAGCGCAACGTCACTCTGCACTATCGCGTCTGCGATCTGTTGTGGCGTCCGGCGGGCCGGCTCGTGCGCTTCGTGGCCGTCATTCACCCTACCAGGGGAGCTTGCATCCTGATGTGCACCGATACGTTCATCATCCGTCTCTACGGCTTGCGTTTCAAGATCGAGCACAGCTTCAAGCAAGCCACGCGCCAGATCGGCTCATTCGCCTACCATTTCTGGATGAAGGACATGATCCCGTTGCGCTACCGCAACGGCAATCAATACCTCCATCGCAAATCGGCCGATTACCGAAGCCGTGTCAAACGCAAAATGCGCGCCTATCATGCATTCATCCAGGCCGGTGTCGTCGCCCAGGAACTTCTCCAGTATCTCGCTGTCGCCGCCCCGAAGCTCGTCTGGGACTCCTTCGGGTCCTGGCTGCGAACCATTCGTCCCGGCATCCCGCCATCGGAGCTGGTCGTGGCAGAAGCACTGCGCCAGACACTTCCCGATTTTCTCCTGACTCCCTCAAAAAGCAATTCTCTCTCGAAATTCATCGCCGAGCGGCAGGATGCGCAAAATATGCGGATCTTCGGCTTGGCTTCGTGATCAAAACGCTGGACTCTTGAGATATTTTGACAGGATCAAAGAAATTGAGAGGCGTCGCGTTTTACTGGCGATGGAGCTTGTTTCGATCAACCGGAGGCGCGAGTTACTGCGAGAGGAAATCAAAAAGGCCGGCGGCGCAGGTTTTCTCTCGACCGACGGCGTGGAACTACTGGGCCTGGGCGACGTGCATGATGAAGTCGCATGG
>DATLUX010000198.1:0-4996 GCA_035577805.1 Verrucomicrobiia bacterium
ATGCGCATCAGCAACACGGCCGCCTGGTTGATCACCTGCCGGAGCGGCGAGGGCCGCTGCCAGGCTTGCGGACCCGGTTTGGCCCCGAAGACGAGCAGGAAATAACCGCTGCAATAACCCACCGCCAACGCGCCCAGGAAATAGAGCGGCAACATGGCGTAAGCCTCCGTGGTGAGAAGTCGTGGACTAAAGGGCGGATCGAACGCCACATAAAGGCAGGCCACCAGAAACACCGCGTGAATCACGTGCGTCATCAGGTTGGTTAAGGCGTTCCCCGCGGCGCTGGCTTCCCCAAACTGAGCCGGCCAGCGAATGCCCATAAACAAGACCGGCACCAGAGAGGTCAGGCTGCAAATGACGATCACGTAACGGGTGGCCCGTTGCAGCAGCATGTATTTTTGATGACCCCAATAGCTGCGCAACAACTCCCAAAAGCTGAATCCAGCCAGGTCCGTCGCCGATTCCACCAGGGGCAACACCAAATACAAAAGCAAGCCGGCCAACCCGCACAGGAACATCCCCAGCACGAACCGCCAGCGAAAAAAGGTGGCGCCTTTGATCCACAAAAGCGCCAGCAGAAACACCGGGAAAAAAGCCACCATCGCATAGTTATTCACCACCGCCAGTCCATAGACCAACGCGAACCAGCGCAGACGCGACTCCTTTTCATCCAGCCGATATTGCAGCAGACAGGTGACCAGCCAGGCAAAGAGCAACAGATCAAACGCTTCCCCCGTGGCCACCACGGCGTTCTCCCAAAAGGTCAGCTGCAACCCGCACACCAACGCCGCCAGGACCGGCGGCAGCCACGCCCCAGGGATGCTCAACATGGAATGATCACTGCGTTCCAAGGCCCGTTGCTCCCGGGTCCGATCATGGGGCAACAACGCCACCGCCCGCGCCAGCAAGCCCAGCGCCAGTGAAGCAGAGGCTGCCGCCAACAGGTTCAAAGCAAACAATTGCAGGCTCGCCGGACACCAACGGACCGGAAACGTCACCAGCACATGCAAGGGCGCGACCACGTTGGAACGCCAGTCCCAGCCCGCCGCCTTGGCCAACGAGGAGATCCCGGCAAACGTCGCCGAATAATTCAGCGTGATCACGTACAGCACCATCGCGCCGGCCGCGATCCAGCACGGCAAGCGCCGTTGCACAAATCCCATCTCCACTTTCAGCTCGCCTTGCATGGTTCGATTGGAGTCCAGAGAATTGACCCGATGCTCCATGGATTTGGCAAGGTCGGATCGTAGAAGAAATCGTAGAAGAAGTGAGGCCAGCCGATTGGGTCCGGTTCCGCGCCCAAGACCAGGCCCAAGCCACCCAGGGCGGTGGGCGCGGGACTGTTGGCCGCGGGATGCGCCGCCGCGGCCCGCTGCAGTGACCCGGGCACCATCACGACCGACGCCGCAAATCGGCGATGCACTCCACGTGTTGAGTTTGCGGGAACATGTCCAGAGGGTTCACGTTTACCAGTTCAAAGACACCATCGGCGCAAAGGACGTTCAAGTCCCGGGCCAGAGTGGCCGGATGACACGAGACATACAAGATCTGTCCGGGGCGATGTTGGCGTAACGCGGCCAACGCAGGTTCCGGGCATCCGGTCCGCGGCGGATCCAGCAGGATCGCCGTCGTGGCTGCTTCGAATCGATGCAGAATCCCGCCCAACAACTGTTCCGCGCGGCCTTCGATAAAATTCCCATTGACCACGCCTCGCGCGGCGGCATTGCGGCGGGCGGCCTGCACGGCTTGCCGATCGATCTCCACCCCCACAAACGCTTCCACCACCCGGGCCGCCTCGATCCCAAAAAAACCAACCCCGCAGTAGGCATCCACCAAAAAGCGGGCTCCCCCGGCCCGCAACCGCTCTCGGACCGTCTCGGCCAATTGCGCCAACAGAAAAAAATTGTTCTGAAAGAACGAATCTCGCGGCACTTCCCAGCCCTCAGGGGCGATGCGCACCACGACTTTTAATCCTCCCCGCGGCGGCGGATGCGCGCGCACGTGACGGATTTGCTCGTTTAATGCCGGCTCGGCGATCGCGCATGCTTCGAGATCCACGACCAGCCGACTATCGGCGCGAAGAAAGCCGATGTTAAGTTTCTGTTCGGGTTTGTTCCACTGCGAACGGATCATCAGGCGGTTGCGATATCCGTAGGGTTGCGGACAAGGAATCACGGGTGCCACCAACGCCGCCGCAAATCCCCCAATGCGCTCAAACAAATCCGCCACCTGTTTGCGCTTCAACTCCAATTGCGTCGCGTACGCAATATGCTGATACTGGCAGCCGCCGCATTCGCCGAAATAAGGGCAGACCGGCGTCACGCGTTGGGCTGAACTTTGGAGAACGCTCAGCAAGCGCGCGCGGGCGAACTGTTTCTTGACCTCGACGATTTCCAGTTCCACTTCTTCGCCGACGACCACAAACGGCACGAAGACCACGAAGTCTTGCAACCGTCCCACTCCTTCGCCGCCAAAGGCGATGTCCGTGATGCGCACGACCGCGCGTTGGCCGGGGACCAGGTTCGGGCGGGCGACATGGGGCGCCTGGGCGGTCGGGACGGACGTCATTTCCCGTGGGGATTTTCCTGATAGTGTTTGCGCAAAAGGTCTTCTCCGAAGTCTCCGTCGTAGTCGCGCCAAACGGCGTGGATGTGATTGTTATTATTCTGGGTGTTGTCGTATTCGAGCAGGAAGGTCGGGCCCTGCACGCGGTAGTAGTGGCCTTCGCCTTTCTCCGTGCCGCCTGCCCAGGCGAAGAGAATCTTTTCCACGCCGGCGGCGCGGATGTCATGCAAGTCGGCCTCGGCCAGTTCGGGGCGGACGCGATGCACGTATTCCTCGATCAATTTCATCAGTTTCTCGCGTTGGGCGCCGGTCAACTTCGCCGCGGGAATCCCGAGCGGTTCCAGCGGTTGCACGCGGCGTTTGGCTTCGGTGAAGATCTCTTTCGGCGCGGTGGCGCTGAAGATCGCGGCCTGCCGTTGTTCCGCGTCCAGCGATTGGACCAGTTGCCGGCCCAGATCCTCTTCGCCCGCCAGGATGCGCAATCCTTGGCGCGGACCCTGGCGCACTTCGGCCGGGTTGGTGCCCAGGAAGGACGGCGTGCCCGCCACTTGTTCGCTGTTGACGATCGTGAAGTTGGCCGACAGATGATGGCCTTCCACGCGCCAGGCCCAGGTTCCTTTCGGCTCCGGCCGGCCAAAGATGAAGATGTGATACAAGAGCGGGTCCCGTGGAAAGCGGCGGCCGGCCCCTTCGAGTTCGGCCAGGATCGGCTCCAGGCTCATGATGTTGGTGGCCTTGGTGTAACCCGTTTCGCTCAGGCCGGAGCGCAGCAGGGCCAAGCCGAGTTTGCGCTGAGCTGGATCCAGATCTTTGAACGTGATCCCTTTTCGTTCCTTGGGAATGTAATGCCAGTCCTGGCGATCATCGGCTTTGAAGTCGAAGGCGGCTTTGGCGCGTTGCTCCTGAGTTAACGCCTCCAAAAAGTTCTTAGCCGCCTTGGTCATTTCCTGGCTGGCGACTCCCGCCGGAGCCCTCGGCGGGTCAGCCAGAAAAGCCAATGACAGCAAGACAAGCGGACCCAGGCGCCAGGAGCAGGTGTTCATGCCCGCAAGATCAAGGGAAGGTGCGTCCCGTGGCAACCTCAAAATCGAGCGCAATTGCTCCGCCGCGGACGCCAAGATCGGCCCCGACAAGGCCTTGTCTGCGATTCCTCTTGCGACGGCAAAGAGCGTTTTGTTAGTAATGCCCGCGCATTTATGGCAGCGATCGGTCGATTCCAAAAGGGCGACGAAACCTTTTACGCCAAAGTCGTGGATGGCGAATTGTTTCGCCTGCACGGCGATGTATTCGGATCTCCTTCCTTTGATAAGAAGCCGACGCCGTTCAAGGGACTAAGAACCCTCACGCCGGTGGGGCCGTCCAAAGTGATCGCGGTGGGCCTGAACTACGCGGATCACGCGCGGGAATCCAACAAGCCGCTGCCCAAGGAACCGCTCTTTTGGCTGAAGGCGCCGACCTCGCTCATTCCCGACGGGGCGAAGATCGAGGTGCCGTTCCCCGCGCATCGCACCGATTTCGAAGCGGAGCTGGCCATCGTCATCGGCCGGCGGGTGCGCAATGTGACGCCGGCGGCCGCCGCCCGTTACATTTTCGGTTACACGGCGGCGCAGGACGTCAGCGATCGCACGATCCAGAATGCGGAGAGCCAATGGGCTCGGGCCAAGTCCTTCGACACCTTCACCCCGCTGGGGCCCTACGTGGAAACGAAGATCGATCCGCATGATCTCACCATCCAGCTCTTCCAAAATGGTCAGCTGCGCCAGAATTCCAACACCAGCCAGCTGATCTTTAATTGCTTTCATTTGGTGAGCTTCATTTCCACCAATATGACCCTGCTGCCAGGAGACGTCATCCTGACGGGCACACCCAGCGGGGTCGGCCCGATCGACAGCAGTGATCGTCTTGAAGTGCGTATCCAAGGCCTGGCGCCGTTGGTCAATACGGTGAAGTGAGCGCAGCATGCGCTGGACCCATACCCTCATCCCCACTCTGAAGGAAACCCCCGCGGAAGCGGAGATCATTTCCCATCAGCTGCTCCTGCGCGCCGGCTTGGTGCGCAAACTCACCGGCGGTCTTTATAGTTTTCTGCCCCTGGGCTGGCGCGCCCTGCGTAAGATCGAACAGATCATTCGCGAAGAGATGGATCGTGCCGGCGCCCTCGAAGTCAACCTGCCCGTATTGCAGCCGCCCGATATCTGGCACCAAAGCGGTCGTTACGCCAACATGGTCGACGTTCTCTACAAAGTCCGCGATCGCGCCCGCAAGGAATGGGTCCTCGGCCCCACCCACGAGGAGGTCATCTCGACCATCGCCGCCACCGAAATCAATTCCTATCGGCAGCTCCCGAAAAACTTCTATCAGATCGGAGTGAAGTTTCGTGATGAGATCCGGCCGCGCTTCGGCTTGATGCGCGCCAAGGAATTCATCATGA
>DATLUX010000199.1:0-9867 GCA_035577805.1 Verrucomicrobiia bacterium
AGCGCACGTTGGGGAAGGTGCTGGGAGGGACCAGAGCGTCTGGCCGTTCCGTGGATCGATGGCGCGCACGCCATCTCCGTAACCTGCCGAACCGATTTCGAACACGCCGTCGCCATCGAAGTCGATCAAGGCATGCTTCACTTGTGTGGTCTGACCGAGACTTCCGTCGTTTGCCGAAGTGGGAAAGTCCGGGCGCACCCCCGCGTGCCACAGCGGCGCGCCGTGGATATCCAGCAATCCGAGGATGTATTGGGAATCGAATTCCAAAGAATAGAGGGACAGGCCCCTTGTCGATTTTGTCGATTTCGCCCGGCCCCTTGCCGCTTCGCCCGGACCATTCTGCAAAGCAGTCGCCATTGTTTGAAAGAATAAGGGGAGGTCCGTTGCCGGAAAGTTAAAGAAGGCTTGTCTGTTGGCCTGGGATCGATGTTAGCTGTGGGGGTGCGCCAAGGACGCATGAAAGCCCCCGGCAGTCCGGCTTATGCTTTTTACCATTGCATGAGCCGAATCGTGGATCGTCGTTTCTTGCTGGAAGAACCCGAGCGGGATCAGTTCGAAAAGTTCATGGACGAATACGCCCGGTTCTGCGGGGTCACCGTGATCACCCACAGCGTGATGAGCAATCATTTCCATCTGGTGTTGTTGGTGCCCAAAGCCCCTGAAATCCCGCTCAGCGACGAGGAACTGTTGAGTCGAATCGAAGCGCTGTCCGGCAGCCCTGGGAGCAAAGCCACCCGCCAACAACTGGAGTGGTTCCGTCAAGGGGAGCAGCACGAGGCCGCCGAAGCGTTGCGTCAACGGTTCCTGGTGCGCATGTGGGATTTGAGCAGTTTCATGAAGTCGCTCAAGCAACGCTTCACGCAATGGTATAACAAGACCCATGGCCGGGTGGGCACATTGTGGGAGGGACGTTTCAAAAGCGTGCTGGTCCAAAGCGAAGGGGAGGCCTTGGCCGCCATGGCCGCCTACATCGATCTCAACGCCGTGCGCGCTGGTTTGACCGATGATCCCGCGCACTATCGCTGGTGCGGTTACGCCCGGGCCTGCCGAGGTGATATGGCAGCCCAGCAAGGTCTGCGTCTGGTCATGGCCGGGGCCCAACGAGTCAGCCCGGACACCTTGACGTTGGAGCAAGCCCTCGATCAATACCGGAGCTGGCTGATGGTCAAAGCAGAACAGAACGAAGGCACCGACGCCCAAGGCCGGCCGCTGCGGCGAGGTTTTTCGCCCGAAGCGGTCCTGGAGGTGCTCCGAGCCAAGGGCCGAGTGGCCCTCAACGATTACGTGCGACTGCGGGTGCGCTATTTTGTGGATGGACTGGTGATGGGCTCGCGCAATTACGTCAACGAAGTCTTCGAAAAGGCGCGCCATCGCTTTGGGCCCAAACGAAAGGATGGCGCCCGTCGGATGCGGGGTGTGCAGTCCAAAGACCTGTATGTAATACGTGATTCGAAACGCGATCCCATCAGTCGACCGGCGGTGCTAGGTGGGGTTGATCCAACCAGCAGTGGGCGCGGACCTCCGCGCAGTTAAAACTCCGCCTCGTTGGAGCACGCCGACGACAACGCTCGCTTTTAGTTAGAAGTGGGCCAGGGGCGCTATTGTTCGTGGCAGACAGATTTTCTCCGCGCGCACGGGGCAAGCGCGCGCTTTTCAACCATTCAAACCTCAACCACGGCTGCGAGCTCTCTCGCCGAGCTGCAAATTCGCTTTCGCAACTCTCAAATTGATTCTTCCCGCCCCAATTGCCTTTCTTCCCGCACAAGGTACCTGTCCCTCTATCTTCCGCGTCCAAGGAAAAACGAACAATTGATTGCCTCTCCTGTCCGCGGACTCCGGAATTACCCACCGCGCCACATCAGTGGTGAGTCGAGGATTTGCGTCTCCGGCGGTGAAAGTCGCCATTGAGAATCTGTCCATCACAGAATAGAGGACAGGCCCCTTGTCACTTAGACCGGCCCCTTGTCGCTTCGCCCGGACCATTCTGCAAAGCAGTCGCCTTGTTTGAAAGAATAAGGGGAGGCCGTTGTAGGAAAGTAGAGAAAGCTTGTCTGTTGGGCGGGGGTTGAGGTTAGCTGTGGGGGTGCGCCAAGGACGCATGAAAGCCCCCGGCAGTCCGGCTTATGCTTTTTATCATTGCATGAGCCGAATCGTGGATCGTCGCTTCTTGCTGGAAGAACCCGAGCGGGATCACTTCGAAAAGTTCATGGACGAATACGCCCAGTTCTGCGGAGTCACCGTGATCAACCATAGCGTGATGAGCAATCATTTCCATCTGGTGTTGTTGGTGCCCAAAGCCCCCGAAATCCCGCTAAGCGACGAAGAACTGTTGAGTCGCATCGAAGGGCTGTCCGGCGGGCCTGGCAGCAAAGCCACCCGCCAACAACTGGAGTGGTTCCGTCAAGGGGAGCAGCACGATGCCGCTGAAGCGTTGCGGCAACGATTCCTAGTGCGCATGTGGGATTTGAGCAGTTTCATGAAATCGCTCAAGCAGCGCTTCACTCAATGGTATAACAAGACCCATGGCCGGGTGGGCACGTTGTGGGAGGGACGTTTCAAAAGCCTGCTGGTTCAAAGCGAAGGGGAGGCCTTGGCCGCCATGGCCGCCTACATCGATCTCAACTCCGTACGGGCTGGTTTGACTGATGATCCCGCGCAATATCGCTGGTGCGGTTACGCCCGGGCCTGCCAAGGCGATATCGCGGCTCAGGAATCTCTGCGTCTGGTCATGGCCGGCGCCCAACGAGTCAGCCCGGACACATTGACGTTGGAGCAAGCCCTCGACCAATACCGGACCTGGCTCATGGTCAGAGGAGAACAGAACGAAGGCACCGACGCCCAAGGCCGGCCGTTGCGACGAGGTTTTTCGCCCGAAGCGGTCCTGGAGGTGCTCCGAGCCAAAGGCCGAGTGGCCCTCAACGACTACGTCCGACTGCGGGTGCGCTATTTTGTGGATGGACTGGTGATGGGCTCGCGCCATTACGTTAACGACGTGTTCGAGAAGACGCGCCAGCGCTTTGGGCCCAAACGCAAGGATGGCGCCCGTCGGATGCTGGGTGTGGAGTCCAAAGACCTGTATGTCATACGGGATTTGAAACGCGATCCCATCAGTCGCCCGCGGGTGCTGGGTCCAGTTGACGCAGCCAGCAGTGGACGCGGGCCTCCGCACAGTTAAAACCTCACCTCATTGGAGTATGCCGCCGACAACTCTCGCTTTTAGCTTTTAGTTCGAAGCGAGCCAGGGGCGCTATTGGTCCTGGCAAACCGATTTTCTGCGCGCGTGCGGGGGGAAAGCGCGCGCTTTCACTATTCAAACCCAAACCGCGGGGCGCGAGCTCTCGTGCCGACCTGCAATTCACTTGCGCAACTTCTCAAATTGCCCTCTTCTCGCACTCGAGAGACGATCGACCGATCGACCGGCAATAGATAAGCCTTCTTTACTTTCCTACAGCGGGCCTGTCCCCTTATTTTGTTGATCTCCCAGCCCGGCGTGACGGTAGGCTCGTCCGTATAACCTTTGGTGGTGAAGGTACCCGGACCGAGGTGGATCGTCATCGGTGCGTTGCCGGGCAGTTGGCTTAAGATGCTGTCGAGGCGCGCGGTTGTGCTGCCGTCCCACGGATCGTTAACCGTCCCCGACCCACCTATTCCGTCCGTGCGCTTCGCGATCCATACTTCAAACGGAGAGGGGTCGAGCAGCAGAGCATCAAGTAATGCCATCCTTGGTCCTTGTGTTTAATCCCTATCTATTGGTCTTTTAAAACGCGGAACGACCAGGGTGAACGCCTCTGTATTGTCCGAGCGCCGACTATCGCGGCGGCAATCCCGAGCAATGAAAGAGCCCATTGGCTCGGCTCAGGCACCTGGATTACTTCGAAGTGGGTCAACAATCCAACAGTGTCTATCCCGGTGGCGGACGCGGAGTTTACGTCCGCGGCGTACACCCTCGACACAGTGTCCCCGACAACGTTTGCCGCCTCCATGGGCCTTGGAAAATCGACAAACGGCACGGTCTGGAAGTTGCGCACATCCATGAGCAGGTTCCCCGCATGAGGGTCATAGACAAAAGGGGTTGGCAGAGGGATGCGTATATCGAACCTTTGGAGCGCTCTGTCATAGAAGTGGAGGGGCCCAGAGTACACCACTCTGCTATCGGACCCCACATTATCAGCAAAAACGCTGCTCAGCTCGTCCGGGTTCCGGCTGGTTGTGGAAAAATCGATGCGAACATTTGGCAGGTTTACATCGATGCGCGCCCCCGCCCCAACCCCGCCAGCAAACCGAATCTCCGTGATCAAAAAGGGACCACCTACCCGCGCAAAATCGGCGGCACCGTAAACCTGCTGATAGCGAACGGAGGGAAAGGCGTCGGTGAAAGGGAAGAAGGGCAAACCGCTGCCACTGGAAGGGCTCGCCGGAAACGGCGACAGTACGGAGTCACCGGAGCAGCTCAATGCGAACACGAGCGAACCGAGACCGGTGAGAATTGAAATTTTCATGGAATTTTGTGAGGGGTTACTTAGCGCCATCGAACATCCAGGACAACTCAGGCTGCCTAGGGTCAGATCTCGACAATGATTGTCGACAATCTCAGTTCCCGGAATGACTTTTTCTTTGCTCGGAAATTCACCCGTAAACGCGAGACTCTAGGGAAATGCATGTCCAGTGAAATGTCGAACGTCGAGATCCGACCCAGATCCAAATTCTGGGCCCCCAGGTTCGCTCTGGCGAGATCAATGTGTCCTGCAACGGAACCACCGACGCATGCAACGTTCCTTTCACACTATTCTCATTTTTATGCAGAAAAGTGGCCGCAGAAAACGCCGCCATTCGTCCGCTTGCTGGATAAGCCTTGGGCTACACGCCGGTGGAAAGTTTCTTTTCTGGTGAAATGCTCGCCAAACAGCTGATGCGATTCATCGGCTCGCGCGGTGGCCGGCGGTCAATTCGGCGGCCAGTTCTTTGGTGCGATAAACCTGATTAAGAGCTTCGAGGATCGCGGCTGAATGGACCGAGGTCGCGCGCCCCTGTTTATCACTAAAGGCGTAATCCCACGACAGGCTTTGCAGGTTGCCGTCAAAGATGATCCCGACAAACTCGCCGGCCCGATTGACGACCGGGCTGCCGGAGTTGCCGCCGATGATGTCGCAGGTGCTGACGAAATTGAACGGGGCTTGGAGGTTCAGCCGGGAGCGGGCCTTGACCCAGCGCGGGGGTAAATCGAAAGGAGGCCGCTCGTGCATCTCCTTGGCGCGATCATAGAGAGAGCCAAGAGTGGTCAATGCTGCCACTGGTTTGCCGTCCTCTTCATAACCTTTCACCAAACCGAACGACAGCCGAAGCGTAAACGTCGCATCGGGGTAACCCACGGTTCCCAAGACCGCGTTGCGGGCCCGCGAAATGGCCGCGTGCGCCTGCTGCTTGGCTTCGGTCTGTTCCTCAAACACCTTCCTGAGCGCGCGTGACTCAGGATCCACCAGGCGCGCCAACTGCAGCATCGGGTCGCCAGGCACCGCCGCCGCCACGGCCGACGCGCCGCCGGCGTAGATTTGTTTGCGGAACCCGGGCTCGCGAACCTTGGTGGCTCGGATCAATTCCGTCGCGCGATCCCGCGGAGCGCGTCCGGCCAGGATCTGTTGGACGAGCGGATCGTTTGCGCCCAGTTGGGTGACCAGGAAAGTGAGGGAATCGGCCAGCTGGAGGGTCTCGAGGTCGGAATAAATTGGCTTTTCGGAGAACAGATCCAACTCGAGCGATTCCTTGGCCGAATCGGTAAATTCGCGCAGGCGTTCCCCATTGGGCTTGGGCCGTTCATCACCAGCGCGCAGCAAGGTGCGGGCGATATGGAAACTGTCGCAGCGGAAACCCTGAGCACCTTCGAGCAGGTTTTGGCGCGTCGCTTGGGCGGCGACGATTTTGGTCGCAGCCGCAATCCGGTCGTACGCTTTGAGCGCTTCCTCGTAATCGGCGCTGCCGGCCAGCTTTGATTTAAAGGAGCTCTCGGCCTGGGCTATGCCTGAGAACAATTCGGGATCGAGCAGGCCGGCCAGGCGCCCGTCAAAAGCTTTGCGCGAATTCTGCACGCCAAAGAAGTCGTCCTTGGCGCGGCGAGCATTTTCTTCCGAACGATCGCTCCAGTTGCCCAACAACACTTCCATCCGCTTGAGGGCATTCAGGCGGTTAGGGATGCTTTGATCGCGCAGGTATTCCAATTCCGCCACGGTCAACAGCCGGCTCGTGCGCCCGGGATGTCCCGAAACAAAAACCAACTCGCCATCCTTCGCCCCCACCGCGGAGAACTTGAGGAAATGTTGCACTTTGGCCGGCTGCCCATTCTCGTAAGCCCGGAACAGACAGATATCCAAATCGTGCCGGGGAAACTCAAAATTATCCGGGTCACCGCCATAAAAGGCGATCTGTTGTTCGGGGGCAAAGACGAGACGGACATCGGTATACCGTTTATAACGGTATAAGTGATAGGCGCCACCTTGCCAGAGCGTGACCACATCCGAGCGCAGCTTGGTGCGTTCGAGTGATTCCTTTTCGATCTCGGCCAGGACCTTGCGTCGCGCGACAAACGCTTGGGCGGGCGCGGCGTCCCGGGGCACCGCGGCGTTGACGCGCGTGGTAACGTCCTCGATGGCTTGCAACACATTGAGCTCAAGATCGAGGCACTTCACTTCGTCGGCGGAAGTCCGGGCGTAAAAGCCGTCACGCAGATAGTTTCGGTCTTTGGTGCTCACTTTCTGCAGAGCATCGGCACCCACATGATGATTGGAGATGAGCAGGCCATCTTCGCTGACAAAACTGCCGGACCCGCCCGAGTTGAAGCGCACGGAAGCTTTCTGGAGGTGATCCAGCCAGGCGTCGCTGGCCTCGAACTGGTGGCGCTCGCGCAGGATCTGACGGGGAGGCTGGTTGAAAAGCCACATCCCTTCATCCCCACGAAGGCTGGAGGCCAGAACGAAAACGAGGATCGTAATTCGGCAGAAGGCTTGCATGGCCGCAGGCTAGTGGAACCTGTTTGATGTGGCCAGTGTAGAAAGAGCAGCGCCAACTCCCTCTCCCCTTAATGGGGAGAGGGCCGGGGTGAGGGGTGAGAAGGCCGAAAGATCCTCGCTTCGCGCCAGCCATGTTCGTAGCTTGGTGACCATGGATGGTATCACCAGAGCTGGGGCTCTCAGGCAGGCAATGCCTGCGGCCCAACGCCGGTTTTGGAGACTTCTACGAGACCGTAGATTCGCCGGCTACAAGTTTCGTCGCGAGCATCCGTCGGGGCCCTATGTATTAGACTTCTATTGTGGGGAAGCCAAAGTCTCGGTAGAGCTCGACGGTGGACAGCACGGTGTTCCCGACCAACACCAGCAAGACAATGTAAAGGAGGCTTATTTACTGAACCGCGGGATTCTCACCAAACGATTTTGGAATCGGCAAGTCTGGCAGGAACCAAGCGTCGTGAAGCATGCGTTGTGGCTGCTTTTGCAGGAAAGAGCACCACATTCGGGATATGAAAGCTAAGCCAAGAGCTGGCTTTCGCCCTGCGGGGCTACGAGAAGGGACATGGCGCTCTTGATACGGATATTCATCTTGGCCGGAACGGATATTTTCTACCCTTCTCACCCCACCCCGGCCCTCTCCCCGTTGAGGGGAGAGGGAGACTCTATCGGACGGCCGCCCAGATTCGGCTGACATCGTCGTGATCGTCCAGTTCCTGCAGGAACTCGCCCACCTCCGCGCGCTGCGCGTCGTTGAGTTCAGGGTAATTCTTGGGCAGATACCCGGGCTCGCTGGTGATGACAGTCCAGCCGTGTTGCGCGAGCCATTTGGAAACATTATGGATCGCGGTCCGCTCGACGATGAACCGCGCGGCCACGGCGCCGTCCGGGATGTCGTCGTTCTGCTGGGAAGTAAGCGTCTCGACTTCATTGGCGCCGGCTTCGATGGCCGCCGCCTCGCGATCGGTGTTTGCGTCCGGGTGATAGGCTTCCACCAACCCCACATGTTCAAACAGAAATTTGTTGCTGCCAGCGGTCCCCAGCTGCCCTTTCTTGAACAAATTCCGAATCTCCGGAGCAGTCCGGTTCACGTTGTCGGTCAAGACTTCCAGGATCAATGGAACTTTATGCGGGGCGTACCCTTCGAAGATCACATGTTCCATGACCAATTTTTCGTCGCCCAGGCCCGCGCCCTTCTTGATCGCGCGTTCGATCACGTCTCGGCCAACGCTCTCGCGTCGCGCCTTTTCGACGGCCGCGAAGAGACGCGCGTTGGAATCGGGATCCGCTCCACCCATTTTGGCGGCGACCATAATTTCGCGAACAATCTTGCCGGTCGCGCGCCCTTTCTTGAGGGAGGCGACCGCCCGCTTGGCGTGCAACCATTGACGACCCATGCCCGCAGTCTAGGGCCGGAAAAGAAAAGCGGAAAGCGGAAAGCGGCCTGGCGCACCGTCGCGGGCGTATTTATTTAGGCACTGCCCCCACATGCGGTTTGGTGCGCGGCGTTCACCCCGCTTCAGTGTCCGCCGGCTCGGGGGCCATGGACTGTTCAACGCTTCCTCCGATCCCATCTTCAAGCGGCCTAAAGGCGCCTAAAGGCCGCGATCCCGGGGGCAGTATCCGAATGCGCCCCGCCGTAGCCCAGAGAGCAAAGGCGGGAAAGTGGAAACGCCTGTGAAACTCGCGGTCTCAATGGGTTCGGGTCGATGGTCGTCGATGGGCACGAGAACGATTCGGGCGGCGCGGCGGCCGGCCGGGATGGTCATGCTGCCCGGCAATTCCGGATAATCCACTCCGTTCTCAGCCGTGCCATGCACCGTATAGAGGATGG
The DNA here is from genome assembly GCA_035577805.1 of Verrucomicrobiia bacterium. Lineage (GTDB taxonomy): Bacteria > Verrucomicrobiota > Verrucomicrobiia > Limisphaerales > JADJPG01 > DATLUX01. The sequence continues at coordinate 8,830 of DATLUX010000199.1, forward strand.
TCAAAACGTCGTCGGTCGGGCGCGACCATCAAGCGGTTTCATGGCCGTTTGTGCGTGATGGACCGGCTCCCGGGCGCAATCGCCACAACCTCCGATGACCCGCCCGGCCACCGGATCAGGATGCCCTCCACGGAGGTTGGTGTTCCCAGCACGAGGTCCGATGAATCCTGCGACCAATAACCGCCCCCGGCCCGAATCTCGTGAGCGGGTCCCATTGTCCCTCCGGTAAAAATCACCCGCACAACCGCGCCGATCGCGTTGGGATTTTCGGCAGGCCCTTGCAAACGCACGCGGAGACCCGGCTGCGCGGTCCGATTCCGGTAAAGCTTCGTCGGTCCGTGATTCTGGCCCACCGCCAGGTCCAGCCGACCATCCTGATCGAAGTCGCACAAAGCAGCGCCTCGTCCTTCTTCGGGAATACTGATGCCGCTCTCCCGTGGCGGGACAGCCCGGAACTGTCCATGGCCGTCCCCACGCAGCCATACACCGCATCCGGCATCGGAGCGGCTCTCCGCTGAACTCACCCCGAAAAAGTTTTGCGCCAGGAAAATGTCTTCGGCTCCGTCCCCATCCAGGTCACCCACCGCCAGGCCGAAGACGGGAGAGATCTGGGCTTCCAAAGGCAGTGGGGCAGCGTCGAAATGATCGCCTCGATTCAGCAACAGCACCGAGTCGAGCATGGCCGCCGTAAGTTTGCGCATCCGGGGCAGGCCGGCGGCCTGGAGCTCCTGGAGGCTGGCCGTGCTGAAGGCAGTGAAATTCGGAAACTTATCCTGCAACGCGGGAAACACAGTCTTAAGCGCGCCCCAGTCGCGGGCCGGAACCACCTGGCGCAGCCCGGGGTCGGTGTGCGCTTCGACCAACCCAATTCCCATCCCGGAACCGACACCAGGTTCGCTGTAATAAAGCTCCAGCGGTTCCGCGAGGAAATGTTGATGAACGGTGTTGCGCCCCCAGTTGCCTGCCACCAGATCCAGGCGACCGTCTCCATCGAAGTCCCCGGCCGCAATGCTGTTCCACCAGCCTGTCATCTGATCA
>DATLUX010000200.1:0-13369 GCA_035577805.1 Verrucomicrobiia bacterium
AGCGCACGTTGGGGAAGGTGCTGGGAGGGACCAGAGCGTCTGGCCGTTCCGTGGATCGATGGCGCGCACGCCATCTCCGTAACCTGCCGAACCGATTTCGAACACGCCGTCGCCATCGAAGTCGATCAAGGCATGCTTCACCTGAGTGGTCTGACCGAGACTTCCGTCGTTTGCCGAAGTGGGAAAGTCCGGGCGCACCCCCGCGTGCCAGAGCGGCGCGCCGTGGATATCCAGCAATCCGAGGATGTATTGGGAATCGAGCAAAACCTCTGCGTTCTTTTGTCCAGTGAACGAGTAAATCATCGGTTCACCGTAGGCAGCCCAGGCCGGCAGCCGTTTTCGGCTGGCCAATTCCACTCCCTGCTTTAATCGCCCGGTCCGTCCATCGGCGACCCAAAAGCAAACCGGATAAAGCGAAATGAGCTCGGCCGAGCCGTCGTCATCCACATCGCTCACGGCCGGAGGAATGCCGGCATAGCCCCAGCTAAACTGGTCCGGCAGAGCGGCCTTGTCTTGTCGCCAGATGAGGGCGCCCGTTCGTCCATCGAGCAACTGGCCAATGTCCGAGTGCATCGGCCCGCGGCGCGTGTTGACGAACAAATCGATCTGCCCGTTGGTGCGAAAGCAACCGGGCCACCAGAACGTGAGGGCGGCCAGGTTCCAAACCGGAGTGGCGCCAGGGATTTGATCAAAGCGGGCCTGCCACAGCACCGAGCCGTCATGGCGATAAGCCACGAGCATGGCCCGGCCTGCCGCGTCCGCGGTTGCCACGACAATTTCTTTGCCGTTGTCCCCATCCAGATCAGCCGCCAACGGCCCAAGCCAACGACTGCCGTCACCCATGCCCCGCCCGGGGCGACGCCATAATACTTGCGGTGCGTTGGTGCCGGTCTTGTCCGCCTGCAAAGCGAAGATTTCCCGGGCCGCTCCTTCCACTACGACCACCGGCAAGCCGTCCGGACGCAGTCGTGCGGCGATCGGCGTGGAAACCGGAACGCCCAGAGGTTGACTCTCTGTGACCTGTGCTTCGGCACGCTGGCAGTCGAGCGAGAGCACCGTATCTCGCGAAACCTTCATGCGCATGGTCACGCCGATCCCCGCTCGGTCCGCAGGTTTGGATAACGTGACGAATTGGAAATCGTCGGGCAATCCCGTCACTTCCCAGTTAGTGACGAGTACCCCGCTGAGGGCCGAGCTCATCGCTCTGAGCGTCGTGGACGGAGCGGGGCTGCGGCCTGATTGGGCGTCAGGTTTGGTCTTTCTCTGGGAGACCAGGAAGGTCGGCCGATCGCCCGGAGCGGGTTCGCTCACCAAGATGTCCCGCATGCCTTGGGACGCAGTGGTGGACCAAGTCGATTCGATTCGCGGCAGGTCAGCACAACCCCAGGCAGCGTTTTCCTGAGACCAACGCACCACCGGACCCGCCGGCCGCAAACTCACCAGTTCAACGATTCCGAAAGCCGGCACCAACACGCCCTCCGTAGAGGCCAGGAATAACTCGGCTTTGCCATCCCCGTCGATGTCGACCGTACCTTGCAGGAAACGCCGTGGAAAATCCTGCACCTGAATGCCGGTGGAAGCATCCAGCACGACGGCGTGCCATTGACCATCGCCGGTGTCGTTGAACAGGTTCAGCACCAACTCCAGGCGCGCATCGCCGGCGACGTCCGCCACCGGATGCGGCCCGACCTGCGGCCATTTGGTGCGATCCTCGATGGCTTGTTCAATGTCGCGCCGCCAGCGCACCGAAAGACGTTCCTGCTCCGGCTTGGCCGGATCGTAATTCAACACATCGATGTGACTTTGAAAATCGCCGATCGTGATCAGCTCCATCGGCCCCGTCGCATCCACATTGGCCAAACCGAACCAACCGTAAGGACGACTTTGGTGATAGCGCAGTTCCGTCTCTTTGCGTCCCGTGGTGCCTTCGAAGATCATTACCCGATAATGTGCCGCCACGCAGATCTCCTGGACCCCGTCTCCGTCCAGATCATAAATGAGGTTGAGCGGTTGGAAGATGGTTCCCTCCGGCGGATCGGTTTGCCAGACCAGGCGTGGCCGGTTGAACCCTCGATCGTACGCGAAGAGTTGCAGTCGGCAGACCTTTTGATCGGTCCAGGTCTCGTTCCAGGCCACCCGCTGCCAGCCTTTCACATCGGGCAGGATCTTGGCCCACCGTTCGTGGTAATTCTCGGCCGGCGCGCGCAGCGTCCCAGTTCCGTCCAGGTCGAAAACCGGACGCGCGGGCGGCCGAAAGCGAGAAGGAGCAACGGTGGCGGCCCGGCTGGCGTCGAGTTGCAAGGTATGGGCGCCGGGCGTCGGCACGATCTCGACGAGCCACTCGCGTCCGCCCGTCTGATAAGTCCAGGCCGTCCGCGGACTCGTGATGCGGCCGGTCAACGAAGAGCGTCCGGTGAGCGCCTCGTCATGCCCATAGCGCGGCCAATCATCCGGCACAGGCTGCGCTGCACTCGCTCCTGCAACGAATGCCGCCAACAACCCGCTGACTCCACTGACCGCCGGCATGCTCATGCTGTTGCTGGACGAGAACTCACGGCAATTTACTTTTTCTTGTCTTGCTTCACCTCCACCTCTTGGGCGGCCATCGTATAGTAGATGGTTACCTTGGAGCCGACCTTGAGATCCCCGGTCACCTTCGTGTTTGGGTGGCGCGCGATCTCCCACTTTTCGTCGCCCTTTTGCACAACGATTTTGGTCGCGGTAAGCTCGAGGACCGGGCCGGTAACCTGGTAAGACTTTGCGTCCGCAGCCAGCGTCGTGGAGGCGACGGTTAGCCACGCGCCCGCCAAAGCGATCGTGCCGTATCTGGTTAATGTTTTCATTCGGATCATGGTGGTTAATGACGCAAGGATCCCGGTGCGATACAAAACTGATCTCTCGCGTCCTGCGTTCATTTGTTTCTGCGTCACCGGGAAATCAGGAGATCTTTGTTCACCGATTCATTTCAGAACCGGAAGATTTATGCCGCCATTGTGTGAATCCAGGCGACATCGCTCAAGCCCGGATTCTGGGCGAAGATCAGTGATGGCGCATTCGAGCATTCCGAGACAAAGATAACTGCCGCCCGAACCGGGCGCGGCCGCCTGGTCATGCTTGTCGCCGCGGTTGACGAACTCCGCGCTGGCGCCGTTGTCAGAGGCGAACATCACGAGCGTGTTTTCCAGGGCGCCCATGGCCCGGAGTTGATCGAGGACACGGCCGGGTGGCAATCTCGCCGCCGTAACAGCCCGCGTCGGCAAACCCCATGTCATCCGCCAGAATGAAGAGAATGTTGAGCCGATCCGCCGCCAGGCCGGACACGCTGAGCGCGCTAAGAACCAGCGACAGAAGGATGTGTTTCATGCGCAACATTGCGGCAGCTCGTGGAACAAACTGCGATGGAAACGACTACTATAGGACTAATCGTGCTATGGTTCAGCAAGCTTATGAATCGTGCCGTGAAGCGAACGGGTCACCGGCGTGCCGTCGGCGCCGCGCTCCCGGACAAGCAGCTCGTAGCATTGAGTGGGAGCAAGGCCGGGCACGGCCAGCGACACGGTGCGCCCGTCCGCGCTGATCTGCGCGGCGGTGATGTTCATCGGATGCTCGTCGATATGGTTCGATCCGTAGTTGGCCGATCGTTTGAGGGACCAGACCTTGAGACCGAAGTCGTCGGGACTCACACTGGCCGTGTCCAGCGGGTTGCTGAAGGTGACATCAATGCCGTCGCGACGGGCGTGAACGCGCAGCGGCAGATGAGCGGGACGACCCGTTGCGCGCACGCGATAGAAACCGCCGGGTGCGGTCACGTTACCAGCCCATCCAAATAAGCCACACGCGTAGAGCGCTCCGTTCGCGCTGAACCTGCCGCGCATGATGCCAGTGGCAAACGGCGGCATGGGCAGCTCACACACCGCGCCCTGCCATGCGCCATCTACCGCTTCATGTGGCACGATAAAGATCCGGCCAGTGCCGTAACTGAGATTCAGCAGCGCGCCGCCCAGCGGCCCCCACGCATGCTTCGGCACCCAAACCAATTCGGCCGGGCTGCGGTCCTTGGCGTTGGTGATCCAAACCATGGGCGGTTCCATCGCCGCATCAGCGGAATTGGTCACGCTGGCGAAGCCAAACATATTGCCGTAGAAGCCGCCTTCGCGAACGCGGTTGATCCGGTTCTTGGGGATCCAGTGGCCTTCCTGGTCGGTGACAAAAAACGTTCCGTCGTCGTTGAGACAGACCCCGTTGGCGGCGCGGAATCCGGTGGCCAGGATGTCGGTGCGCGCACCATCGGGGCTGACGCGCAAGAGGGTGCCGTGGTGCGGCACCAGCGCCGGCAGGGCGTGCCGGGCGGACTTCGCGTAATAAAAATTCCCGGCCGGGTCCGTCTGCAAGCCCATGGCGAACTCATGGAAATGCTCGGTGACCTGGTGGTCGTTGTTAAAGTTCTCGATGAAATCAATCTCCCCATCGCCGTTGAGATCGCGCAGGCGCGCAATCTGGTCGCGACAGCAAACGAAGGTGTCGACGCCGCGAACCTTGACGCCCAGCGGCTGGAACAATCCCGCCACCAACCGTCGCCACCGCAATGGCCCGGGCGGATTTGCCGTCAGGCCCTCGACGCGCCAGACGTCGCCGTTCCAGGTGCAGAGCATGGCGCTCTTCTCACCCGGCAAAAAATCGAATCCACCCGGGCGCATCCAGCTGTGCCACGGATTGTCCTCCGGCAGCGTGAGTGTGTCGGCGGCGAACGGCCCATCGTTCGGGCCAGGTTTTACGGCGGTGATCAATTCCTGCGGCCAGCGCGGCGGGCCCCCGCGCGTGAGCGGCTCCAATTCCAGCGGAGAGGCATCGCGACGAGCCATTGCTTCCAGCGTCGCTGGGTCCCCGCGCGAAATGAACAGCCGCGTCTTCGCCCGCGCCGGCAGCTCCGCCACCCAGAATCCGTCCGCCTTGCGCAGCGTGCCTGCCCCCGCGAGTCGAACATGGACTGAGGCGGGCGCCACCCGAAGGACCAGTGGCCGGGCGGCATCGGCGACGTTGAACGCGCGTGTGAAGATGGAGTTTGTCCCGTCCTCGAGCCAACCGGGCGACTCCAGGACTTGGGCGCCGCCGACCGTCATGGCCAGCACCACTTTTTCGCCGTGCAGATAGAGTCCCGAGTAGTGCGCCCAGTCGCGGGGCAACGGGCCGTAGGGTAAACCATCGCGGCCACGGAGCCGTGGATCCTTCCAGCGCCCGGCAGCATCCCCCCAGCCGGGACCCGGCGGATTCACAAAATGGCGCTCGCCGGTGAGACGGGTGTGCGTCTGGTGGCTGCCGTCGAAGGCGATGCCCCGCCAGTCCACAAAACTGCCCGTGGTCGCCCCGGCGGCGCGCAGCGTGTCGTGGTCGTAAATAATCCAGGCCCGGCCCTTGCTCACGCCGCCCGAGCCGGCATCGAGTCGCACGGCGATTCCCTTGTAGGCGATGTTCCCGCGCTCGATTTCCAAGGTCCAGAACAGCGCCGGCCCAAACTCCATGCGCTGATAGGGGGGTGGCGTGCGGGACGACCCGACCGGCACGTCGGCGGCGCATCCCGGCCTTAACGCCACAGGCGCGACGGCCGAGAGCATGGCGCAGGACAACAGAAGACCGCGGCGGCGAAGCTTCATGCGGACTCAGGAGTGACGACACTCTTAGACAGATTCGCCCTCAGGAGGCAAGGTGAAACCAGGGGCGCGGAATGGCGGCTCGAAAGCCTCGGAGTCGCGTGCTCGATGGGGACGGTCCTCGACGCGGCGGCATTCGCCACGAACTTTATGGCGAGCAACAATCGATTCTCTGCAAGCGCGCTTGCTCCCCAATCAGTCACCCAGGCAGGTGCCGCAGACGTTAGGCTGATCCAGCTTCAACCCGGATCAGGCGCCGCAGGGCCTCCACCGTGTCGGCTTCTTCAGGTTTTTTGTCATGGCGCCAGCGGTTCATCCGCGGGAAACGAACGGCCAACCCAGAGCGATGCCGGGTCGAGGGTTGAACGGCCTCGAAGGCAATTTCAAAGACCTGCAGCGGTTTCACGGAGCGGACCGGCCCGAATTTGTCGATGGTATTAGCGCGAACAAAGGCATCCACTCGGGCGATTTCCTCATCCGTCAAGCCGGAGTAAGCCTTGGCTACCGGAACCAATTCGCCATTGTCCCACAGTCCAAACGTGTAGTCGGTATAAAGGCTGGCCCGGCGGCCCTGACCAGGTTGCGCGAAAATCAGGACAGCATCAATCACGAGCGGGTCCACTTTCCATTTCCACCAGGATCCCCGCTGGCGGCCGACGCCGTAGGGGGAGGTGCGGGCTTTGAGCATTAACCCTTCCACGCCGCGCTGGCGTGATTCCCGCTGAAGACGCGCCAGTTCATCCCAGGTGGCAGCGTGGACCGCGGGAGAAAGGCGAATCGGAAAGCCCGGCTCTGAGCCTGCCTCGTTAGCGGACGTAGAGGGTTCGAGGCCAGGCAACAAAGGGGTTTCAGTGGCGAGATGAGATCGCCAGATTGGTCGCTTCCTGGATTCGGCGGTCGCTTGCTTGATTAAATTCTCCAACTCTTTCCGACGCACTTCCAGGGGCTGAGCGCGGAAGTCCGCTGCCCCAAATTCCAACAAGTCGTAAGCGACAAAAACGATGGGGAAATCGGAACGGATCTTACTGCCGACCTGCTTGCGGCCCATGCGCCGTTGCAATTTGGCAAACGGCAAAGGGCCATCGCCTTGCCACGCGAGTATTTCGCCATCCAGGACGGTGCCTTCCGGCAAGGTTTGGCTGGCCTCCAGGATCTCGGGAAATGCGTCTGTGACCAGTTCGTCGCCACGCGACCAGAGGAGAGATTCACCGCCGCGGCGAATCAGTTGGGCGCGAATGCCGTCCCATTTCCATTCCGCCAGCCAGTCTTCGATCTTCCCGAGAGCGGCAGGGGTTTGGCCGGGTTGGATCTTGGTCTCCAAGGGCGACGCGAGAAAGAATGGATACGGTTGGGCGATCTGGGTGGAGGGCGAGTCCGCTGGCGCGATGAGTCGAAGGAAATCCGGGCCGGTGGGCGCCCAGGGTCCCATCACCCGATGAGCCATGATCGGAGGTTCCACCTGCGCCACTGCGGCCAAGGCGCGGATCACCAGCGTGCGCGCCACGCCGACGCGAAAATCTCCTGTGATCAATTTGTTCCAGACCAGGCGTTCCATGGTGTTAAGTTCCCGCCAGGTCAACTGCAACAAATCGTGACGCGCGTGTTCAGGCAGGTTGCGCAACGGGACCAATCGTTGTTCCACAATTTGCGAGAGGGAAAGGGCGGGGCCTGGCGGCGAATCAGGGAGCACCAGGGCGATCGTTTCGGCCATGTCACCAACGGCATGGTAACATTCGTCCAGTAACCAGACGGGTACTTGCGCTGCTTCAGCGGCCCAGTGCCAAAGGCTCCTGGTCGGGACGGCGCGGGGCAAGGTGCGGCCACAAAGGAACTGCAAGGCCCAGACCCCATCCCCAGGCGGTGTTTCACGAAAGTAACCCTCCAACAGCGCCACCTTCTCATTCGTCCGGTTGGTCCGATCAAGCGCGGAAAAAAGCTGGGCGAACCGTTTCACAATCTTGCCTCGATCAATTCATGTTTCAGGGCTGGACTCGCGAGCCTCCAGACTGCCGGCCGCCTCCGCCTCCTCTTCGATTTCCCCTTGGAATCGTGTTTCCAGCGCTTCCGCTTGCAATCCTGTTTCCTGAAGAAAACGGACGAACGGAGCCGTGTATCCGTGGGTGACCCAAAACTGTTCGGCGCCGGTCGCTTTGATGGTTTGGCCCAGCCCGTCCCAATCGGCGTGATCGGATAAAACAAAGCTGCGGTCCAGCGCGCGCCGACGGCGTGCTCCGCGAATCTGCATCCAACCCGAGGCGAAGGCGGTCGAGACATCGCCGAATTTTCGCAGCCAAGGTGAATGGCGGGCAGATTCCGGAGCGAGCACCAGTGCTGAACCTCCGGCGCGTTTTACGTTTTGAGCGTCCGCCTTCGCGCAAGGGGGAAAGTTGACGCCCGCCTGCCGATAAGCGGGTAGAAAACGTTCCACCGCACCGTGCAAAAAAATCGCGCCGAGATTCGCTTCCAGTCCAGCCAGAATCCGTTGAGCTTTGCCCAGCGCGTAACAAAACAACACGCTGGTGCGTTTAGCCAATTGGTTCCGGCGCCACCACTCGTGAATTTCTTCAAAGATTTCGGCCTGCGGACGCCAGCGGTAAATGGGCAGACCAAAGGTGGATTCCGTGATGAAGTGATGGCAGCGCATCGGTTCAAAAGGGGCGCAAACGCCGTCGTTCTCCAACTTGTAGTCTCCGCTGACGACGCAAATCTCGCCGTCCTTTTCGAGCCGGACCTGGGACGAGCCGAGAATATGGCCGGCGGGATGCAGGGAAATTCTGACGCCATGGCGAGTCACGGTCTCGCCGTAACGGAGCGTCTGAATGTGCGCATCCGCACCGAGACGTAACTGCAGAATGGGTTTGCCGGCTTCTTCGGTCAGGTACTGACGCGCCCCGGGACGCGCATGATCCGAGTGGCCATGAGTGATGATGGCCAGATCCACCGGCTGCCACGGGTCAATGTAGAAATCTCCCGCCGGACAGAACAGGCCGCGCTCGGTGTTTTGCAGCAACATGAGAATAGTTTCTTCAAAGCTAACCTACCTTGATTCGAAGTGCAGGAGTTAAGTCTTGGGAAAAAGCGGAAAGGGCGCATTCGGATACTGCCCCCGGGATCGCGGCCTTTACTTTAGGCCGCTTCGAGATGGGGATCGGAGGAAGCCCTTCGACGGGGCTCGGGGCGGGCTGTTGGGTAGTTCCTTGGTCCTCGAGCCGACGGACGACATGGCGATGCGCCTCCTCCCGTGTCATTCGAACAGCACCACATCGTTGAGCCCAAGAGCTTCCGTGCAGCGAACCACTTGTGGGTAACCCCGTGCGGCGAGCTGGCGCGGCGCGCGCTCGACCGTGAACTGTAAAGGCCCCGTTTCCAGGGAACGAACACCTTTCGGCGCGCGCTTGACCGGCAGGCCAATCTCCAGTTGCGCGATCGGTTCGTAGGTGAAGTTGGCCAGGACCAAGGCGGCGCCTTCGGCCGATTCGAACACACCGGCCTCCACGACGGGATGCGAAAGTTCCACCAGGCGCGGTGCGCCACTGGCCCGGGCAATCCAGTTGATCAACTGACGCTGCCTCGCGGGCCATTTCTCTTTCAATTCAGCCGGCACGAAGTGCGCGTCCTTCGCATAGGAAACTCCCGGACACGTGGCCACGTAGAAGGCGATGCCGCGCCCGAAACGGTTGGTCAACGCGGCGGGAGCGCCGTCCGCGAAGGTGGCGGCCACTTTGGCATGGGCGGCGGTGACTTTCACTTTGAGGCCAAGGGCGCCGAAGGTTTCGTGAGTCGACGCGACCTGAACCTGATCGAGCCACTTCAGTTCGTTCAACGCTCCGCGCAGATCGAAGCGGCCCAGCTGCGCTTCCACGGCAAGGGGCGGCGTGACCCCGAAGACATCCGTCAACCCGGATTGTTCCTCATTGAACTCGTTGCGGCTGGCCGCGGCGCATGAGCCGTAAAGCCGGCCGCCGTTCCGGACCCATCGGCGAATGGCGGTGCACGCGGCGGTAGACACGCATGGGTCAGTGACATAAAGGGCGTTGTAGTCGCGCAGGCGTCCTTCTTCCACGTCGCGTTCCGTCACCATATCCACGAGATACTGTTCGTGAATAAGCGAGAAATAGGTGAGGCGCCGTTCCGCCATCGGAAGGTAACCGAACGGTTGCCACAAGTCGCTGGATAGACTGTAGAGCAACGCCACCCGAGTCGAACGCGTCCGGCCCGGGGCGATGATGTGTTCGGCGCCGGCCAGTTGCCTTGTGATTGCGGTGATGCCGTCGTAGGCGCCGCGCAAGTCGCTCCAGTAATTCTCGGTGCTGGTCGCGGTCGGGCCGTAGGTCCAGTAATAGAAATGTTTCGCGCCCTGGCAGAGGGCGGAGGCGCTCTTAAGCCGCAGGTTTGTTTCATCGCTGGGCGTGATCCAGGTGATGATGGGCAATTGGCCGCGGCTGCCGCTGCGAAACAGCGCCGCCTGAAATCCGATGAGCTGAAAGCCTTCCCAGGTGAAACTCGGCCCATACATGAAGTTCAAGCCCAGCCAGTCCTCGATGGCGATCACGTCCACGACCCGCTCTCGCGCCAGTCCAAACCAGTCGAGCGCCAATGGAAAACCGCCCCAGGTGGTGTTCGGCTGGTCCATGCCCATGCCGAGCCCTGAGCCGCCGAAGTACGGATGATCCGCCACCAGCGTCGACGTAAAGACGTTGCTCGGCGCGTAGCGATGAAAACTTTCCGTCAACCACTTCAACCGTTGGGTCGCGCATTCTTGGCGGAATCGCGTGGTCCAGACGAACACGCGATTGGCGGCCGCCCGGTTGATTTGCTGCCGCTGGCGCAACGTCGCCGGCGACTCGATGGGCACGACCTGGTCCAACGAACTCACGCCCAACTCCGCGGGTGGCACACTGCGTTCCTTGAGCCAGACGCGAAAGCGGGTCAGGGCCTGGGCGTTGGTGCCCACGGGCGGGCGACAGGCGATCTCGTCGGAGAAATTGAAGAGCGTGGGACGCGCTTGCGCCCTCGCGTTCCCCGCCGGCTTGGCAATCTGCCGGTCGATGTCTTCGCGGTTGAGTTCCGGTCCGAACTCAACCCAGTGATGGCCGCCTGGTTCGACGAAGGGAAATTTCTCGTGAACCTCCGGTTCAACATTTCCGACCAGGTTGAAGCCGAGCAGCCAAAGCACTTCGGCTTCCTGCGCGTTTAATTCGGGCCGTTGCGGTCCCCAGAACTGAGTTTGTACCCAGAGATTGGTCGGGGCCACGCGGCGTCCGCCGCTTGCCTGCCGGGCCCAAGCCAGGCGCCGCGCAGACATCTGACTGGCCGTCTCGAGCGAGGCTGCATCGGCCCGCAGCGTCGGCGAAACCAGGAAGCTCGTTTGAATCCCCTGGAAGGATTCTTCCAGGCGCTTGACCACATTCTCAGAGCTTGGCGCCGTGGCGAGTTCGATCACGATGCGGTGTAACGGATTCGTTCCGCCGCCCAGAAACGCGACTGTGACATTCGGAAATTCGGCGATGCCGCCCGCGCGGTTGAGCCGGCCATGCAATCCTTTCCCGGCGTGCGCACCCAGGTCGAACCACGCGCTGAATTCGCCGGCTGGCACGCGCAGGTTGGCCTCGTGGTCTGCATTGGCGGGCCAGACGGCGTCGGGCAGACGCCAGGGAGCATTGTGAATGTAGCCGCTCACCTTCGCGAACCACGGCGCATCGGCGGGTTCGACCAATTGGAACCGGGCGAAAACACCATCCGCCCCTGCTGCCGTGGTCAGGCCGGCCAGCGTGAGCAAGCTGTGGAGAATTGCTCTAGGCTTCACGCGGTGAGTTCGCCAAAGCGTCGCGGCAATATTTAATGGCGCGAGCGATCTCGGTCATGCGATCAGATCCTTGGGGGATGGAGTATTCGAACTCGATGGTGGCCTGGATATTCCAGTGATGGTCGCGAATCAGGCGAAGGATTTCCACGATCGGCGTGTCCCCTTCGCCAAAGGGCGTGTTTGGCCCATTGTGCATCTTGCGATCCTTCACATGCACATGGGTGATGCGTTGGTGATGCTCTTTGATGAAGGCGGCCGGCGAGACATTGTTGCCGGCCACGAAGTGTCCGAGGTCCACGTTCGCGCCGTTATGTTTCGCCAGGGCAAAGGCCTTCTCCCAATGCTCGGGTTTGGTCGTGGCGTGGCCGTGATAGCCGACCATGAGGCGATGCCGGTCGGCAAACTGGCCAACCCGCCTGAGGTCATCCTCCTGATTTGAGATCTCGGTAGAAATGGCGCGGCCGCCCAGGGTTTTGGCAAGTGTGAACACGTATTCCAATTCGGGTTCCGTCAACTTGAACAGTCCATCGACCTTGACGATCTCAATGAAAACGCCGGCGTGCTCGTACTGTTTCCTGAACTCTTTCACGCGCGCCATGGAAACGGACTTGCGCCACGCCGCCAACTGCCCGGCTTGAACCGAGGAGCCGCCGCTGTCGCCAGACTTTTTCGGATTGAGCAGGTCGGGCGGCACACCGAGGAAGGTCTCGACGGGTTGAGTCCGTAACTCGACGGCGCTGAGACCGAGTTGCACACAGCTTTTGAGGATGTCGTCCCCGCTCATGGAGCCGTTAGCGAAGCTGTACGGCACATTGAGTCCCACCTGGACGCCGGCGAACTTGGAATTGGGTTTGGCGCGCGGCGTCTCTGCGCCGCGGAGCTGGTTCAGGGACGCGAATAACCCGAGGCAAGGCAAGGCGGCGGAAGAACATTTCACGAATTGACGTCGCGTGAAGGGCGCCACGTCAGGGACAGAGGTCAAGGCGGGAGTGGTCGGTGGTTGATGGTTCACGCCCAGAATCTAGAGCGCTGAAAGCAGGAGAAAAGCTCCATCTTGGGCGGCGGCGGTGGCGGATCCCACGGCATTTGGGGGCGTATTCAGGCACTGCCCCCGCACAAGGCAGAACCCGATGGCACACCGTTCTTACTCTTACTCCTTACTCTTACTCTTACTCTTACTCTCATCTTATTCTTACTCCTTGCCCTTACTCTTCCCTTTCGATTTACTCACAGGTGCCAATGAGTGTGTCTAAAGTTTATTTCGACCATGAACAATTACTCGCCTACCAACGCAGCATTCAGTTTGTCGCTTGGTCGAGTCAATTGCTCGAGAAAATTCCAACCAAGCTGGCGGTTTGCGACCAACTGGACCGTGCGTCGACCTCCGCACCACTGAACATCGCCGAAGGGAACGGGAAGTACACTGCACCCGACCGCTGTCGCTATTTTGAAAACGCACGTGGCTCGGCTTTGGAGTGTGCTGCGTGCTTGGACGTACTCGTAGCCAAGGGAAAATCCACTGCTGATCAACTCCAGGAAGGCAAAGAAGTTCTGAACGAGATTGTGTGCCTTTTGATCGGCTTAGTTAGAAGCATCTCACCGGATCGATTGCGTGAAGACAGTCCACCCTACCTAGCGGCAGAGGGGGAGTAAGAGTAAGGAGTAAGAGTAAGGAGTAGGAAACTGGCTTTGTTTCACACCGTTCTTACTCTTACTCCTTAATTTCCCGGGGGGGGGCAGTGCCCAAAATGCGCCCCCGGCATGGTTACGTGCCGGTTACGTGCCGAAGGAAGCTGGATCTCAGGATGCGTTTATGCCAATATCCGCGCACATTGGCCACGTGCAAACTCCGCCCTTCCAGACTCAGGCGCGGTTAGCCCAAGCGAAAGGATTCAAGCCGGTGAAATCCTTTTAT
>DATLUX010000201.1:0-9925 GCA_035577805.1 Verrucomicrobiia bacterium
AGTGCTGAACTTCTGCTGTAGCTCTGGAAGGAGCGCGCCACGGTCTCCCCAATCGCGCGCCTCGCACATGCACAGAATCACGGAATCTGTCTTCGGGTCGTGAGCCACGAAGTCAATCACGTTGCTGTCCTGAACGGGCATCCGCACATAACGTCGCAGATCACCGACGCCGCGCCGGTGATGTCCAAATGCAACCGGAAGCGCTGTCGCGGCGTTCGGTGCATCTGCTTTGTTGGGCCTTTTCTTCATGCGCTAAACAACTGCGGAACCGTCCGTCGCAAATCGTCGAGCGTGCGAATGCCGGATGAGTTTCGGTCGATTGGAATCTCACCAGATTGGAGTCGGGCAATCAGATCCTCTCTTCTCTCATCCGTCGGCTCCAAAGTGAACGAGACGCTATCGGCAACCCAAAAGAAGAACAGCCACTTCTTTCTTGCTGGCTCACGAAGCACCGGCTTGAGCACGCACCCGCGATCATCCAGGAATGTATACTCCTGGTTCTCGACGTCGATGGCCTCGTATTCACGATTTGCCTCCGCCACCGAGTCGAGCGTTCGCACCGAACCGTCGTCTTGGAACACAAGGATCATCTCTTTGCCCAACGTCGCGGCTCACCGACGCCGCGCCAATGACGCCCGAATGGAACAGCGATGCAATCGCGGGCGTTCGTGTGGAGCCGCTTTGTTAGGTCGCGTTTTCATGCCGTGAGGGTGAAGATGAGAATCTCCGAGAACCAAAGATCGCTACCGCTGAAAAAGTGAAACCCCACAATGCGCTGTTCCCGAAAAGAGCCAACAAGTAGAACAAGCCGTTTTGAAAAAACGTAAGCGGCAACCAACCGCCAGGTAAGGTGAGCCACCAGCCAAGCGAGGTGAGTCGGTCCGTGACGACACCCTCGTCGATAACGATGCCAAAGAACCAGACGACGCAGAAGTGCGCCAACGAAACAACAACTCCGTAGAGTAGCCAGCGACGAACGAGTGGACTGGGAATGCTCATGAACGACCTAACGTCCCCGCTCAGGCACGCCGGGCCGATGGGGTGCGAATCGACCCGAGAGCCTCAACCGGCGTTGCCCTGCAGCGGGCTGGTTCGGCTTCTCAAAGCTCATGCCGCCCTGATGGTGGTATCTTCCACTTCCAAAAGAAATACATCACGAGTTCCTTCTGAGCTTCCAAGCCTCTCGTGCCAGTAAATGAACAGACGGGAGGAACGCCGATGTTGTTGTACGAGTACGTTCCGCCGCCGGGGCATTTCGGAACGTGACCTCCAAAGTGCCTATGAAAGTCCGACGGATCGACGGGGTCTCCTTCCCGCAAGCCCTTGTCATCGGCGTACGTCGCCTTCATCATTTCGAGCTGCTTCAATACACTTGTGCATGAGTTCAAAGACTGACCGATGTACTTCATGCCTGCAGGCGGCAATCGAAAGATTGCGGAGACTACAATCCAGGTAGCGCATGCCCCCAGAAGGGCCATGATGCACTTTCGTCGCGCTGTCATGCCGAACAGATATTCGGCCAAACTGGGTTTGGCCTAGCACGACTTTGGCTTTTCGCATTCCTTTTCAACTTGGTTACAACTTAGAGATTTACACCGGATTGGCAAGATTCTACTTTGGCCTAGCAATGCCAAGGAGGCATCAAGTGACTCGAAGGGATCGTCCATCTGGGGCGTTTTTTATTCCCAACCCGAAACTGAAGCTGTTGGATCAGTGCCGGGAGGCATTGCGCTTTTGGCACTATTCCTACCGGACGGAGCAAACGTACTTGGGGTGGATTGAGCGTTACGTTCGTTTTTGTCGGATCGACGGAACCGGGGCGGCCAGTAGTGCAGGTTGGCGGCATCCGCGAGACTGGTGGGGAACTGGAGATCAAGGCCTTCCTGAGTCATTTGGCCAGCGACCGTTGGGTCGCGGCCAGCACGCAGAATCAGGCTCTCAACGCCGTTGTGTTCCTGTACCGCGACGTGTTGGGAATCGATCTTGGGGATTTTGGGGATTTTGCGCGGGCCAAGCGTCCGTCCCGCCTACCGGCTGTCCTGACGCGTGAGGAATGCGACCGGTTGTTCGCGGAAATGGCAGTTCCGATGAAATGGGTCGCGCAACTGCTCTACGGCAGCGGCATGCGGCTGATGGAATGTCTTCGGTTGCGGGTCAAGGACGTCGACTTCGGGCGCGCGCTTATTACGGTCCGCAGTGGCAAGGGAGACAAAGATCTCTTGGGACACCAGGACGTGGCGACCACGCAGATTTACACGCACGTGATGAAAAAGCCTGGGCTGGGAGTGCGGTCACCGCTAGATGCATGAGGGCCGCGCGGCGCGGAGCGGAGCGAGGTTCCAAACCCACTCCTGCGCCCGTTCGACTGCTTGGCTCTCATCCAGCATCGAGTATCCCAAGCCGTGCCAGCCAGGTTTAGTTCGCATCGTTCAAAGAGAGCGACAGGCCTCAGTTCACTTCTCGGGGCGAAGCGTTCGGTGCGTCTGTCGGCGGTGCTCAGCCGTCTACACGCACGTCATGCAACGGCCCGGACTTGGGGTGCGATCGCCGCTGGATGAGAGCTGCAATTGAATGGTTCGGCGCGAAGTAGGGGACAGTGCCAAGGGCACCTGCCGGCGAAACCAGACGATTTTGGCTCATGACACGTCGCGGCGAATTACCTAGGATGAACGCCCATGAAGCCCGGGATGCTCGAGGTGAAGAAACGGCAACTGGTGCCGGGCGAGTCTTATCATGTGTAGCCTGCACTTCCTTATCGTGGCTGCAGTGCTGGCCGCGTGGACCCCGGATGGACGCGGGGCCCCCGAAACAACCACAGAACCAGCGGGGCCACCCACCAACCATTGGTCGTTACTGCCACTGGGCGCCCCTATCCCGCCCGTCGTATCCGGCGGGAAAACGCCGATCCGAACCCCCATCGATCAATTTGTGTTGGCCCGTCTAACCGAGGCCGGCCTGACGCTGGCCCCGGAAGCCGACCAGTTGACTTTGCTGCGCCGTCTGAGCTTCGATCTGATTGGGCTTCCACCCACTCCGCAGGAACTCGATGCGTTCGTCGCCGACCCTTCCCCCGACGCCTATGAAAAGCAGGTCGATCGATTATTAGCCTCGCCCCGTTACGGCGAACGTTGGGCCCGTCACTGGCTGGATGTCGCGCGTTATACCGAGAGCCAGGGGTTCGAATACGACAAACTCCGCGACCAAGCCTGGCATTATCGGGACTACGTGATCCGCGCGTTTAACGAGGACAAACCCTACGACCACTTCATGCGCGAGCAGATCGCCGGTGACGTGCTGGAACCCGTCACCACCGAGGGCATCGTGGGCGCCAGTCTACTCGTGTGCGGCCCGTGGGATGAAGCAGGCAACAGCCAGGCCAACGCCACCCAGAAAGCCATCACCCGCGAAGAGGAACTGGAAGACCTGATCAGCGTCGTGGGCCAAACCTTCCTTGGTCTCACCATCAACTGCGCCCGGTGCCATTCCCACAAGTTCGATCCGATTCCCCAGGAAGAATATTACCGGATCAAATCCGTCTTCGAAGGCGTTAAGCACGGCGAACGGCCCATCGCGCCCCCTGCCGAGCTCGCACAACGCGACCAGGCGATCGCCGCGTTCAAACAGCAAATCGCCGCCGCGGAACAAACGATCTCGCGCCTGGAAGCGGCCGGTGCACAAATCGCGGCGACTGGCTCGCCTGCGCTCCGTTTTACCGCGGGGACCAGTAACGTTATGACGGCGCCGGCTGCTTTCGCCCGCTGGACCTTCGAGGGGGCCACCAACGCGGTGTTGCCGCTTCAGTTCCATGGCGACGCCACCATCGCCCGCGGCCGACTGCAGTTGCCCAGAGCCGGCGCCTTTGCCCAAACCCCGCCATTAACCAAGGACATTAAGGAGAAGACGCTGGAAGCCTGCGTGGCGCTCGACACGCTCAAGCAGGGCGGCGGTGCCGCGATCTCGATCGAGTCGCCCGATGGCGGCGTGTTCGACGCGATTGTGTTCGGCGAACGGCAACCCGGCAAATGGATCGCGGGCAGCTCCGGCTTCCAACGCACGCAAGATCTGGACGCGCCCGAGGAAACCACCCCATCGACCGGTCTGATCCACATGGCGGTGGTTTATCGAGCGGACAACTCCGTCTCCGTGTTCCGCAACGGCCAGCCGTATGGGGCGACCTATCGGCCCGGCAGTCCGCTCCAGACCTATCACGCCGGGCAAGCCTACATTACGCTCGGCCGCCGTCATCTCGGCGGCGGGCGACCGTTCCTGACCGGGGCAATCAAAGAGGCTGCTCTCTACGATCGAGCTCTTAGCGAATCGGAGGTGGCCGCTTCCTTTCAAGCGGCGCCTTGGCGCGTACCGCAAGCGGAGATCCTGGCCGCTTTGACGCCCGAGCAACGCCGGGAACATGACCAGGCCCGCGCCCGTCTCCAGACCGCCCGCGCTCAACTGGAAAGTCTTCCGCCCGCGCTAGTCTCCTATGCAGGCCTGCGCGTCCAACCGGCGCCCACCAAAAAACTCAAACGCGGAGATGTCAAATCGCCGGAAGAAATCGTCACTCCAGGTGCGCTCAGCGCAGTGGCGGATCTGCAACCGGACTTCGGTCTGGCGGCGGACGCTCCCGAGCGCCAACGCCGTTTGGCCTTTGCCCAATGGCTGGGCGATGCACGCAATCCGCTCCCGGCGCGGGTCATGGCCAACCGGATTTGGTATCTGCACTTTGGCCAGGGCCTGGTGACCACGCCCAACGATTTTGGGGCCAGCGGCGCCCGACCAACTCACCCGGAGTTGCTCGATTGGCTGGCCCGCCAGTTCATCGAGAGCGGATGGAGCGTCAAAGCGATGCACCGCCTCATTGTGAGCTCGGCAACATATCGCCAATCATCGCGTCACGATGCCGCCGCCGCGGCGCAGGACGCGGACAACGCGTTGCTTTGGCGATTCCCCCCCCGGCGGCTCGAGGCCGAATTGTTGCGGGACGCCATGTTGCAGGTCAGCGGACAATTGAATCTGAAGGCAGGCGGGCCCAGCTTTCGGCCGTTCGACGTGCTTAAATTCCCGGCAAACGCTTACGTGCCGGTGGACAAGCTTGGCCCTGAATTCAACCGGCGTTCGATCTATCGCATGAACGTGAACTCCGGCAAGGAACCGCTTCTGGACGCTTTCGATTGCCCTGATCCTTCGGTGAAAACTCCGCGACGCGGTGTCACCACCACGCCGCTCCAGGCTCTGGCTCTCATGAACAATTCCTTCGTCCTCCGGCAAGCCACCGAACTTGCCGAACGCGCCTCTCACGAAGCCCGCCGCGATCTGAACGGCGCCGTACGGCTCGCTTATCGCCATGCGCTCGGACGTCTCCCCACCGCAGAAGAAACCCAGCGCGCGCTGGCGGCAGCGCAGGAGCGAGGCCTGCCTCAGCTCTGCTGGGCGTTGCTCAACTCAACCGAGTTCCTTTATGTCAGATAACTTCATGGGCCGTTCCATTCTCAGTTCAGCTGAGGTTTCCTCCAGCGCAGCGGCCGCTCTGTCGCGGCGGCATTTCCTTTCGAGCACCGCCGGCGGCATGGCGGGGATTGCGCTGGCCTGGTTGCTGGACCAGGACCAGGCCCGCGCCGCGGTCAGCGGCAGCGCCAGTTCAGACTCGAGGCTGCTCCAGCCTGTGGCATCGGCGCGCCTGCCGCATTTTGTCCCGCGCGCGCAGCGGGTAGTACAAATCTTTTGTTGTGGCGGCGTCAGTCATCTCGACACCTTCGATTACAAACCTGACCTGGCCAAGTGCCACGGGCAGGCATTGGAAGGCAAAGGCGAAAACCTCGGATTCTTTGGTCAACCCGGCAAGGTGATGAAGAGTCCGTATACGTTCCGCCAGCATGGCCAATGCGGCGCCTGGGTGAGCAGCCTGCTGCCGCATCTCGCGAGTTGCGTGGATGACATCTGCTTCATCCATTCGATGTTCGCCCGCAGCAATAATCACACCCCCGCCACTTTCCAAATGAACAGCGGGTTCACCATGAACGGATTTCCCAGCATGGGCGCGTGGCTGAGTTATGGGCTCGGAACCATCAATGAAAACCTGCCGGCCTTTGTCGTGTTGCCCGACCCACGCGGGTTGATCGCCGGCGGCTCGATCAATTGGACCAGCGGTTTCCTGCCCGCCAATCATCAGGGCGTCCCCTTCCGCACTCAGGGCCGCGACCCGATCCTCGATCTGCATACTCCCGAACGCATCGGCTCCCAGACCCGCGCCGCTGACATGGACCTGCTCGCCGCCATGAACCGGTCGTTCGCTGAGCAACATCCGGGGGACGACGCGTTTGCCGCCCGCCTCCGTTCCTACGAATTGGCCGCCCGAATGCAGGTGAGCATCCCCGAGGCCACCAACCTGGACGACGAATCGCCGGCCACGCGTCAGCTCTACGGTCTGGAGAACGATGCCAACAAAGGGTTCGCCCGCAATTGTCTGATGGCCCGGCGGTTGCTCGAGCGCGGCGTGCGTTTCGTTCAAATCTTCAACGGGGGCGCGTTTGGCAGCCCGCGCATCAATTGGGATGGCCACGAAAACTTGAAGGAGAACCATGACAACCAGGCAGCCACCATGGATCAACCGGTGGCCGCGCTGCTCATGGATCTGAAACAACGCGGCATGCTCGAGGATACGCTCTTCGTCTGGGCCACCGAGTTCGGACGCGGCCCAGCCACGCAAGGCATCAACTCACCGGGACGCGACCATCATCCCACGGCGTTCACCTGTTTCCTGGCCGGCGCAGGCGTCAAACGGGGTTATGCTCACGGACGCACCGATGAAGTCGGTTACTTCGTCAGCGATGGCAAGGTCACGATCCCGGATTTCCACGCCACCATTCTGCATCTCTTGGGATTGGATCACGAGCGCTTGACGTTTTATCACAATGGCATCAATCGCCGGCTCACCGACGTGCATGGGCAGGTCGTGCAAGAGATCCTGAACTCACCCAGTCCAGCGTAGAAGCGTTCGGTAGAGGCTGGCTGGATCGGCATCTGTCGCCGCCGGCTTCACTTGCCCCCAATTCCTTGGCCCGATGGGGCACAGGAAAGGGGATGAGAAATTTCGGGCAGGGGAACTATTCCTGGAAGCGAAGTTCGAAGGCAGTCCTTGGCTCTTGGCAAAGTCCCTTGGCGCCAAGGGGAGTGGGCAAGGGAATTAGGGGCAAGGGAATTGCTGAATCGGAGGCCTTGCGCGAAAGGCCCAGTGCATAGCCAGTCCCGCCATCAACAGGTCGTGTGTGTCATACACCTACCCTCCGATGAGAGCGATACCCCGGACGAGTTAGGGCGAGACCTGTCTGCATCGTGCGGAACTCCCAACGCATGCGGCGAACCATCTGCGGCCGCTCTCATACCCGCCCATCTGCGGGCACCCTCCCCATCCGTGTGCTTAGCGGGCTGCATCCTGCACCAAGCTCTTGTCAATCTCCCCCCGCCGCTCTTGGAAAGGAATACTGTTGACGATCGCGAGCACCAGGCTGGAAAAGCGATAGTTTTTTCGCGCCATCTGCGCGGTGATTCCGTCCAGGGCACATTTGTCGTAGAATTCCAGGCCGCGTCCCAACGCGTAGGTCAACATCTTATCGGCCAGACAGCGCACAAATTCCGCGCGTTTTTCTTTCATCAGGATGTCGACCAGATCCGTGGCGCTGCGGAAGGATTCGCCGCTAACGAGTTGCCCGGCGGAATCGATCGGGAAGGTGTCATCCTGCTGGCGCCAGGCTCCGATGCCATCGAAGTGTTCGAAGCCGAATCCGATCGGATCCATGCGCGCATGGCACGAGGCGCAGGTGGGATTCTCCCGATGTTGTTCCATGCGCTGACGCAACGTGCCGGTTAATTTGGTCTCTTTCAGCTCGGGCACATTAGGCGGCGGCGGGGGCGGCGGTGTGCCGAGGATATTTTCGAGCACATACTTGCCGCGTTTCACGGGAGAAGTGCGAGTGGGATTGGAAGTGAACGTCAGGATCGCGCCCTGAGTCAGCACACCGGCCCGGCCGGTGCCGCGCAGACTCACCTTCTGGAACTTGTCGCCGGCCACGCCGGCAATTCCGTAATGCCGGGCCAACCGTTCATTCACGAAGGTGTAATTGGCGCCCAGAAAATCCAGGACGCTGCGGTCCGCCCGCATCACGTGTTCAAAGAACGTTTCGGTCTCCGTCTGCATGGCGGACCTCAACGCTTCATCGTAAGCGGGGAAAGTTTTGGCATCGGGCGTCGCGACGCGCAGGTTGCGGAGCTGCAGCCATTGGCCGGCGAAGTTCTGCACTAAAGCCATGGCTTTGGGGTCCTGCAGCATGCGTCGCACCTGGCGTTCGAGGTTCGCGCGCAATTTGCCTGCCGCCACCAGATCGAACAGCTCGGAATCAGGCATGCTGCTCCAGAGAAAATAAGAAAGACGCGACGCCAACGCATATTCATCGATGGGATGCACAGCGTGCGGATTGTTCGGGTCCGGTTGCAGTTCACCGCGAAAGAGAAAGTGCGGGCTGATCAGCACAGCCTGGAGCGCAAGTTCCACGCTGCGTTGGAACGTTTCGCCTTGCTTGAGGGCGCGCTCGGCCAGACCGGCGAGCCGATCGACTTCGTCCAGCCGCGCCGGACGACGAAAGGCCCGGGAAGCGAAGCGCGCGATGATGGCCCGCGCATATTCAACGCGGTTCGTGGGTGCGCCTTCCTTGAAAAAGATGCGCGCATGCGTCTCCGGCACCGGCGGCAGCTGCAGATCCAGGGGACCCGTTATCTCTAGATACTCAATCACCAGATTTCGATCGCCGCGTTTCTTTGGGTCCGGATCATTACGATTGACATAATTATTGATGTAAGCGGCGGCGAACCGATTGGTCCCCACGGGCACATGCAGTCGCACTTCATAAACTTCAGCGTGCCCAAACTCCACCGGCACATCGAAGGTCTCGAGGTCTCTCCCGTTCAGGCTCAGGGTCATCTTGGTCGGTTCCGGCCCGAACTGTTCCCCGTAGGCTTTGGCCCGGACCGCATACACGCCAGTCTCAGGAAACAGGTAATTGACGTTGATGTCCCCCTCGCGGCCCAGACGGCGGCCGCCTGTTTCGACCGCTTCGCTCGGGGCGGTGCCCTCCAGATTCTCGGCGTCAAACCGTTTCACCCGCGCCTGGGCCGGATCCTCCGGAAGAATGGCTTGGTCCAGAATTCTTTCGGCTGCCGCCAGATATTTCTCCATCAAGATGGGCGGCATCGACAACACATCGCCGATGTTATCAAACCCATACCCGGTATCGTCGGCGGGGAAATCCTCGGCCGGCTCAAAATTCACTCCCACGAGGTCGCGGATCGTATTGTTATATTCGGTCCGGTTCAGGCGGCGCAGCGTGACCCGGCCGGGATCCGGGTGCGCACAATCGCAGTGAAAAACCTGCGCCTCGATCCAGCCCGTCACCTGAGCCGCTTCTCGGATGGACGGCTGCGGTTTGTTGTCCGGGGGCATGACGTGGGTGCGCAGGTTCTGGAGGACTTTCTCCCACGTCTTCGGGTCGGCCGCCGCCGCCGCCGCACCTTCGGAATAAAGGTCGAGGGCCACGCCGCCCTTCTTCTTGCCGCGGCCGTGGCATCCATAGCAGTACTTCTCCAGCACCGGAACCACTTGATGCTCATAGGAACCGGCGTCCTTGCGCGCCTTGGAAGCGACCGCCCCAGCCGAGGCAGGATCTGCCCACAACGAGGCCGCCAGCAAAAGCAGACACGCACACGGAAAACAGACTCGGAACAACATCGCGGCAACACTAGACGTTCCAGACCCCACATTCTGTAAAAAATTTTCCAGGCCCGGCCGAGGCACAAACTCCACCGGCAACCTTGCAAAAATCGAAAAAAAGAGAACGCCCCGGCAGAAAAATAGGGCCTTGGGGGGCAGAAAGATGGG
>DATLUX010000202.1:0-28647 GCA_035577805.1 Verrucomicrobiia bacterium
ACAAAGTCCGATGGATTGAGCGGGGCCGCCTCCATCGAGATGAGAACATCCTCCTGGCCAAGAGCCGATTCGGCGACCGTGTTGAGTTCAATAACATCCGAAGGTTCGCCGTGAGCTAATAGCTGCAATTGTCGCATAAAAAGCCTTTCACATGATTTTGGTGTTGGAGGTTTGTTCTTTCCGACTGGCCGGAGATCCATGAACCATCGTGGCGGCATATTCGATGCCTTGGCCATACGCCCCGCAGTGTTCCTTCGCGACTGCGATCACTTCTTCGTAATGTTCCTTGCGCGACCAATCGCGTTGGAATTCCAGCAACACCTGGAAGGCGGTAAGCGACACGGCGCCGGCTTGCTCAATGCGGCGAATCGCCGCGTCGTGCGCGGCCTTGCTCGTGCCGCCCGAAGCGTCCTCCACGGCATAAACGCCGTAGCCTTCCTCCAACATCTGGAGCGCAGGAAACACGAGGCATGTTTCGCTCCAGAGTGCTGCGATCAGGAAGTTGTTCCGAGCGGTACTCTTCACGGCGGCGACCAGTTCCTTGTTTTCCCACGAGTTTAGATTCGAGCGCTCAATCGGCGTCTGGTTGGGGAACAAGTCGAGAAGTTGCGGGGTAATGTTGCCGCTGAACCCCTCGGATTCGAGCGCGGTTAGAATTACCGGGACGCGAAAAATTTTGGCCGCCTTCGCCAGCACCACCACATTGTTGAGCAACTCTTGACGGTCAATGTTCGCCACGCCGAAGAACATTTGCGGCTGGTGATCGATGAAGATCACTGCGCAATTGTCAGGGGTCAACAGGCCCTTGTCGGTTGAATTCAGGCTCATACACTTTTGTTCCTGCGATGTCGATTCACAAGAAGAGCGTGACACCTCATCTTCACGCGGGGTATTGACCAACCGGTCCGACTTTCGCAGCGCCCAAGGACTGGTCCGATACAGTCCTTTCGGAGGGGTCGAATTCGGTAAGAACCAGGACGCTATCGGCGGTTCGCTAAAAAGAAAGGGAACAACGGAGCAGAAACTGCAGATCGAGCCGATAGGCAGGAATCTCTATCTTCCGAATCTGGTTGGAACAAACGATCGGAAGACCGCTATAGCTGGACCAGTCCACGGCGACTTGCCACGGTGATTGCTTCCGTGCGGCTGAGAACGTTCAACTTGGTGAAGATGTTGCGCAAATGCCCTTTCACTGTGGTCTCGCTGATGAAGAGATTCGCGCCGATTTCCTTGTTGCTTTTGCCGCGCGCCAGCAACGTCAACACTCCTAGTTCCCGGCCGGTCAGGGTTTCGCTGCTCATGCCTGCGGCAAGCTTTTCCACCAGCGCCTGCGGTATGCAAGTGTCGCCACGGTTCACCTTCCGGATACAATCCAACAATTCTTCGCGTCGGGCGTCTTTTAGCAGATAGCCTTTTGCTCCCGCCTTGATCGCCCGGTAGATCTCGTTGTCGGTATCATACGTCGTGAGTATGATGATCCGGGCCGAGGTATCCTCCTTGCGGATTTCATCTATTACGCCAACACCGTCCAGCATAGGCATGCGCAGATCGAGAAGCGTCACGTCAGGGCGATGCTTCCGCCACAGCTCAACCGATTGGTGGCCATTCGCCGCTTCGGCGACAACGAGCATGTCTGGCTGCATCCCAATAATCGACGCCAGGCCCGCCAGGACCGTTGTGTGATCATCTGCGATGAGTATTCGAATTGTGTCAGCGAGTGAGCTTTTCCCCTCATCGTCGGGCCGCGAAGGCGGGTTTCGAGGTTTGGATGAGCGTTTCATAGCTCTTCCAGTTCGGCAGCGTTCGCGACGGGAAGGACAATCGAAATCGCCGTGCCCTGGCCCGCCGCGCTCTGGATTGTTATTCGACCTCCCATCCCTTCGGCCCTTTCTCTCATCCCCTGCAAGCCGAAGCCCTCGTGCTTCCGCTGGGGATCGAACCCGCATCCATTGTCACGCAGCTCCAGGCGAATTTCGCCGCTGTCGAACACGAGCAGCACCTTGAACTCGTTGGCCCGCGCGTGACGGAGAACATTGGTCAATACCTCCTGCCCGATGCGAAGAAGATTCGTTTCCCATTCCGGCGGCAGTTTCCGTCGTTTGCCTTGCAAAGTGAATTTCGCGTGCACGGTCGTGCCCCGGGTCATTTTCTCCATCAAATCCTTCAGCGCCTCGCTCAACTGTTTCTCCTCCAGCGCTTGTGGGCGGAGCGCCTGCACCGAGCGACGCGCTTCGCGCAAGCTCTCGCGGGCGAGTTCTCCAGCTCGATCCAGATGGCCGGAGACTTTCACCGCTTGATTCTTAGACATGGCCTCCTCAACTGCTTCCAGTTGAACGATCACGCCGGTCAATCCCTGAGCGAGCGTATCGTGAATGTCGCGAGCCATTCGATTGCGCTCCGCGAGCAATACCGACTCGCGGTTTTGGGCTGAGAGACGAGTCAACTGCAACGCCAGCATTGCTTGCTGAGCGAGAGCTCGAGTCAATTCGATCTCCTTTTTCAAAAAAATCCGCTTCTCACTGAAACGGATCGCCATCACTGCAACCACCTCTCCGGCGAGCAGCATCGGCACAAACAGAATCGATCGGATGCCCAAATCCCGTAGATACGCCTGAAGACGCAACGTAGCAGAGTCAGGGTTGCTCTCGTCTGTCGCTGGAAGCCACCTCGCGTCCGGCCCGGACCCAAGGCACATTCGCGCAATGGGCTGATCGATGCCCTCCAGCACCGCGTGCTGGCCCTTACGAAGGATCTCACTCCATATCGGGCCGAGGTACGAAGTTGAGGGCAGTTGTGATACCGGATAATCGGCGGGTTTCGAGAGTTGAAAGCGGTTGTTTTGAAGGACAGCTTTCAGGTGGAGCTGTGTTGCATCCTGATCGCGCTCCCACACGCTAACGCTGTGGGCGTCCGCTTGCTCAACAATTACCCTCAGCACATGTTCGAGCAATCTTTCGGGATCTGACTCTTGAACAAGCGCATCGAGCGTTCGAGTGAGCACCTCCAGCTGGCCACGCGCCAAAAGGTCCGACGCGCGCAGCGATTCGGCAGCCTGCTTCCGTTCAATGGCGACGGACGCCAGATGTGTTATCTGTTTAATCGTCTGTAGATGCTGCGGAGTTGGGCTGCGAGGTTCTCGCGCGTACACTCCGAAGACTCCCAATAGGCTGCCGTCTGAAGACAGAATCGGTGTGGACCACCCGGATCGCAGTCCGTATGCCAAAGCCAATTCGCGATAATTGGCCCATAGCGGATCTGTCGCGATGTCAGAGACGATAACTTGCTCTTTGCGGTAGGCGGCCGTGCCGCAAGAACCCACACAAGGACCGATCTCGACGCCATCCACCGCAGCCATGAACGCTTCTGGAAAGCTGGGTCCTGCACCGCGTCTCAAGCAACGACCGTTTGGATCCATCAGTAAAATCGAAGCCAGCGATTTATCGCAGAGTGTATCCACAAGTCGGCATAACCCATCCAGAATCTCGGCGAGCGGCCTGCCGGTTGCGACCATCTCAAGAATCTGATTCTCCCCCGCCAGCAGCGCCTCAGTTCGTTTGCGGTCGTCTATGTCCGTGTTTGTTCCGTACCACTTGACGATGGTTCCCTGCGGATCACGCAACGGTTCGACGCGAAACAGAAACCAGCGGTACATGCCGTCCGCGCGCCGCATCCGGGCTTCCAGTTCACCTGCCTTGCCGGAAGCCAGAAGCCCTTGCCATACGTCCAGTAACTGCGGGAGGTCGGTGGGATGTATTGCAACTTTCCAGCCCCAACCCCGTGCCTCCTCGATCGCAAGGCCCGTGTAGTCCAGCCAACGTTGGTTAAGGAATTCAGTCGAGCCGTCGGGGCGAGTGCACCACGCCAGCACGGGGATCGTATCAATGGTGAGTCGAAGGTAATCCTCGCCTCGCCGCAAGGCATCCTCCGCCATCGACTCATCCCGAAACGATCCGACTTTCATGGCGGCGTCCACCATCTCTTCCAACTGGGCTTTCATGGCGCGGCGTCAACTGCATTTAATCACACCATCACGTCCGTCATTTTCTCAACAAAATGCCCTTTCACAAGGAGGAATTCCCGTCTTCGGCACATTGGCAGCCCGACATGTTGGTCATTCTTGGGAAACAGTGGAATTCATACTACCGCATGGAACTTCCTTGACGAACATTTGGAGTACTGCAGGCTGACCATCTGGAATGAGTGATGGGCGTTGCCAGACAGTGCAGCGAGAAACGATAACTCGAATCGTTGCGTCGCCATCTCGATTCGGAGCAACGCGTGGCCTCGAATCGAAATCTCGTGAGTCCAGAGATCATCCCTGAAAACCTGGCGAAACAAAGGTGTTCGCCACCACTCTTTGCCACTTATCCAGAACTGCCAACCACGATCGACCGTTGGGAGCCACTTTGGTCGCCTGCGCTCAGGGCGAGATTTCGGGGTTTGATTGATTCACAGGTTAAGGTGAGAGCATCGGGGGGGCATCGGGGCGGCGTGGCAAGCTGGCGCCATCAGCCAGGAAACTTCGTTGGTTTGCCTTTCGCCATCTTTTACCGGCTTGGGCGGCGGCGTTCAGCGCCCATGCGCTCGCCGGCCGCTTGCTCCTCGGCCTGCCAGCGCGCGACCTGCGCAGGGGTGGCCGCCTCCCACACCGTGGCCGTGTTGTCCCCACTGCCGGTGACAATCCGCTGGCCGTCCGGGGAAAACGCCACCGACCGGATGGCACTGCTGTGCCCTTTGAGTGTGAGCAGTTCCCTGCCGCTGGCCGCCTCCCACACTTTGGTCGTGTTGTCCGCACTGGCGGTGACAATCCGCTGGCCAATGGGAGGCGGCGCAAGCGGCACAAACAGGGATGCCAGCCACTCGTGGTATTCAGGATACGCGGCGAATGTGTAGCCGATGAACCGTTCCCCAGCGAGATGGTGCAACCCAACTACGGAAATCCGTAGAGATGCGCCCCGCTGATCGTGGCAAACAACAGCGTATATGGGTGCGCTGTAACGATGCGGTGGAGGCGGGGTCGATGGGTCAGGCGCACGCGCAGTTCGCCTTCGCGCAGAGCGCTGATGCCCGAGAGCAACAGGCGCATGAGGTGCATGGCGTGTTTCCATTTGATCTCGCCGCGGGCGCGCATGTCCTGCTCCAGCTTCTTGAACTGGCTCATCACGTAGCCGTTGTAGGTCTGGTAAATGAGCTTGGAGAGGAAGCGCTGGCGCGCGGCCAATAGTTCCCGGGCCAGCGGCGTGGCGTGCTCGACGAGCGGCGTGTGCAGGCATTCGAGGATGTTCGGATTGGCTTTGAGGGCCATGACGAGGAACTTCTGAAGTTCCCAGTAGGCTTCCTGGGTGTCGCTGTTCTCGATCTGCTCGGGCACGCCGTAGAGGGACCAGTGGAGTTCAGCAGGCGGCAGGTAAATGCCGCGACGGTCCACGTCGGAGTCGTCGCCGCTCAGTCCAAACGCCTGTGAGCCGACGACGCAGCGGTAGATGATGAAGGGTTGCCAATTGTTGCCAATCTTCAAAATCGATGCCGCGTGCGGTGGTCTCGATGCCTTCGCCTTTGAATTCTTTCAAGATGGAGAATTCATTGCGACGGAGCATGGCTTCCGCACCGTCGTTGAAGCGGATTTTGTAGGCGTGCTGCGCGTCGGGAGGTGAGTTGAGAATCACCGCGACTGCGCCAGCCGCGATGAGTTGGCCACCGCCAATGCGGTTGGCATCGTTCCGCGTCACGATGCGCGTGCCGGCGGACAAGATGAGATGAACGGGGTGTTTCATCGCCCGCGGAGGTTACGGGATACCCTCGTGTCAGTGCCACACGCCATTTGTGCCTCAAGCTATTGAAGACCAGTCATTTGAGAATGTTTTTTTGTCCGTGGCCGGAGTTCTGTCTGAATTGCACTGCCGCAAGCGTGTGCCCAAGCATCCCGATGAGATCGGGGCGGGTGCTGTGATCGACATCTTCCAAATCTCTGATAGCATTCTCGCCGTGAGCGACGTCACTCAAATCCTCCAACGCGTCGAGCACGGCGATCTCAAGGCCGCCGAGGAACTCCTCCCCCTTGTATACGAGGAACTCCGACGGCTCGCCGCGCACAAAATGTCTCTTCAGCCGCCCGGCCAAACTTTGCAGGCCACGGCGCTCGTACACGAAGCGTATCTGCGTCTAGTTGGGAACGAAGAGAAACGCTGGGAGAGCCGGCGTCACTTCTTCAGCGCGGCGGCGGAGGCGATGCGTCACATCCTCATCGATCGCGCGCGGCGCCGGCTGCGCGTTCGGCACGGAGAAAATGTGGAAAAGGTTCCGCTCGATGAAGTCGAAATCAGCGCTCCGGCGAATGATGAAATTGTCGTTGCACTCAACGAAGCACTTGAAGAACTGCAACGCGCTTCGCCAGAACAGGCTGAAATCGTGAAGCTGCGTTTCTTCGTGGGGCTGACGGAGCCCGAAATCGCGGAAGTCTTGCATTTGTCTGAGCGCTCGGTCCAGCGGCATTGGAGTTACGCGAAGGCCTGGCTCTTCGATCGCATCGAAACGATGCGATCCTGAGAAATCGTTGGCGGGATTCGGGTTCGAAAAGCGTAAAGAGAAACTGAAGAAATGAATCCGTCAGCGAATCCTTCGGACGCCAGCGAGCAGACGATTTTTGACGCCGCTCGGCAAATGCGCGACGCACGGGCGCGTTCTGCGTACTTGCAGCAAGTCTGCGAGGGCCACCCGGAACTCCGCGTGCGTGTCGAGAAACTCCTCCGCGCCGGCGAACGGGCCGATGAATTCCTCGCCAGTGACCCGCTCGCCCTTGGCGAAGCAGCCCGGCCGACATTGCTCGTTGCCCCGCTGAGCGAAGGCCCAGGCACGGTCATCGGCAATTACAAGTTGCTGGAGAAGCTCGGCGAAGGCGGCTTTGGCGTCGTTTACATGGCCGAGCAGAAGCAGCCCATCAAACGCCGCGTTGCGCTCAAAATCATCAAGGTCGGCATGGACACGCGGGAAGTCGTGGCTCGCTTCGAAGCCGAGCGGCAGGCGCTGGCTGTGATGGATCATCCAAACATCGCCAAGGTCCATGATGCTGGCGCAACGGAGACAGGCCGCCCCTACTTCATCATGGAACTCGTCCGCGGGATCAAGATCACCGATTACTGCGACGAGAAGAACCTCTCCACGCGCGAACGGCTCGACCTGTTCGCGCAAGTCTGCCAGGCCGTCCAGCACGCCCACCAAAAAGGCATCATTCACCCCGACCTCAAGCCCTCGAACATTCTGGTCACCGTCAACGACGGCGTGGCCGTGCCCAAGGTCATTGATTTCGGCATCGCCAAGGCCACGCAACTGGAACTGACCGAGAAAACCGTCTTCACCCGCTTCCATCAGTTTCTCGGCACGCCCGCCTACATGAGTCCCGAACAGACGGAGATCACCAGCGTGGACATCGACACGCGCAGCGACATTTATAGCTTGGGGGTGCTTCTCTACGAACTGCTCACGGGCAAAACGCCCTTCGACACGCAGGAACTGCTCAAGGCCGGCCTGGACGAAATGCGCCGCACCATCCGCGAGAAGGAGCCGATCAAGCCCAGCACGCGATTGACCGAAGAACTTTCCAGATTTGGCCTTGATCGCAAGAAAGTGGGTAAGTGGGAAAGTGAGAAAGTGAGAGGAGATGCCGGTTCTCACTCACCCACTTTCCCACCTGCTCACTTTCAACGCGGTCCACACGAACTCCAACGCCTCATCCCGCTCCTTCGCGGCGACCTGGACTGGATCGTGATGAAGTGCCTGGAGAAAGACCGCGCCCGCCGTTACGAAACCGCCAACGGCCTGGCGTCGGACATCCAACGGCACTTGAACAACGAACCCGTCGTCGCCCGCTCGCCCAGCAATCTCTACCGCTTTCAGAAAATGGTTCGTCGAAACAAAGTGGCGTTTGCCGCCACGAGCGCTGTGGTGGCGTCACTGGTCATTGGGTTGACGATGTCCACGGTTTTGTTCTTCCGCGAACGGGCTGCTCGGGAGCGAGCCAATGAGCAGGCAGCGATTGCCCGGGCGGTCAATGACTTTCTGCAACAGGACCTGCTGCAGCAGGCCAGCAGTCGTTCTCAGGCTGAGGCGCGGTTTTCACCTGATCCGAACTTGACTGTTCGGGAGGCGCTCGAACGCGCGGCAGAGCGGAGCGGTGATCGGTTCAAAGACCAACCGCTGCAAGAGGCCGCAGTTCGGATGGCAATCGGGAACGCGTTAGGTGGAGTTGGCGAGGCAGAGCGATCAGTATCACACCTTCAACGGGCATTGGAATTGCGCCGGGCCAGGCTCGGGCCGGACCATCCCGACACGCTGACTTCCATGGGCGACCTGGCCGCTGCTTATCTATCCGCTGGCAAGCTCGATCAAGCGTTGCCGCTGGCTGAGGAGACGCTGAAACTCAGGAAGGCCAACTTGGAGCCGGACCACCCAAACACGCTGGACTCAATGGACAGGCTGGCGTGGGCTTACCTGGTCAGTGGCAAGCTCAAGCAAGCGCTGCCGCTGGCCGAGGAGACGTTGAGACTGAGCAAGGCAAAGCTCGGGCCGGGCCATCCGGTGACGCTGGACACGATGAACACCCTGGCCAATGCTTATCGAGACACTGGCAAGCTCGACCTAGCCCTGCCGCTCTTCGAGGAGACACTGAAACTCAGCAAGGCAACGCGGGGGCCGGACCATCCGTTCACGTTGATAGATATGAACGACCTGGCAAATGCTTATCGAGAAGCTGGCAAGCTCGACCAAGCGCTGCCACTCCGTGAGGAGACGTTGAAACTCATGAAGGCCAAGCTCGGGCCGGACCATCCAGACACGCTGACTGCGATGAAAAACCTGGCGGTGGCTTTTCAAGACGCTGGTAAACTCGAACAAGCGCTGCCGCTATTCGAGGAGACGGTGAAACTCGGCAAGGCCAAGCTGGGGCCGAACCATCCGGAGACGCTGACATGGATGAACTACCTGGCGACTGCTGATAAAGAGGCCGGCAAGCTCGACCAAGCTCTGCCGCTCTTCGAAGAGACACTGAAACTCATGAAGGCCAAGCTCGGGCCAGACCATCCGGAAACTCTGACGTTGCTGAACAACTTGGCCGCTGCTTACCAAGACGCGGGCAGGATCGGGGAAGCTAAGCAGCTCTTCGGCGAGTCCCTGGCGATTTACGAAGCCAAGGCGCCTGATCGTTGGCGCGCCTTCGAGACGCGTGGCCTGCTCGGCGCCTGTTTGCTGGCGCAGAAGAACTATGCTGACGCCGAACCACTGCTGCTTTCCGGCTACGAAGGCATGAAGCAGCGCGAGCACCAATCCCCCAAGGCAATCACAACAGAACTGAAGCCGGCCCTTAAGGCTTTGGTACAGCTCTACGAAGAGACCGGTCGTCTGGATCGAGCCGCCGAGTGGAAACAGAAACTGGCTGAATTCGAGAAGGCCAAAGCCCAAGCGAAACCGGCGCAAGCCGATTGACGCAAACGCGCGGAGGGTATTTTTGGGCCACAGGAGAACTCAAGGAACGCAGAGCAGGGAATTTCATTTTTGCGTTCTTTGTGGTCTTTCGCGGCGATTAGTTTGGCTGCGGCTTGTCCGCGTTGCGCCTTGGCGCCTTGGCGTCAAATCCCGGTTTGGATAAGCCCCGAAACCTTTTTGGCGGGGTCGGTTTCCAGAAAACGTAAGGAGAGGTGAAGTCAATAGACTGGAACTCAACAACGCTCATGAAAACACTCGATTCCAACCGATACGCCCTGCTTGCCGTAGCTGCATTGCTCACCCACACCGCCTTTGCCGGCAAACCACCGCCCCAGCCGAGCAGCGGGACGCTGGTGGTGAGTTATCCCAACGCAGCCGATTGGGGACTGGCCGCCGCTCCCTCGGGTAAGATTTGCTCCGTAGGCAATTCCTTCGCCACCGGAAGCCAGTTGGTCCTTGGCACGAGCGACAGCGGCAACTCGTGGTCCGTCCTCGACAACTTCGCGCCGCCGGGACGCTACGTTGACTTTTTCGGTTGGGCCGACCTCGGCGGCGGCATCGCATCAGATGCGGCCGGGAATCTTTACGTGAGCGGCCGCAGCTACGACAACGACGGAATTCAGCCGGACCATTGGTACGTCCGACGCAGCGCCGATGGCGGAGCGACCTGGACGACAGTGGATGATTTCGTAATGGCGCCGGTCTTGGCCAACGCCGATGACATCGGGATTGCCGCAGACACGGGCTGCAACGTCTATGTTTCGGGCTGTGATTTTTACCAGTCGGGGTCGTACGCCTACCCGCTTTGGACCGTCCGCAAAGGCGTCGGCGGCACCTCGTTTTCGACTGTGGACACGGTGCCTAACAGCCGTCCGGCGGACGTCTTTGTTCATCCAACCGCTGGCATTTTTGTCGCCGGCATGTCCACGGTTACGATTAAGAACCAAACGAGCAATGTCTGGTTGGTGCGGCGCAGCACGGACGGCGGCGCGACCTGGTCCACAGTGGATACGTTTCAACTCGCCAGTTCAAAGTCCGCCGTCGCGATGGGCATCGCTGCGAATGCCTCCGGCATCTACGTGGTCGGGGACGCTTACAACGTGAACAAGGGCGTTACTTCTTCCCACTGGGTCGTGCGCAAAAGCACCAACGGCGGTAACTCTTGGACGACGGTGGATGATTACCAACTCGTCGCGGACAACAACAGCCAGGCGCGCTGTGTTGCGACCGATGCAAGCGGCAATCTCGTCGTCGCCGGATCTAGCGCAGGCAAATGGATTGTTCGCAAGAGCACCGGCGGCACCAGCCCTTGGATGACGGTGGACGTTTTCCAGAATGGCGGCTCCGTCACCACTCCGAACGCGATTGCAGCGGATGTCTTCGGGAACATCTTCGTTGGCGGTAACGACGGCACCAATTTGCTGATCAAGAAGTACTGAAGACCAAACTGCTTTCGCGCATAGTCATGAAAACAAGCCAAACCCTTGCACCATCACTCCTCGTAAACCTGTTTGGTGTCCACCCCTCAGGGTGTCAATTGCCCGCGAACACGCTAGAGCGTGGACACCGATCCGCCGCACTCCTCTTGATCGCTGCGGCGCTCGCCACCGCCAGTCTGCTGCTGCTCACTCCGTCCCCAGCCCAGGCCCAAGGTGGCGTGCCGCTCTGGACCAACGTTTATTACGGACCTAGGGGTGGCGACGTACCTGTCGACATTGCTGTGGATAGCATTGGCGATGTGTTCGTGACGGGAAATTCAGCCGGCGACGGCACGTTTATCGACTACTTGACGATCAAGTACTCGGCTGACGGCGTTCCCCTTTGGGCCAATCGCTTCGACAGGCGGGTTGACTATGTACGGGCGATTGCGGTGGACTCCAATGGCGACGTGATCGTAACCGGCAATACCCCTGACCCTGCCAATAACAATTATGAGGATTACACGACCGTGAGGTATTCGAGTGTCGGCGATTTGCTGTGGGTCAATTTCTTTGACGGAGGTAGCCGAGACTTTGCATCAAGTGTTGCTGTGGACGGAGGCGGCAACGTGCTCGTGTCGGGAGAGTCGTTTAACCCCAATGGCACAACCGATACCGTGACAATCAAATATTCCAGCGCCGGAGATACACTTTGGATCAACCGTTACGGACCACACTTTTACCCTTCTCCTACCCGCATCGCGGTGGACGGCAGTGGCAATGTCTTTGTGGCGTCACGCCGTAGGCCTAGCCCGAGCGCGAAATCCGACTACGTGACAGTCAAGTACTCGAACGATGGCGTGCCGCTCTGGACCAATTTCTTTAATGGGCCGGCAGATGACTATGGTCAGCCGCAAGCGATTGCTTTGGACAGCAGTGGCAACGCGTTCGTGACGGGAACTTCGGACAACGTCGGCGGTGCTCCCGGTAAAGCAACGATTAAGTATTCAGGCGCAGGCGTGCCATTGTGGACCAATCGCTCCGAAGGTGAAGCGCATGGACTGGCGCTCGACAGCAGCGGAAACGTGTTCGTCGTCGGTGCTAACACTATTAAGTACACTGGCGCAGGGGTGCCGGTGTGGACGAACCTTTTCAGCGGACAGATTGCAGTGGACGTCAGCGACAATGTGTTCGTGATGGGAAGTCTGAGCAGCGACACCGCCATAATTACCTATTCGAACGCAGGCTTGCCGCTCTGGACGAATCGTATCGAGTGTTGTGCCAGCAAAATGTTGGTGGACCGTGCCGGCAACGTATTCGTGTTGGGCACGGCATATGACGTAACGACGTCTGGTTACAAGACCGTCAAGTATTCTCCGCTTATCCTGCCACCTCGTCTCGATTTTCAACGGCTGAACGATCAACTGGTCCTGAGCTGGACCAACGCCGGATTCAGTTTGCAAACCGCCCCCGCTGTCATTGGCCCGTTCACCAACCTTCCCGCCGCGACGAGTCCCTACACCAATCCCCTCACCGCCCCGCAACAGTTCTTCCGGCTCAAGTCGAACTAACGGAGACGGGCGATTTACGAAGTTTTGAAGTGCCGCGGGTGTGAACCATTATCCGACACGTCATGGAGGCCGTGGCGGCCAAATTCGGTTGCAATCCCATTGTGGCCGAAGCTGTTTTCGCGTTTTCGCAGCGTGGGAGTCCTCAAAACTTACTGCACTTTTACTGCACTGCTTCGCAAGTCATTGATTATCAATGGAGCGGGTGAAGGGAATCGAACCCTCGTCTCTCAA
Source organism: Verrucomicrobiia bacterium (assembly GCA_035577805.1). GTDB lineage: Bacteria > Verrucomicrobiota > Verrucomicrobiia > Limisphaerales > JADJPG01 > DATLUX01. Next base: position 12,698 of record DATLUX010000202.1, read on the forward strand.
GAAATCGCAAAGCGCCAATCATCAGTTACTTACGATGTTTTTTTTGTCTGCATTCAAGTTCAGGCTTCGCGACAGCACCATCCGGTTGGAAATCCATTGCGTATCTTCCGTGCCCGCAAACGTGGGGGGCGAATGTTGAGAATTCTGAAATTGGTTGTCCAAAACTCGTCGTTTCCTGGAAGTAATGTACAGCCAAACACGTGTCACACGATTCGAAAGGTCTATCAGGCGATCAAGCTGCAGCACAGCAGCGGTTTCTTTCGTTGTTTCTGCGCAGCGAGCGGGAAATCTTTCGTTATGTCGCCGCGCTGGTGCCCAATGTCGCCGACGCGGAGGACATCGTGCAGCAAACGGCACTCATGCTTTGGGAAAAATTTGGTGCTTACGATCCCAACCAACCGTTTACGCCGTGGGCTTGCCGGTTCGCGTTGAACAAGACCAAGCAATGGATCGAGCGGCGACAGCGCTGGCAGGCCCTGCTCGAGGGCGGACTCGTTGAGGAACTGGCGCAGAGACGCGAGGAGTTGCGGCCGGAAATCGAAACGCGGCTGAAGCACCTGGAAGGTTGCCTCAACAAATTGCCAGCCGAACAACGCGCTATCGTCGAGGGCTATTACTATCGGCGGGACAGCGTTGAGAAACTCGCAGAGGAAACGGGCCGGACCGTCGCGGCTGCTTACAAGACACTTCAGCGGATTCGCCACGCACTCCAAACATGCATTGAGAACGCAGCGAAAGGAGTTGCTTCGTGAAAATCGCATTTCCTTCGCGCGAATTCGATGAGGCGGTCGCCGCTGTGTGTCACGGTTCGGCTTCGGAGGAACAGCTTCGGGCATTGAACGAACTGCTGCGCAGCGACGCCGCTGCTCGCGATGAATACATTCTCCGGCTCGAACTGCATTCGCGGCTGGCGTCGGAGCCCGATCTTTTTGCCGAGGCGAACGAAAAGAAGAGCGCGGCGGCGGAAAACATTCTTCCGCTTCAATCCCGGCAACGCACGCGAACTCGAAAGACTAGCTGGGTTTTCGCGTTAGCTGCCTGCGTCGCATTGCTCGCGACTGGGTGGTGGGCGTTCCGATTCACACATCGCAGCGAACGCCAGGGTACAACGAGCAAGGCCGTCGCGATGCTGAATCGCGTCGTGGATGCGCAGTGGAACGCAGCCAGCGAAACTCTGCGATTGGGTGCGCCCCTGGAACCCGGCTGGCTGCGGCTCAGGTCAGGTTTGGTCCAAATCGTTTTCTACAGCGGAGCGCGCGTTGTGATCGAAGGGCCGGCTGAATTTCAAATCGTTTCTCCAACGGAATCTTCGTTTCGTAACGGCAAACTCATCGCAGAAGTTCCGCCGCAAGCGCGGGGGTTTCTTGCCAGCACTCCGCAGATGAACGTGACAGACCTTGGCACGGCGTTTGGCCTTGATGTGAAGGAACGCCGGACGGAACTGCACGTGTTCAAAGGCAGTGTGGAATTTCAACCAGCCGCGGGCGCAGCGAAACAGAATCTCAAAGAGGGCGCAGGAGCCGTGACCGAGAACTCACGTCCGCTGAAACTCATGACTGCCGATCCCAAAGCGTTCGCGTCGCTGTTCGAGTTGCAGTTGAAGTCATCGGCTGCGGACGTGCTGCGACACGAGCAATCGCGTGCGGCAAGCAGCCGGCTTGATGAAGACCCGTCGCTGCTCGTGCACTTCGACTTCGAACAAACGGACACCTCGGAATGGCGGCTGCGCAACGCGAGCAATCGGAAGAACGCCGCACCTGATGGAACGATTGTTGGCTGCCAATGGACTGAGGGCCGCTGGCCCGATAAGCACGCGCTAGAATTTCGCAGCGTCAACGATCGTGTCCGACTCGACGTTACTGGTGAGTATGAGTCGCTGACGCTCGCTACGTGGGTGCGAGTGCAGGGCCTGGATCGACAGATCAATTCGATCTTTATGAGCGACGGCTTCGAAGCCGGGACACTTCATTGGTCGGTTCGCCAAGACGGTGTGCTTGCTTTGACTGCGATCGGGTCCGAACCGCGCGATCACCAGATCTGCATCAGTCCGCCGGCACTGACCCTCAATCAATTCGGCCTCTGGGTGCATCTGGCCGTCGTGATCGACGGAGGCGGCAAGCAGGTTGTCCATTATCTCAATGGTGTTCCGGTAAGTGAGCATACATTGACCATCAAAACGCCGTTCCGTGTAGGCGTGGCTGAGTTGGGCAATTGGAACGCCAAGGGATTTCCGAAGAACGATCCCTTCATGATTCGAAATTTCGGCGGCGCGATGGATGAATTCTGTTTGTTCGGCCGCGCGCTTAGTGCAGAAGAAATCCGCGCCCTCTATTCGACCGGCAGACCACAAGCCGATCCGCTCATTCAAACTCGGAACTAAAACTCACAACACCTCATGAAAGCAAAACTGTCGCTCCTCGCGTGCGTTTCGATTCTGTCGAGTCCGCTTTGCGTGGCTCAGACGAACGAACCAATCGTCGAGGACTTCAAGCCTTCGACGTTGAATCAGCCGGGCCAACAATATCCGCAGGTCAACTCCCAGCGGCGCGCGCGCTATCGCATCGTGGCGCCCGAGGCTCAAAGCATCAGCGCGGGCCGGACGAAATTGACCAAGGGTGAAGGCGGCGTGTGGACGGGCGTGTCGCAGCCGATGGATGAAGGCTTTCATTATTATCATTTAACGGTGGATGGCGGAACGTTCAACGACCCCGGCACGTTGAACTTCTACGGCTCGACGCGTTGGGAAAGCGGCATCGAAATTCCCGCGCACGATCAGGACTTCTACGCGTTGAAAGAAGTGCCGCACGGACGCGTGCAGCAGGTGCTCTTTCCGTCCAAACTCACCAACACCGCCATCGCGCGCACCGCTTACGTTTACACGCCGCCGGATTACGAAAAGGACGCCACGAAGCGCTATCCGGTGCTCTATCTCCAACACGGTTGGGGCGAAAACGAATACGCGTGGTGGAATCAGGGCCGCGCGAATTTGATCATGGACAACCTCATCGCCGAGGGCAAAGCGAAGCCCTGCATCATCGTGATGACCTACGGCTTGACCAACGAAGGTCCAGGACCGGGCGCACGCCGTGGTGGCCCCGGTGGAGGCACGAACACAAATGCGACTGTGACTGCGTCCACGAACGGTCCCGGTCGCGGGCCGTTTGGCGGCGGGCGGGGCGGAGCAAATCCATTCAGCGGCGCGGCGGCGGTGTTTGAGAAGGTGCTCGTCGGTGAATTGATTCCTTACATCGACGCGAACTTCCGCACGCTCACTGATCAGCCGAATCGCGGCATGGCTGGCCTCTCGATGGGGGGAATGGAAACCAAGTTCATTGCGTTGAAGAACCTCGACAAGTTTTCGCACATCGGACTGTTCAGCGGAGGCGTCATCAACACCAACGATGTCAGCAACACAACCGGATTTCGTGAGAAGGTGAAGGTCGTGTTCGCCAGCTGCGGTAGCCGCGAGAATCCCGGCAACATCAAGACCAATTACGAGGCGCTCAATTCGATTGGCATCAAGAACACGGCGTACGTGTCGCCGGACACGGCGCACGAATTTCAGACTTGGCGCCGCAGTCTCTATCAATTTGCGCCCCTCCTTTTCCGTGATTGAAACGAACGCAACGGAACCAACGAACAACCTATGAAAACAAAACTCTCACTCCTTGCGGTCGCGTCGATTCTCGGCGGGCAACTCTGCGCGGCCGATACCAATGCGCCCGCTAATGACTGGAAACCGTGTCCTTCGAACCAGGCGGGCAAGCAGTATCCGCAATACAACTCAGAGGGGCGCTTGAAATTTCGCATCGTAGCGCCGGAGGCGAAGAGCGTCGCCTGCACGTTCCGCGACAGCAGTGAGTTCTCCAAAGGCGACGACGGCGCGTGGTACGGCAACACGCGTCCGCTCGACGAAGGCTTTCACTATTACTCCATCAAAATCGATGGGGCCGAGGTGCCCGATCCGAACAGTCGCTACTACTTTGGCTCCAGCCGCTGGGGCAGCGCCGTGGAAATTCCGGCGAAGGATCGTGATTTCTACGCGCTCAAGAACGTGCCGCACGGACACCTTCGCGAGGTGAATTACTTTTCGAAGTCGAGCGACAAGACGCGCCACATCTTCGTTTACACGCCGCCCGACTACGATAAGGACACGAGCAAGCGTTATCCGGTGCTTTATCTCCAACATGGCGGCGGCGAGGATGAAACGGGCTGGGCGCATCAGGGCTACACCGGCTTCATCATGGACAACTTGATCGCCGAGGGAAAATCGAAGCCTTTCATCATCGTGATGGAAAACGGCGGCGTCAGTGGCCCGCGTCCTACCAACGCGGCACCGGCAGGCGCGGGCGGACGCGGCGCGTTCAACTTCAGCGCGTTTGAAAAGGTCGTGATCGAGGATTTGATTCCTTACATTGATGCAAACTTCCGAACGCTCTCGGACCAGCCGCATCGCGCGATGGCCGGTCTTTCGATGGGAGGGATGCAGACGCGTAGCATCGCGCCGGCGCATCTCGACAAGTTCTCGCACATCGGCGTTTTCAGCGGCGGCAGCATCGGAGTCACAAACATCACAGACATGGCCAAGTTCAAGGAGAACGTGAAACTCGTGTTCATTAGCTACGGCAGCAAGGAACTCGGCCCGAATACTCGCGGCGGAGATCCGAAAGCGACAACTGCCGCGCTGAAAGAAGCTGGCGTGAAGGCCGTGTTTTACGAATCGCCGAACACCGCGCACGAGTGGTTGAGCTGGCGACGCAGCCTGCACGAGTTTGCGCCACTGTTGTTCAAGGATTGATCGTAACTTTCATCCTGCTCACGCACTCAATCATCACGGCCCATGAAAACTCACCTCACACTCCTGACTCTTGCAGTCTCTTCGTTGTCAGTTTTCGCAGCGGATGTCACCGGCACGTGGAAAGCGGAGTTCAACACGCAGCGTGGTTTGCAGAAATACACCTTCACGCTCAAGCAAGACGGAGCGAGCGTCACCGGCAAAGCCAGCGTGGAACGCGACGGCGAAAAGCGCGAAGCCGAGTTGAAGGAAGGGAAGGTTGAAGGCGACACGGTGACTTTCGTCGAGCCGCTGAAGATCCAGGACAACGAAATCAACATCACTTACACGGGGAAAATCACCGCCGATGAGATCAAGTTCACACGCAAGGTCGGTGATTTCGGTTCTTCGGAGGCCACCGCGAAACGCGACGGTGCCACGCAAAGTCCTGCAGTGCCCGGCGAGCGCGGGCAAGGCCCACGTGGTGGCGGCCGTGGATTCGGTGGGCCTATCGAGTTGAAACCGGACGACAAGCCGGCATTCCCGAATCCGGCGGACGGCTTCGACAAAGCGCGCGAAGGCATCGCGCACGGCAAGTTGGAGATGGTGGAGTACGACTCGAAATCCGTCGGCAACAAACGCAAGGCGCTGGTCTATATCCCTGCCAACTATTCCGCCGACCAAAAGTATCCAGTGCTGTATCTACTGCACGGCATCGGCGGCGATGAAGAAGAATGGCGGCGCGGCGGCCATCCCGAGGTCATTCTCGACAATCTGATCGCGGACAAGAAAGCCCTGCCGATGATCGTCGTGATGCCCAACGGTCGCGCGCAGGCGGACGACCGGCCCGGCCCCAATGCGATGGCGACCGCTCCTGCATTCGGCAAGTTCGACCAGGATTTGCTCGGCAGTCTCATCCCGTTCATCGAGTCGAAGTATTCGGCGAAAGCGGACCGAGAAAGCCGCGCGCTAGCGGGCCTTTCCATGGGGGGCGGGCAATCGTTGAACTTCGGGCTGGCCAACCTCGACTCCTTCGCGTGGGTCGGCGGTTTCTCCTCTGCACCGAACACGAAGCCGCCGGCGGAACTCGTGCCCGATCCCGAAAAGGCGACGAAGCAGTTGAAGCTCCTCTATGTCTCCTGCGGCAACAAAGACGGCCTCATCCGCATCAGCCAGAACGTTCACGCTTACTTGAAAGAAAAAAACGTGCCGCACATCTGGCACGTGGACGAACACGCGCACGACTTCCAGCATTGGAAGAAGGCGCTCTACCTGTTCTCGCAACTGATTTTTAAACCCACGGAGAAATAGCAACTCGGCTCACTACGCATAAAAACAGGGTGACTGATTCGTACATGAACAACACCAAGAATATTCTGACTCTTCTGACGGGAGGGTTGATCGTCCTCAACACTCTGGCAGCGGACGTGCCGGATAGGCCGCTGCATGTGCTGTATCTCGGCTCAGTCAGCGTCGGCGGTGGTGGTCGTGGCGGCGGCTTTGGTGGCCCGCGCACCAACTATATTTATTTGCCTGGCCAGACGCTCGCGCCCGAGGCGATCTATTTCGATCATCGCGCCGATGCCACCGATCTCACCGAGACGTATCTGAAACACTTCGATGCGGTGGTAGTGATGCCTGACGCCGAGGTTGGCGCAGCCCAGCAGAAGATGCTCGATGGTTTCAAGAGTGCGGGTAACGGGCTGATCAAATACACCGATGGCAAGCGCCCGGCGGATTCGGTTCTGCGGGAAGCGGTTTTCGGCTCCATCAGCAAGAAGACCAAGTCGGATTGGGAAACGTCACTTGCCTCGCGTCCTGCGTTGAAGCGTCTGGACGGCGAAGTGCCGAACTACGAGCGCCGCACAGAACCAGTTAAGTTCCAGTCTCCTCTCACTCCGAAGGAGAGCATGCGCTACACGCAGGTGCCGGCAGATTTCGATCTGCAACTCTTCGCCGCCGAGCCGGACGTCGTGAAGCCCATCTACATGGCCTGGGACGAGCGCGGTCGAGCGTGGATCGTCGAAGCGCGCGATTATCCGCACGGTCTCGTGAACGAAGGCGAGCCGGGCAAGGCCGACATTAAAATTTGCGAGGACACCGACGGTGACGGCAAGGCCGACAAGTTCACCATCTTCGCCGACAAGTTGAACCTCGCCACGTCGCTCACCTTCGTGAACGGTGGCGTCATGGTGTCGGAAGCGCGCCACATGCTTTTCCTCAAAGACACAGACGGCGATGACAAGGCCGATGTCCGACAGGCCATTCTTCCGGGCTGGGGCACTGGCGACACGCACGCAATGCAAAGCAATCTCGGTCGCGGCTTCGATAACTGGCTTTACGGCGCGGTCGGCTACTCGAATTTCCGCGGCAACGTCGGCGGTAATGAACTTCAGTTCGGACAAGGCGTGTTTCGTTTCAAGGCCGATGGCTCGGCGTTGGAGTTCCTCTATCAGTTCAACAACAATACCTGGGGCTTCGGACAGAATGCGTTCGGCGACGTCTTCGGCTCGACGGCGAATGGCAACCCAACTTTCTACGGCTATCTGCCTGCGACCATTTTGAACCCGACGCAGGCCGGGTTCGGACGGCGTGGTGGTGGAGGAGGCGGAGGAGGAGGCGGTGGTGGATTCCGCCCCGGCTATCGACTCGGCGACAACAATACTCCCGAGGCCCCTGCGGCCAGCGCCAATGTTCGCCGCCTTGCTTCCGCCAAGTCTATGGCTCCCGGAATGCGGATGCATCCCAACACGCCAAACGTCCGTATGGTCGATAACTTCGGCGGCTACACTGCGGCGGCGGGCCACGCCTTCATGGTGAGCGACGCGCTGCCCGCGCGCTTGCAAGGCAAGGCCCTTGTCACCGAGCCGACCGCGAAGCTCATCGGTATCATGGACATTCAGCGCGATGGCGGTGGCTACAAGGCGCTCGACGGCGGCAACCTGCTCGCCAGCACCGATGAATGGATGTCGCCGATCTTCGCCGATGTTGGTCCCGATGGCGCGGTGTGGGTGATCGATTTCTACAGCTTCGTCATCCAGCACAACCCGACTCCGAGCACGCAGTCCGCGGGGGTCCAGGCTACGACCGGACGCGGTGGCGCCTACATGACCTCGAACAACTTGCGTGACCAGACTCACGGGCGGATCTACCGCGTCGTGTGGAAGGACGCGCCGAAGAGTTCGAGCAAATCACTCGCCAAAGCGAAGTCCTCCGAACTCGTCGCCGCGCTCGACAGCGGCAACATGTTCTGGAGCCTCACCGCGCAGCGCCTGCTCGTGGATAACAAGATGACCGACGCTGCACCTGCGTTGAAGAAGCGCGTGCGTTCCGGCACTGGCGGAACTGGCGCCATCCACGCGCTCTGGTCCCTCGAAGGCATCGGCGTGCTCGACAAGGATTCGCATCAGGCGGCCTTGCTCGACAAGGATTCGGCAGTGCGCCGCAACGCCGTTCGCGCCCTCCCCGGAACCGAGGCGGGGAGCAAGCTCTTCTTCAGCAGCGCAGTGGTTCAAGACCCCGACTTGATCACGCGCGAAGCCGCGTTCGTGAAGCTCGCGGAGTTCCAGACCATTCCCGAAATCAAAACTGTCGTCGCTCAACTCTCCCGCGTTCCCGTCAACAAGGACGACGCGTTCCTGAACGACGCCCTCACGTTGCTCGGCCGGATCCACAAAGTTACCGGCGTGGGCGAGAACGAAGTGAAAATCACGGCGGGCGATCCGAAACGTGGTGAAGATTTGTTCTACAACAACCCCACGACACAATGCGCCGCCTGCCACACCGTCAACGGCAAAGGCGGCGACGTCGGCCCCATCCTCGACGGCATCGCCGTCCGCGCCGACAAGGCTTACATTACCGAAAGCCTCATGGACCCGAACGCCAAGCTCGCAAAAGGATTTGAGAGCCTGACCATTTCGCCCATGCCTCCGCTCGGTGTGCTGCTCAAGGAACAGGAGCTCGCCGACATCCTCGCGTTCCTTGACACGTTGAAGACGCCGCCGAAAGACGGCGTCACGGTGCCGGTGAAGAAACCCAACCCGTTCGAGTGATCATGAAGAAGCATTTCTCCGCCATCGGTTCGGTTGTCTTGTGGGCGCTGTTGCTCTCGAAGGCCGACGCGGCCGACACCTTGAGCCTCGACCCGGAGGGATACATTCGCGATTGGGTCATGCTCGCGCCCATCGCGCTGCCCGACGGGGAAACTTGCGCCGAGGCGCTACTCAAGGACCAAATTACAAACGAGTCTGCGCTTCGTCCCAAGGCCGGAGACAAGGTCAAAAGCGGTAGCAAGGAGTTGAGCTGGCGAAACGTCACCGCTTCCACCAATTACTTCGACTTCAACGAAACTTTGAAGTCCATCAATGACCACGTCGCTGGATACATGGTCAGCTACCTCGAGTGTGACCAGGATGTTCCCGACGTGACCGTGGCGGTGGGCAGCAATGACCAGGGACGCATCTACTTCAATGGCGTGGACATCTACGCATTCACTGAGGCGCGCCCGCTCATGCTCGATGCGGACAAAGGAAGGATCACTTTGAAGAAAGGCGTCAATGTTATCGTGTTCAAAATCACCAACGAACAGAACAGTTGGCAGGGGGCCATGCGCCTGACAGACAAGGCCGGGACGCCGCTGAAGAACGTTAAGATCAGGTTGTCGCCTTGATTACCAACGAAGCCCGACAATCCAAGCCTCAAAAATGCCGTGCTGCCAATGAAAACCCTCGATTCAAATTATCACTCGCATTTGCGCTGGCTCGCCGTCGGCCTGCTGGCTGCCCTCCAGGCGCCCTCGCTGCCTGCGACGGGGGCCGAAACAAACTCCGCCTCCAACGTCGGCCTGAAATTGATCGCCGAGGGACTAGGCGCGCCGATGGCACTGGTTGCCATTCCCGACGATACGGGTCGCCTGCTCATCTCGGAGCAAGGAGGGACCGTTCAACTGCTTGACCGCGATGGGAAAAAATCCGAACAGCCGTTCCTGGATCTGCGGCAGAAAATCGTCACACTTGGCAAAGGCATGGAGGAGCGCGGACTGCTTGGACTGGCCCTGCACCCGCAGTTCAAGTCCAATCACAAGTTCTACGCAGTCTATAGCGCCCCACGTCGAACCAGTGCGCCAGAAAAGTGGGACCACACGGAACGCTTGAGCGAATTCAAAGCCGCTGCTGATTTCTCCCCCACCGATCCAACTTCCGAACGCGTCATTCTGGAAATCGACGAGCCGGATTGGAATCACAACAGCGGGCGCCTCGCGTTCGGGCCGGATGGTTTTCTGTATTGGACTGTGGGCGACGGTGGTGCTTTCCACGATGTCGGTGATGTGGCGCGCGGACGCGGACATCCGCCGGAGGGAAACGGACAGAAGCTAGACACCTTGCTGGGCAAAGTTTTGCGTCTCGATGTGGATCATGGAACTCCCTACGGAATTCCGAAAGACAATCCTTATGCCGACGGCAAAAAGGGTTCACCGGAAATTTTTGCCTACGGCTTCCGCAATCCGTGGGGCATTTCCTTCGACCGCGGCGGCAAGCACGACCTGATCGTCGCGGATGTCGGCCAGGATCGTTGGGAGGAAATCAACGTCGTCGTCAACGGCGGCAACTATGGCTGGCGCTTGCGCGAAGGCTTTGACGGATTCGACCCCAAAAGTCCGCTCAAGGCCCCGACTAACGCCGTGACCGTCGGGGCGGACGGCATGCCGTTCGTCGATCCCGTGTTCGTTTACAAGACATTGCGCGGGCGCGGCACCGATCCCGAGTCTTACGGCGTCACAGTGACCGGCGGTTATGTCTATCGGGGCAAGGCGTTCCCGTCGTTCGCCGGCAAATACATTTTCGCCGATTGGTCGCGCAGCATGGCCATTCCCGACGGCACGATGTTGGTGGCGACCATTCCCTCGGTCGGGACCGGCGTGCGCTGGACTGTTCAACCGCTCGCGTTGAAAGATTTTCCCAACGGACGAATCAAGTCCTTCATCTGGGCGCTGGGTGAAGACGCGGACGGAGAACTCTACGTGCTGGCCAACGGAATCAACTCCGCGGTCGGCACGCGCGGGAAAGTTTTCAAGCTTGTGCCGGAGTAAAAGCATCATGAAAGCCATCACACAGCGTTTGCTTCCAGCCGCATTGCTCGCCGTCGCGGTGGGCGCGTTCGCGGACCAACCCGCCTCGCTCAAGGAAACTTTCAAAGAACATTTCCTCGTCGGCACTGCGGTCAACCGCAACATGGTCACGGGCAGCGCAGGATTCCGCCGAAGTGCGGAGCAGAGCGCTAAGGACGTTGCTCTCGTCAAGGAACAGTTCAACCAGATCTCGCCCGAAAACGATCTCAAGTGGCAACTGGTTCATCCGCGCGAAGGTGCGGGCGGCTATGATTTCAGCGCGGCGGATGCGTTCGTGAATTTTGGTTTGAGCAACAATATGACGGTCGTCGGGCACACGCTCGTGTGGCACAGCCAAACGCCGAACTGGGTTTTCGCCGGAACTAATCCACCGCCCGCGTCGGCGACCAATGCTGCGCCCGCCGCGGCGAACACGAACGCGCCGGGTCCGGGCCGATTTGGGCGCGGTGGATTTGGCGGCTTCGGTGCATTCAACGGCCCGCGCGCGTCGCGAGATGAGTTGCTCGAACGAATGAGCAATCACATTCACACGGTCGTCGGTCGTTACAAGGGCAAGATCAAAAGTTGGGATGTGGTGAATGAAGCGCTGGCCGACGGTAGCGGCACGAATGTGCTACGCAATTCTCTCTGGCTGCAAATCATCGGGCCGGATTTCATCGCCAAGGCGTTCCAGTTCGCGCATGAGGCGGACCCCGATGCGATTCTTCGCTACAACGACTATGGATTGGAAAATCCAGCCAAGCGCAAAAAGCTCATCACGCTGATCAAGTCATTGCAGGCGCAGAAGGTGCCCGTCCAAGCCATCGGCTCGCAAGCGCATGTCAATGTTTCGACGACCTTTGACACGATGGATCAATCACTAACCGAAATCGCCACACTCGGATTGCCCATTCACATCACGGAATTGGACGTGAACAGTGCGGCCGGCGGGCAGCGCGGTTTCGGAGCGGACATCGCCAACAACGCCGCGACAACTCAAGGCGGACTCGTCAGCGACGCCGACAAAAAACTGACCGACGCTTACGCCGGAATTTTCCGCGCGTTCCTCAAGCACCGCGACTCCGTGAAGATGGTCACATTTTGGGGTGCGAACGACGCGAACTCCTGGCGCGCCAATGGCAAGCCGCTTTTGTTCGATGGTAACAGTCAACCGAAGCCCGCGTTTGACGCTGTCATTGCCGAGGCGAAGAAGACCGCGACCAACAAATGACTCGCGATACTCGCGATATGACTGTTGAAGATGCTTTCGCTGCCGGGCTACAAGGTGGATGCGGGCAAGTAGCGCGACGTTGCCGCTAGCGAATGCCGAATCAACCAACGCAAACCACTCCTGCCGACGGCGAACGCCTCAAGCCGAGCGAATACGTTGGCTACGCCCTTGGCGACACGGCTTCGAATTTCTTTTTCCAGACGTTCAACATTTTCCTCACCTACTACTACGTGGATGTGTGGGGCATTCCGGCGACGGCACTCCTTTGGTTGATTCCGTTGGTGCGGGCGTTCGGCGCCTTTGATGACGTGATCATGGGCTTGATTGCCGACCGGACTAACACCCGATGGGGGAAGTTCAGGCCGTATCTGATGTTTGGCGCGATTCCGTACGGCATTTGCGGTTATCTGATGTTTGCCGGCCCGGACTTCGGGCCGAATGGCAAGATCGCCTACGCTGCCATCACTTACGCGCTGATGATGGTGAGCTACACCGTGATCAATGTGCCCTATTCAGCGATGTTGGGTGTCATCAGTCCGTCGCCGCGCACGCGCACCGTCGCGTCCACTTGCCGGTTCATCGGCGCCTTCGGGGCGGCGTTCCTGATCTCGTTGTTTGTCCGTCCGCTCGTCAAACACCTTGGGGCGGAGAGTGAGATTCGAGGCTTTCAACTAACCATGGCGATATTCGCCGTTGTGTCGGTGGTGCTGATTCTGATCACCTTCGCCACGACGAAAGAGCGCGTAAGGCCGCCGTCTCAACAAAAGACCAATGCGCGTGAAGAGTTGGGCGAACTATTCAAGAACTGGCCGTGGGTCGTGCTGCTCATCACGTCGATCTTCTCGAACGCTTTTTCAGCGCTGAGGTCGGGCAGCACCATTTTCTATTTCAAGTATGTGCAGGGCTATGGTTCTGCTCCCGTGATGTTGGGATTGGATCGCACGACTTTGTTTCTCGCTAGCGGAGCACTTGGCCTAGTGTTGGGCACGATGTGTCTCGGTCCTATCGCACGGAGGATTGACAAGAAATATTACGCCGCCGTGCTCAGCCTGATTACAGGCCTCTGTTTTCTTTCATTCTTCTTCGTTCCGAAGGGACAATTCGGGCTGATGATCGCCCTCAACATCCTCGCCCAGTTCTGCGCCGGTCCGACTTCCGCCCTGACTTGGGCGCTGTATGCCGATGTGGCGGATTACGGCGAGGTCAAATACGGCCGGCGCTCGACTGGGCTTATCTACTCGGCGTCGCTGTTCTCCATCAAGGCCGGGATTTTGATCGGAGGTTTTCTCGTCCCATTGTTCCTTGCGCAGTTTGGCTATGTGAAAGGCGCGGCGACACAGACGGCCACGGCATTGCTCGGCATTGCTCTCGCGTTCTCAATCGGACCCGCGTTGTTTGCGCTGCTCAAAGCCGCCGCGCTTCTCATCTATCCGCTGGACCAGAAACGCGTGGATGAAATCGAACGGGAACTGGCCGCGCGCCGCTCCGCTGCTTCGGAAAGGCAACCCGCATGAACATCCGCAATCCAATTCTTCGCGGCTTCAATCCTGATCCATCGATCGTTCGCGTCGGCGACGATTACTACATCGCGACTTCAACGTTCGAGTGGTTCCCCGGCGTGCAGATTCATCATTCGCGCGATCTTGTTCATTGGCGATTGCTCACGCGTCCGCTCAATCGCGCCAGTCAACTCAACATGCTCGGCGACCCGGACTCCTGTGGCATCTGGGCGCCGTGCCTCAGCTACGCCGATGGATTGTTCTGGCTCATCTACACGGACGTGAAGCGTTTTGGCCGCGCGAGTGTCGCCGGCGCGAGCGGTGCGTCCATGCGCGACTTCCACAACTACCTTGTCACCAGCCCTCGCATCGACGGCGACTGGTCCGATCCGGTTTATCTCAACAGCAGCGGCTTCGATCCCTCGCTGTTTCACGATGACGACGGTCGCAAGTATCTCCTGAACATGCTTTGGGATCACCGACCGGGAAACAATCGCTTCGCCGGAATCGTGTTGCAGGAATATTCGGTGAAGGAGCACAAGTTCATTGGCGAGCGCGTGAACATTTTCAAAGGCACGGCGCTTGGCTTCACCGAGGCGCCGCACCTCTACAAACGCAACGGTTGGTATTACCTGCTCACTGCCGAAGGTGGAACGAATTGGAATCACGCCGTCACAATGGCGCGCTCGCGCAACCTCACCGGTCCCTACGAACTGCATCCCGACGCTTACATCATGAGCGCACGGCAACGGCCTGATGCCGAACTACAGCGCGCCGGCCACGCCAGTTTAGTCGAGACGGAGACCGGCGAAACCTACATGGCTTATCTCGTCGGCCGGCCGCTCCCCGAACGCGGCCGTTGCACCCTCGGTCGCGAGACCGCTATTCAGAAAATGATTTGGGGCGAGGATGATTGGCTGCGCACGCTCGATGGGGAAGGCGTTCCTACCATCGAGACGCCAGCGCCAGGTTTGGCTGCGCGTGAATTTCCGGCTGCGGCGGTGCGTGAAGATTTCCATGGGCCCGAACTCCCGATAGATTTCCAGTGGTTGCGAACACCGTCCCCGGAAGAGATTTTTAGCCTGACTGCGCGTCCGGGCTATCTTCGGCTCTTCGGAGGGGAAACCGTTGGCAGTCTGTTTCGCCAATCACTCGTTGCCCGCCGTCAGCAATCGCACTGCTTCAGCGCCTCCACCGTCATCGAATTCGAGCCGGAACATTTTCAGCATCTCGCCGGACTTGTCTGCTACTACAACAGCACCAAGTTCCATTACCTTTACGTGTCGCACGACGAAACCGTCGGCAAGCATCTCCGCGTGATGTCCTGCGTCCCGGACCTGCCGCAAGCCGATGCCTTCACACCGCTCATTCCGGTTCCCGCTGGCAAGCCCGTTCACTTGCGCGTCGAAGTGGACTACGAACGAATGCGCTTCGCCTATCGCGCCGAAGGAGTGGACAATGGCTGGCGCTGGCTGCCGCAACAATTTGACGCGAGCATTCTTTCGGACGAGTGCGTTGCTCCCGGCCAAGCCCATTTCACCGGCGCATTCATTGGCATGGCTTGTCAGGATTTGGCAGGGGCAGGCAAGGCTGCGGACTTTGATTTTTTCGAATACGAGGAGAAACACTCTTCCGTGAACCCGTCCTCCATTTCCGCGAAGTAGACGGCTTCGAATCGCCCTCGGCTTCTCACCAAACGACGAAGACATTTGGTTCAGTGAGAGCGACAGATCAACGTGACGGTCTTTGCCGCGCGAGCTTCCGATTTAATTGCACTTTACTTGCACTTTCTCGTAAGTGCCTTGAAATCAGTGGAGCGGGTGAAGGGAATTTCAAGGTTGGTTCGCCGCGGGCATGAAGCACGCGTTGAACTTTTTCCAAATCCCATACCTCCAGCTCGGCATTTTGGCCCCCGCGATCCAGGTCGCGCTTCACAACCGGCCAGCCCGAGTGATGATCCAGACGAGACGTTGTGTGGTCCTATCGTTGTCTACAAGAGAAAGCGCTTCTCTCTGGCGGAAGTGAGAACGATCTGGAAGCGCAGTTGCCATCGTTGTCATCTGTGCGGCAAAGTTTGGAAGCTCTCACAGCGCGGTAGGTATGGATGGCATATCGACCACGTCATTCCGAATATCGGTGGAGGACATAAGACCGAAGAGATGAGCAATTTCAGGGTGGCTTGTGCAACGTGCAACTTAAGGAAGGGCCGCGGCTACACCTCGAAAATCATTCGGCAGGCGCTTGAGCAGATACTGTGACAAATTACGCAGAATCCTCGTTTGGCGACAGTCGGCTGCGCTCGAACCACGACATAATTTCCTGGGAAGCTGGACCGCAGGG
>DATLUX010000203.1:0-9001 GCA_035577805.1 Verrucomicrobiia bacterium
TGGACTGGCCCATCATTACTGCGTTGTTGCTGTCGTCTATTACAGCCCAGACGAGATATGCCCCGGAAGCCGGGTAGAAGTTAGTCCAGAGGGGGACTCCGGAACTCGAAAATGCGGTCGTTTGGGAAATGCCGCTGACAAGCACGACGCCATTGCTTCGCAATGTGATTTGATTACCTCCGTAGTTGTTGCAGTTGGTCCAAATCGCCACACCTGCCGATGAATATTTGATCGTGGCAGAACGGACATAGCTATTATTCGTTATGTCAGTCGAAGATACCGCCACGAACGCGTTGCCGGTGCTGTCAACTGCCAGGGCAGTCGCTGCGTTATTCAGGTCCGGGCTATCGTAGCGATTTGTCCAAAGCGGGATGCCCGCACTTGAATACTTGATCGTCACAGAATCGACATTTGTGGGGAAGCCGCTGCTCCCTGTCACGAACACATTGCCGTCGGCGTCGGCGGCCACTGCGGAAGCCGAATCGGAAGAGTGCCCCGGGCCGTCATAACGATTGGTCCACAACCGTGCGCCCGCACTTGAATACTTGATGGTTACGTAATCATAGTCGCCATTGATGCCAGCCGAGCCTCCAGTGACGATCGCGTTTCCGCCAGTATCTGTCGCCAAGGCGTAAGGGTAATCGAAGCCACTGCCTGGTCCGTGGTAACGATTGGTCCACAACGGCACACCGGCACTCGAATACTTGATCGTTGCGAAATCATAGTTTGTACCGAATCCGGTGTCCGAGATTCCTGAAACCAACACATTGCCGTTGGTGTCCACCGCTACCACGCGAGCGAGGTCGCCGCTCTTTGCCGGTCCGTTGTAACGATTGGTCCAGAGTGGAACGCCTCCGCCGGAGTATTTGATCGTTGCGAAATCAGCATTCTTTTCGAAGATGCTTCCACTGCCCACCGATTGCCCCGCAACGATCACGTTTCCGTTGCCGTCGACGGCAATCGCCCTTGGATAGTCGAGGGCATCTCCGGGTCCGTTGTAACGATTGGTCCACAGGGGCACGCCCGTGCTTGAATACGCCACGGTCGCCCAATCAGTTCCACTTGCACCTGGGTGGCCCAGTATGCCTATTGAATTGCCCGTGACAAACACGTTGCCGCTATGATCCACTGCAAGGGCGTTTGGAAAATCATTGCCGCTGACCGGCCCGTCGTAGTAGTTGGTCCAAAGCGGCACGGCGTTTTGCGCTTGAACGTGCGGCACAAGTGGGGCCAGCGCGAAAATGGCGAACAGCATGAGTGTATTTTGAGCGATGGTTTTCCGAAGATCTGTATTCACACCAGACAGTGCGAAATCCGAAGGCGAAACCTATCAGGGAAGTGAAATGTTTTTATCACGGCTGCACCGCGCGGTAGACAGACTTGTCCTGGCGGAGGTGTGGTTTCCGTGAGATTCGAGGAGTCTGGAGGCGGGCGCGGTGTTCGTGGCGAAGTTGATCCAACTGCCGGTCACGCTGGCGGCGGTGGCAAGCGGTAGGTGACATCGGGCGCGCCGGTGTAGCGGATGAACAAGCCGCTTGCTACTGCGGTCGCGCGCGGTAGAAACGCCGGGGCAAAGTCGGCGGCGTGGAATCGCTGAAATAGTTCGTCCCGCTCACGAGCGCATTGGTGGCCAGCGGCGTCCAGAGGGGATTGGCCAGATTGGTGCAGGCTTCCACGACGACCGAGAGGTTGGTGGCCCAGGAAATGGTGAAACCGAATCTGTTGCTCCTCACGCCGAAGTTGTTGTTGCCATTCGCGCCGGTCAAAATCAAAGGCGTGGGCAGATACCACAAAGCCGTGGGTCTGCCGTCAAAGCCAGCTCCCCAGCCGCTCGTTCCCGGCAGGTAAAAGATAGTCGCAGGGTCGGACAAGAAAACAGATGAATCGTTGTTCGGGGCTGGAGCATTACCTTGGAAATAGACGGCCGTCAGGTTGGCGCAATGGTAAAACGCATGATTCCTGATGTTGGTGACGCTGTTGGGTGTGTTGTAACTCCCACCCAACCCCGGGGGAAATATGAACAGCGTTGTTTGCGCCTTATTAAACAAGATCCCGTTGAAGCTGCTGTAATTGGGGTTGGATACATCCACCGCGATATTGGTCAGGCTGGTGCAGAATTCAAACACATCAAGGATGATGGTGACGCTGTTCGGAATTGTTACGATCGTCAGGCTGTAGCAGGAGGAAAACGCACCAAACCCGATGTTGGTGACACTGTTGGGGATCGTCACGTTCGTCAGGCTGGTGCAGCCGGAAAACGCCCCACCATCGATGCTGGTAACGCTGTTGGGAATCGTCACGTTCGTCAGACCGGAGCAGTCGCCAAATGCACCACCCCCGATGCTGATGACGCTGTTCGGAATTGTTACGCTCGTCAGGCTGTAGCAGGAGGAAAACGCACCAAACCCGATGTTGGTGACACTGTTGGGGATCGTCACGTTCGTCAGGCTGGTGCAGCCGGAAAACACCGAACCCTCGATGCTGGTGACGCTGTTCGGAATTGTTACGCTCGTCAGGCCGAAGCAGGATTGAAACGCAGATTGCCGGATGCTGGTGACGCTGTTGGGTATGGTGTAACTCCCACCCAACCCCGGGGGAAACATGATCAGTGTTGTTTGCGCCTTATCAAACAAGACCCCGTTGAAGCTGCTGTAATTGGGGTTGGATACATTCACCGCGATATTGGTCAGACTGGTGCAGGAGTAAAATGCGAGATCCCCGATGCTGGTGACGCTGCTGGGGATCGTCACGCTCGTCAGGTTGCAGCACTGGTTAAACGCCTCACTCCCGATGGTGATGACGCTGTTGGGGATCGTCACGTTCGTCAGGCTGAGGCAGTAGACAAACGCCCCACTCCCGATGTTGGTGACGCTGTTGGGGATCGTCACGTCCGTCAGGTTGGTGCAGGCTTGAAACGCATAATTCCCGATGTTGGTGACACTGTTCGGAATTGTTACGCTCGTCAGGCCGAAGCAGTCGCCAAAAGCACTTTCCTCAATGCTGGTGACGCTGTTGGGGATCGTCACGCTGCTCAGGCTGATGCAGTAGTAAAACACAGAATTCCCGATGCTGGTGACGCTGTTGCCAATCGTCACGTTCGTCAGGCTGTAGCAGTTGTAAAACGCGCCACCCCCGATGCTGGTGACGCTGTTCGGAATTGTTACCCTCGTGAGACTTTGGCAGTTGTAAAACGCCGTAGCCCCGATGTTGGTGACGCTGCCAGGAATCACCACATTGGTAATGCTGGAGGATGGGAAAGCTGCGGAAGCACCATCCCCAATGCTCACCACCGGGTAGCCATTGATGCTGGCGGGGATGACCGCGTTAAGACCGGCGGCGGTATTGTAGCCGGTGATGGTAATCGCGCCGTTGTTGGTGGTGAAGGTGAATTGACCCCACGCCAGCGGCACTATCGCCAGCGTCGTCAAAATAGTAAGACTGACTCGAACAATGGTTTTGCGCAGATTCGTGTTCATCACCAGACAGTGCGAAATCGGAAAGTGAAACCTATCAGCGAAGTGAGAAGATTCCGTCACGGCTGCACGGCGCGGTAGAACGCTTGGCCGGGCGGCGGGGTGGTTTCGTGATATTCGATGAGGCCGGAGGCGGGCGCGGTGTTCGTGGCGAGGTTGGTCCAGGTGCCGGTCACGCTAGCGGCGCGTTGCAAGCGGTAGATGACATCGGGCGCGCCGGTGTAGCGGACGAACAAGCCGCCGCTGCCGTCGCGCTCTATGGCAGGCTGCAGATCGCCGTTTAGAATGATGCCGTTGTTGATGAAAGTTCCCTGGAACTTGAGCGTTCCCCCATGGAGAAAAAGAATCGTTCCATTGTTCACGAGCGTGCCGGAGGATTCCAGGACGCTTCCGCTGTCCGCGATGATCACGCCGTTGTTCGTTACGGTGCCGGCGAACGTGAGAGCGCCGCCGCAATCGGCCCGAACGGTCCCGCCCGCCTCCACGACCACGTCGCCATGGATGGTGCCGCAACCACTGAGAGACGATTTGGCTCGGACGCGCAGACCGTCATTAAACCAATGCTCGCCGCCAAGCAGATGAAAGTTCGCACTGCCGCTGCTGTTCCCGATCTCGAATTCCTGGCTGTTCGCCACCGCTGTCCCCTTGCTGATGAGGGCGCCGGCGTTGAAGTTGATGACGCTGTTCACGCCATTGGTCAGAACCAGTCGATCCACCGTCACGGCGCCTCCGTTCAGAACCAGGCTCGCGAGGCCCCCTGCGGCCCCGACGACCAGAGCGCCGTCGCCCGCGGAATTCGTTACGATCAAGTTGCCGCTCTCCACACGCACGAGATTGTTACTGGGAAGACCCGTAACGTATCCCGAACCGATGAACGCGGTGCTGGCGAATACCGAACCGCTAGCGATGGTCAGTTCGTTGCCGTTCCCGTCCCGACCGACGTGAAGCGTGTTGGTGTTATGCCAGGTGCCACCTTCAACCACGCGCACCACGTTGTTACTGCTGCCGGAATACAGACCCACTACACCGTCCGCGTTCATGACCGTGCCTTGATTCGTGATGACCAGAACACTGCCGATGCCATTTTGACCAATGATCAAGTCGTACGGAGCGCTCCAAATCGACCCGGGACCGGTAACCACCGCACTGTTGTTTCTGCTTATTGCATCGCCCAACCCGCCGCTGCCGAACACCGCGCCTCCATTGCTGATGACCAGCGAATTCGCAGAGCCATGAAACCCCACCGATAAGGCAGAGTTGCTCCAGACCGAGCCAAAGCCAGTCACAACCACCATGTTGTTGCTGCTGGAGTAAGCACCCACCCAACCGCGTCCGTCGAACACCTTGCCCTGATTGCTAACCACCAGGCTATTGCCGGAACCCGAGAAGCCGACGTACAGCTCGTTTTCATTGCCGGCCTGCATGCTCCAAATCGTGCCTGGGTCAGTCACAAGCACGCTGTTATTGGTGCTGCTCTCGTAGAGCCCTACGTGGCAGACGTTGTTGTACGATCTGCCCTGATTGCTGATGATCAGTCTGTTGCTCCGCCCGTAGTAACCCACGTCCAGGTAGCCGTCGTTAGTCCAGACCGAGCCGGAACCGGTGACCACCACGCTGTTGCCGCTGCTATTCGTAAAGTAGCCGACGTAGCGGCCGCCGATTGCCTTACCCTGATTGTTGATGAGCAGGCTGTTGCCTCCGCCATAGAGGCCGATGTAGGAGACGCCGCTCCAAACCGAGCCAGCGCCGGTGACCACCACACTGTTGTTGCTGCTGAAATAGCCCAAGCTGCCAGTTTCATCGAATACCTTACCCTGATTGCTGATGAGCAGACTATTCCCCCCGCCGTTGATGCCGACGGTCAGGTTGAATGCATTGCTCCAAATCGACCCTGGACCGGTCACCACCACGCTGTTGTTGCTGCTGCCGGAATAGGCGCCTACGCCTC
Organism: Verrucomicrobiia bacterium; assembly: GCA_035577805.1. Classification (GTDB taxonomy): domain Bacteria; phylum Verrucomicrobiota; class Verrucomicrobiia; order Limisphaerales; family JADJPG01; genus DATLUX01. The sequence goes on from DATLUX010000203.1 coordinate 5,422, forward strand.
CATAGTTGTCGAACACCTTCCCCTGATTGCCGATGACCAGACTGTTTCCACCGCCCGACGCGCCCACGAACAAAGCGCTGCGATTACTCCAGACTGAACCGCTGCCGGTCACCAGTACGTGGTTGCCGCTCGAATTCCAGCCCATGTCGCCTTCGTCGTTGAACACTTTCCCCTGATTGCTGATGACCAGGCTGTTGTCTGCACCCGACTCGCCGACGTGGAGGGAAGAACGGTTGCTCCAGACGGAGTTCGGGCCGCTCACGATGACGCTATTGTTGGCGCTGTTCGTGTAGTAACCGATATAGCCATAATCATTGAACACCTTCGCCTGATTGCTGATGAGCAGACTGTTTCCCGCACTATTGCCGCCAAGATAGAGACTGAGCCGGTTGCTCCAGACCGAGCCGGCGCCCGTCACCACCGCGATGTTGCTACAACTGGCGGGATCGGCTCCGGCAACGCCCTGCTCATTGAACACCATCGCCCGATTGGTGATGATCAGACGGTTGGCCATCCCATCATAGCCCAGAAAAAGATTGGAGCGGCTGCTCCAAATCGCGCCCGTGCCCGACACGAGGACCAAATTGCTGTTCGCTCCGGCGGTGTAGCCTATGATGCCAAAATTGTTGGAGAGCACGCCGCCGTTCTGGATGAGCAACGCATCGAACACGTAGTTCGAACCTACGAGATAGTCGTCCGCCCAGTCATTGGTCACGCCGCTGATGATGTTGGTCTGGCGATCGGCAGTGAACTGGGCATGCGTGCAGTTCGGCAGCGCGACCGCAAACAGTCCAGCCAAAGCGAAGGCCAGCGGGCCCATGATTCGCACGATCGTTTTGCGCAGATTGGCGTTCATACCAGACAGTGCGAAATCGGAAGGCGAAAACCCATCAGCGAAGTTGACGACATTACGAATGGTTGGATTTCCTTTCTCATTGCCGACGCGACGAACTAAGGAGCAAATAGACGATACATGCGCTGTGGCAAATTTGCCTGCGAGTCGATGAACTGGAATTGGCCAGGAGCGATTTGTGCAGCGACGCCAAGATCGGTCCAACTCGACGGCGGAAGTGTGGCGTTAGTTGCGGCCACCACGGTGATGATGGCGCCCGGCGTGTTGGTGAAGTCAAGTCGGACGCCCCCGCTGACGGTGCGCGAAATGGTATCTACCCTAAGCGGCAGACTCATGGGCTGGCTTTCGAATGCGCCGATATCTACCTGGGCACCAGCGTTGCGCAGGTAACCGCGCTGGTCGCCGGGGATGCTACTCGCCTGTGAGTCGTCTCCGGCGTCTATAGCGGGGCTGCCTGCCAGCAGCGCCTGAGTCCACGTTGGACCACCATTGTTTTGCAGTGCGCCGAGCTTCGGGTCGGTATTAATTTGATCGCCCGCTGCACTGAGGAAGCCGGCAGCGTCATCGCTGCTGAGATTGTAGCCGAGCGAGGTGATCGTCACCGAGCCGGAGTTCCTGATGTTGGCGCCCGAGGCGCCGCTCATCAGGATGCTGTTGCCGATCTGCAGGCTGGCGTTGCCGGAGCCGCCGTCGTTGTAGATGTTGCCGCCGTTCTGCACGGCTTCGTTGTTGCTGAGAGTGCTACTAAGAATCTCGACGGTCGCGTTCCCAAGTGCGCCGGCATTTTTGATGCCGCCCCCCTGATAAGCTGAGTTGCCGTGCAAAGTGCTGTTGATGACTTGGAGGTCCGCACGACCGGAGTATCCGTCATTATAGATCGCGCCGCCATAGGGGGCACTGTTGCCATTGAATGTGCTGTTGACAACTTGGAGGCTGGCGTTGCCGAAATAACCGCCGTTGTGGATAGCGCCGCCGTAGTAGATGGAAGAGTTGCCGCGCAGGGTGGTATTGACGACAGTCAGGCTCGCGCTGCCGCCAACTTCACCCCTGTTGAAGATGCCTCCTCCAGCGCCCGGTCCCGAGTTACCAGTGATTGCACAGTTGCTAATCGTTAAAGTGGCGGAGTTGTTGAAGATGCCGCCACCGTAAGGCGGCGCCGAGCCGCTGGCCGTGCCATTGGCAATCGTCAATCCGGCAATCGTCACAATGGTATTGGGGCCGATGAAGAAAACTCGGCTGGCGTAGTTCCCGTCGATGACCAGAGCGTCCGCCCTAGGACCAAGGATGAAGATGCTGTTTGTGACTCGAAGCTCACCGCTGGTTAGGTAGATAATGCCGGTGACGGACAGGTTGATTGTGTCGCCGTCGGCGACGTTGGCCAGCGCGGCACGCAGCGTGCCCGCCCCGCCGTCGGCCGTGCTGGTAACGGTGAGGGTTGCGGCGCGCAGATTGCCGGGCGCTGTGGCCAAGGGCATGAGGATGACAGCGAAGAGCGCTTTGATTGAGATTCTTCCGAACTGTTTGCCAAGGCGCGCTCGGCCAGCGGTTTTGTGGGTATTCGTGTTCACACCAGACAGTGCGAAATCGGAAGGCGAAATCTGCCAGCGAGGTGGAAGTTTCTTGAGAGCGGCGAAAGAAGATGGACCAGCGCCACAACACCATCCATCAGACCGAAGTCAGTTTGTCCGGAAAGGATGGATGGCTCGTTGCGCAGGATCGTTTACGTACCACCGGGCCACGCGCGCGTAGAAATCCTGATCGTTCTTGTGTTGAAGCCGTTCGGAGATTGCTGCGAACTCTGAGGTGGGAACGATTTCGAGATTGCCGCGCGCGCCAAGCCGCACTCCCGCAATGGCTTCAGCGAAGGTTGGAAACCAATCCGGCACGGGAGTCGGAGGCGGTGGAACATCCCATACGCGCACGATCCCGCCCCAGCCTCCGGCAGTGATACGTTCGCCGGTCGGATCAAAGCAGCAGGCGATCCGGCCAAGCGCGCTGTAAAGTCTGAGCGTTTCGCTCAACGGCAAACCGGTATTCGAATCCCAGAGACGTGTTCTCCCGCCCGCATCCGACGTCAGAAGGCGTTGGCCATCCAAACTGAATCCTACTTCCGCCAGCGGCTCTTCGCCTTTCATGGGCGGAGTCAGTGCCTGGCCTGTGGCGACATCCCAAATCCGAGCGGTTAAATCCAGGGAACAGGTGGCGATGCGCCGTCCCTCTGGACTGAACACTGCCCGTTTCACAGTTCGCGTGTGTTGAAGCGGTGGAATCACCTTCTCTGCTCTTCGCCAATCCCACAGACAGGCGGTGTTATCTCTCGAAGCCGTCAGCACCTTTTCTCCGTCCGGGCTGAACCTGGCCCAGAGGACACTATCCCGGTGGAGCAGAGGTGGGCTGAGAGGTTCGCCGGTATGCGCGTCCCACACGCGAGCGCTGTGATCTTCGGACGCTGTGACGATCAGCCGGCCGTCGGGGTTGAATTCCGCCGTGAGGACTTCGCCCGTGTGAACCAGCGGCGGAGTGATGGGCTCGCCGGTCCGTGCGTTCCAGACGCGGGCGGTTCCGTCCGCAGACGCCGTCGCCACACGATCTCCCAAGGGACTAAATCGGGCCAGCCAGATATTGCTGCCGTGTTGAAACGGGCCCGCCAGAAGCTGCCCGGTTCGCCAATTCCAGACACGCGCTTTGCCGTCTCGCGAAGTCGTCACGACCCGTTGTCCCTCCGGG
>DATLUX010000204.1:0-52548 GCA_035577805.1 Verrucomicrobiia bacterium
CGCGCTGAAAAGAGCGTTCCGGATCGAATTGTGATCGTTTATCGCCCTTCGCAGCACTGAACCTAGCAACAATTGGTTTGAAAATCCTCGTTTAATGTCCTTCCGCCAATCCAGCTTTAAACTCGCTTGTTTCAGGACTAGTGTATCGAGCATCAGGTCATAGCGCGTTGAGGCGCTTCCACCACACGTCCATGAAAAGAAACATCATTCACCTCGGGCTGATCGCGGTGCTGGCGGCGGGCGGCGCGGGCGCTTTGCTGGTCCAGCAGGTCCGTGTGGCCAGAGAGCGCGAACGCGCCGCCGCCGCCGCGGCCCAGGCCGAATCCGCGGCGCGGCTGGTCCAGGAACAGCGCCTGACGCAAGCCGAGCGTGAGCGCGTTCGGGTTGAGAAGCAAAACGCAGAGCTGGCTGATCTGGCCACGCAGCTTCGGCAATCGGAAGCCAAACAAGTGAGCAATGTCGCCGCCTTGACCAAACAAATCATCCCGGGAGCGCCCAACGCCGAAGCCCCGGCCTCCCGGAACGCCGTCGGCGAGATGCTGCAGAAAATGATGAAAGACCCGGCGATGAAGGAGATGTTGCAGAACCAGCAGAGAGCGGTGGCGAAAAAAATGTACGGCCCCATGTTTAAGGAATTGAATCTTCCACCCGATCAGCAGAAACAATTGTCCGATCTCCTGCTCGATTCTCAGATGAATACGATGGACGACGCGGTTAACCTCTTCAGCGGCGATGGCACCCTCAAAACGAATGCGATCAATGCGCTCACCGAAAAGCAGAAGGCCGCCAGCGACCAGATCAAAGCTCTGCTGGGAGACGAAAAATACGCCCAATACCAGGATTACCGCAAATCGATGGGCGACCGCACGATGCTAAACCAGTTTCAAGATGAGTTTGCCGGCAGCGACACCACCCTGACCGACGATCAGTACAAACAATTGATCCAGCTCATGAAGGAAGAGCGGACCAAGACGCCGTCTGTCTTTGGTAACGATCAGGAGTCGGACCCCGCCGGCCTCTCCAAATTAATGAACGCGGAAGCGCAGGAGCAACAATTTCAGTGGCAAGAGAATTTTAACAAACGCGTTCTGGACCGCGCCGCCACGGTGCTCACACCACAGCAACTGAAGGAGTGGACCGAGTTTCAGGCGCAGCAGGTCACCATGCAAAAACTCAGTCTGAAGATGGCCGCCGAGATGTTCAAGGGCGGCAAATGATCACGGATCACCTTGGGGCGCATTCGAGCGCTGCCCCTGGAACGAACGTGACCTCGTGAGTATTTAACATGCTGACCGGGAGAATCCCTCTCCCCTCAACGGGGAGAGGGCTAGGGTGGGGGTGAGAATGGCAGAAAATGTTCGCACCAGCGCCAGTGACCAACGCGATCACCTTGCGGGCTCAGCGCGGGCCCCAAGCACCCCCACGCTGCGCAGCCAGTCCTCGGCGCGTTGCGGCCAAGTGGTGACGGGTTTTTCCGTTCGGCGCAGACCGTAGCCGTGGCCGCCACTGGGATACAGATGCAATTCCACGGGGACCTTCGCCTTCTGCAAGGCCAAGGTGTAATGAAGCGCGTTCTCAACCCGCACCGGGTCATCCTGCGACATGGCCACAAACGTCGGTGGCGCATTGGACGTCACGTTCAGTTCCGGCGCGATCTTGTCTCCCTGTTCCTTCACCGTGAGATAAGCCGGGTAGATCAGCAGCGCGAAATCAGGTCGGCAACTCGTCTGGTCGGCCTCATCCAGCGCCGGGTAAGAGCGCTCCATCGAACTGAGGCTCAGCGCCGCGGCCAAATGGCCGCCGGCCGAAAAGCCCAGCACGCCCAGGCGTTTGGGATCGAGTTTTAGTTCGCCGGCGCGATGGCGAAGCAGCCCGAGCGCGCGCTGCGCATCCTGTAATGCCGCCACGTGTTTCTCCAGCCCAGTCCGTTTGGGGACGCGATACTTCAGGAGGACGCCCGTGACGCCGATGCTCTGGAGCCATGCGCAAACTTCCGTGCCTTCCAGGTCCAGGGCCAGGATGTGATAGGCGCCACCCGGACACACCAACACGGCCGTCCCGGTATCGTGACCCGGGGCCGGGCGGTAGATGCTGATCATTGGTTTGCTGACGTTTCCTAACCGGATTACAGGCCGGCCGGCCACCAGTCCATCTTTGGACGTGGTCACGTCGCGTTCCTCACCAATGTCGCCTTTCTCCCCTGGCGCGGATGCCGGCCACAGGCTGATTGGCTGCGGTTCGGCGGCGGGCGCCGGGACGCCGCCGAACGTGCCGAGAAGAAACCCGAGAGCCAAAACGAGCCGAAATCGCGCGGACCGCAACATAGATTTATCGGGTTCGAATTGAGTCTCCAAGTGAGCCTCCTGACGTCGGCTGCTACGCGTGGGGGTGGCCATTTCATGGCCCGGGTTTGATCGGTTTATCCCGGAGGATAGAGGAGAGCTGTTCCTCAATTGATTCCGCCCAGATCCCATAGCCTTGAGGCGAGAGATGCAGGTAATCAGGCATCAACTGGCTCGGCAATGTCCCGTCGTCGTTAAGGAAACGATCTCCGAAATCAATCCAATGCACCATCTTGCCGTCGGCGGCGCGGCGCAGGACCTGATTGATCATGGCCAATTTGCCGCGTTGCGCATTGTAGTTCTCGCCGCGGGGAAAGATCGCCAGGAGCAGGATCTGGGTATCGGGAAGTTTGGTGCGCAGTTTGCGGACGATGCCCGTCACGCCGTCGGCGATTTGGCCGGGGGAATTATCTTCACCATTGGAATTGTTGGTGCCGATCATGAGCACGGCGGCTTTGGGTTTGAGTCCTTCCAGGTTGCCATGGTCAAGACGCCAGAGCACATGCTGGGTGCGGTCTCCGCTGATGCCCAAATTAATGGCGTTGCGGTGCGCATAATACCTGGCCCAGACCTCTTTGCCTTCGTTTTCCCAACCCTGCGTAATGGAATCGCCGATGAAGATCACTTGGGCCTTGGCACCGATTTCCTGCACGCGCGTATTGAAACTTTGATGCCGATCTTTCCACCACTGATCGGGACGCGGCACCGCTTCCACGGCCGAATGGGCCAGCGCTGGAGATGGAAGCCAGGAGAGGATCAAACCGGAGATCATCAAACCATAGACCGAAGACAGGCGAAATGCGGGGTTCATGGGGCCCGAGTATCTTGATCCAAGGCGCCGTGACAAGGACGGAACTTCGCACCTGGAGTGCCCATCCTGAGGCATGAGGCCAATGCTCTTCACTTGCCAATCGGCTGGTTCCGCAGTTGGAATCTGGCCATGCGCATCACGAGAATCCAGGCTTTCCAAGTGGATCTCCCACTTCGCGAAGGCAGCTACAAATGGGCCGGCAACAAAACCGTGACCGTGTTCGACAGCACCGTCGTGCGGGTGGAAACGGACGCGGGCTTGGTCGGGCATGGGGAAGCGTGTCCGCTGGGCGCGGCCTACCTGCCTGCCTACGGGCCGGGAGTCCGGGCTGGCCTGGCCGAATTGGCGCCACACTTATTAGGACACGACCCCTGCTGCCTCGAGCAGCTCAATCAGCGGATGGACACCGTCTTGAAGGGGCATCCGTACGTGAAGTCAGCGGTGGACATGGCGTGCTGGGACATTTTGGGTCAAGCGGCCGGTCTGCCAGTGTCGGCGTTGCTGGGCGGCCGTTACGGGGATGATTTCGGGCTTTATCGAGCCATTTCGCAGGATGAACCTGAAGCCATGGCGGAACGGGTGGCCGCATACCGCGCGGAAGGTTATCGGCGGTTCCAGCTTAAAGTGGGCGGAGACCCCGACACGGACATCCAACGCATCCGCGCGGCGGCCGCGCAGTTGCAGCCGGGAGACCGGTTGGTGGCGGATGCGAACACCGGTTGGTGCCTGCATGAGGCGATGCGCGTGGTCCGGGCGGTGCGGGACATCGACGTCTATATCGAACAACCTTGTTTAAGTTACGAGGAATGTCTCTCCGTGCGGCGGCACACCGATCATCCCTTCGTGTTGGATGAAGTGATTGACTCGATCCACGTGCTGCTGCGCGGGAGCGCCGATCACGCGATGGACGTCGTCAATATCAAGATCAGTAAATTCGGCGGGCTGACCAAAGCGCGGCAAGCGCGCGAGCTTTGTGTCGCGCTGGGGATCGGGATGACCCTGGAAGACAGTTGGGGCGGAGATATCGTGACGGCGGCCATTGCTCATCTGGCTCACAGCACGCCCCCGAAGTTTCTTTTCACGACCACGGACTTCAACAGTTACGTCACACGTGCGATTGCCGAAGGAGCCCCGCGCCGGCAAGCCGGCCGGCTGGCGGCGTCGTCCCAACCCGGCCTGGGGGTGCAGCCTCTGGCCCACGTGTTGGGCAAACCGGTGCTGGACATCAGACCGGCTTGAAGTGGCCGCGATTCGGTTGAGTCGCCGCTGGCTTGGTAAGGTGGATAACGGCGTGGGCCAAGCCCGGCTGCCGGCGTGCGGGCGTTGGAATTCCTTCAGCGACGGTCCGTCCGGGCCACGGTTCGGGCGTTGCTGGTGAATGTGGGAATGGCCACGCCCTCGTCTCCCAAAGCTAATTCTGTCAGTCCGGGCACGCCTTCGATGCGGACGACGACCGAGCGCGGCCGGACGTCCACGCAAAACACCAGCAGACTGGTATGGCCCGCGCGGACGCGGCCCTGCTCGCGGCGGGTCAGGGTGCAATCATTGATCAGAGCGAAAGGACGCGCGGCCGTGCCAGAGATTCCTTTCAGCATCAGCCGCTCGGGCACGGGCGTCGGGAGAGCGGACGGCGGCGGCCAGGGCAAGGGCTCGGGAGCCTCCTGGCGCAAAGCCAGAATGCGCGTGCTGTTGGTTTGCGGGAGCACTTCGTCCTGCCCGGTTTTGATCCACTTGACGATGCGGTGGAAGTGGTGTTGGGCTTCGGCCTGGACGAAGGCATTGACCTGGCCGCGGGTGTAAGCATTGGCCAGGATCACTCGTTTCTCCAGTTCGTCGCCTCGTTCTGACATCAGCTTGTAAGCGACCAGTTCGCAGAACCCTTCCACGGTGTCGTGATCGAGTTCGCGCTCCAGCGGCACATTCTCCTGCACCCAGGTGTGGGTGTATTCATGAGCGCAGACGGCCGCCAACCGGGAGCGGCCCAGGCCGCTGATGAGATAGATCTGATGTTGAAACTGCCGCCCCGTATACGCTCGGGTTCGCGTCAACCCCTGCACCAAACGATCATCATGTTCGGAAGGCATGACATGGTTGAGTTTTTTGAGTTGCACGGCGTCGACCAGTTGCACGCTGATGTTCTGCCGCGGCAACGTCCCATCCAGGATCCGCTGCAGATCCCGCCAGGTGCTCTCATAAATGCGCAAGGCCTCGTCCTGCTCGAAAATGCCGGCCGCAAAATCCCGATCGCAAATCCAGCGGCCGTCACTGAGCTGGCGGCCATTCTGGCGGACGGGCAATTTGCAGATCGCGCAGACGCTCTCGAGCTTGGCGCAATTCTCGCAGACGGGTTGTTTGCCCAGCACGGTGGGGGATTCCAGCCAGTAGAATTTGCCGGAGATCAGGGATTGGCAGGCTACACATCGAGGCGGACTCTGTGCGGGAAGGGTTTCCGCCCAGGCCAAGCACAACCAGCCGATCAGCAGATAAAGACGCGCCATTGGTCCCTATCTTGATATCGACAGATGGGCTGCCGCCCTGAAGCCGCCACCACCGTTCCAGTGCGGAGTGCGGAGTGAGGGGTGCGGAGTGAGGAAATGAAAAAGAGGCGATTCATCCCATTTTGGAACAATCGCCTCCCGTGCTCGGCATTATTCCGGGCTACGGAAAATCACCCATTCCCTTCCGCATTGCGCACTCCGCACTCCGCACTCCGCACTGGATTTACTCGGCGGTCATGAGCTTTTCCCAGAGTTTTTCGTTCAGCAGGACTTTCTCGAGAAACTGTTGTTGTTCCTGGGGTTTGGCAGGTTGATCACAATCGACCGGGAGGGTGATCAGGAAGGTGGTGCCCTTTTCATCCAGGCTTTGGGCGTCGATGCGTCCGCCGTGGTGATGGACAATGAAATACACTGCCATCAGGTTGATCCCATATTCCATGGGATTATCACTGCGGAGGGCGAATGGATCGAAGATGAGCCGAAGGGCTTCCTTGGGCAGGCCAGGGCCGTTGTCCGCCAGGCGGATGTCCACCTCGGGCGTCGATTCGCCCTGGCGCGCCGTGGCTTCGACCTGGACGACACTTCCCGGCGGGAGACTGACCAGTTCATCGCGAAGGAGCAGTTCGAACAGCCGATGGATCTTGCGTTGGTTGGCGGTCAGGACCGGCAGATCCTCCGGAATACGATTCTCGACCCGCACCTTCTTGGCGCTGAAAGCGGGCTGCATCTGTTCGAGGACAGACTGGAAGGTGCGGCGGAGCTGGACGCGATCTCTGAATTCGGTGGGCGACGCTTCGGAAGCGGAGTAAAGGTCCTTGAGCATGCCGTTGATGCGATCGATCTGGCCCTGGACGTTTTGGTAGTAATCCTTCCAGAAGCTGGGGTTGCGCAAACTGTCGAGATCGACGCTTTCTTCGCGCAGTTTGGCGGGGGCGAGATCGAGGAAGGTTTTGACGGCGACCAGCGAATTGCGGATGTGATGGCTGAGGCCGGCGGCCAGGAGCCCGAGGCTGACGACGCGGTCCGCGATCATCAGATTATGCAGGGCGGAGATCTTTTGCTTCAGCAGTTGGTCGCGCTCCCGCTGCACGATGAAGAATTCGAGGCCCCGTTTGAGGGTGGTTTCGAGCTGGGGCGGGTCCCAGGGTTTGGTGATGTATTTGTAGATGGCGCCGGTATTGACGGCGGCGATGGCGGCATCCATGTCGGCATAGGCGGTGGCGAGGATGCGGATGACGCGCGGGCGGAGTTGGCGTGCCTTTTCGAGCAGCCAGGTGCCTTTTTCGCCCGGCATGCGTTGGTCCGTCATGAGCACGGCAATTTCGTCCTGATGTTGTTCGAGCAGTTTCAGGCCTTCGACGGCGTTGGGCGCGGTGAAGATGCGGAAATGTTCATCGAAGGCGCGGGCGAAGTATTTGAGGGATTTCTCTTCATCGTCCACGTAGAGGATGGCGAATTTTTTGTAGTCGTAGAAACTTTCCATGGGGAGCTAGGCCTGCAAGGCCGCCTGAGGTGACTGCGCCGGCACGGGGAACTCGAGCACAAATTCACAGTACTGACCCGGTTCACTGCCCACCGTGATGCGCCCGCCAAAATCCTGCACGATCCGATAACAAATGCTTAGCCCCAAGCCCATGCCCTGCCCCACCTCTTTGGTAGTGAAGAACGGGTCGAATATTTTGTCCATGATCTTCGGATCGATGCCGCTGCCATTATCCCGGACGGTCAGCAATCCCCGGGTTGGTTCGGCGCGACCCGTGATCGCGATCGCAGGCTTATCGCCAGAGAACACCTTTTCCTTGAGGGCATCGAGGGAATTCTGCAGGAGATTGACCAGGACCTGGATGAGCCTGTTTCTCTCCCCCCAAATGATCATGTCGGCCGGGATATCGGTGCGGATGTCGACCTTGTCCTTCCATTCCTGGCTCAGAAAACGCAGCGAAGAACTCACTACTTCCCAGACCTTGACCTGATCGATGCCCCGGTCGCCCGGATGAGTGAAGCTGCGCAAATCGGAGACGATGGTTTTGACCCGGCTGATGCCTTCCTCGATGTCGCGGAGGGTCTCGGCGTAGTCGTCGCGTTGTTCGGGCGGGATCAAGCGGGCCTTGCCGCGCAGGGTGTAGAGCCCGGTGCTGGCGAAGTTCAGCGGATTATTGATCTCGTGGATGATGCCCGCGCTCAAGCGTCCGAGCGAAGCCATTTTCTCGGTCTGGACCAGTTGCGTCTCGGTATCCTTAAGTTGTTCGATGGTCGATTCGAGCTTTTGTTTCTCTTTGGAGAGGCTGCGTTGATATTGATACGACTCGACCAGGTTCTTGACCCGGATATGAAGCTCGGTCGTCGAAAAAGGCTTGGGCAGGAAATCATTGGCGCCGGCATCCAGGGCGGCCAGTTTGGTCGCCTCGTCCGCGCGGGCGGTGAGCAGAATGATGGGAATGCTTTGGGTCGAGGTGCGCTCACGTATTTCGCGGCACGCCTGCAAACCGTCCTTCTCCGGCATCATCATGTCCAGCAGGATCACATCCGGAAGAAATTGAACCGCCTTTTCGATTGCTTGCTGGCCGTCCACCGCTTCCAGGATCTGGTAGTGCTCAGACAACTGGGACTTCAGGAACTTTAACATGTCGGGCTCGTCGTCTGCCACCAGAGCTTTGGGCAGGTGCCCATTGCGCACTGTCTCCATCGGCCGGACCGAGTCCTGCACGGAGGTCATGGACGGAAAAAGCTCGGCGCGCCGGTAGAGATTGGCCAACCATTCCCCATTGGACACCGTGCCCGTGGAAACGGCCGGCGCCGCGATTTCCGGCGCCGGCTCGGCTTCAGCCGGCGCGCTGTTGGGTTCCAGGTAAAGTAACTGAACGGTGAAAGTAGTCCCAACGGATTCCTTGCTCTCAACGGCCACAGTGCCGCCTTGGATTTCCACCAGTTCCTTGACCAAGGACAGGCCGATGCCGACTCCCTGATACTTGCGGCGTGAAGACGTATCGACCTGGAAGAAACGGGTAAACACGTTGGGCAAATGTTGCTCCGGAATGCCCATGCCGGTATCGGCCACCTGCAGGATCAATTTGTCCCCGTCCCGGCGCGCGCGCAATTCGACGCGGCCTCCGGCCGGAGTGAACTTCAAGGCGTTAAACTGAAGATTCAGGATGATCTTCTCCAGTTTGTCGCGGTCGACCTGCACGGAACCGATCTCGGGCGCCACGGTGGTTTCGAGCAGGATACGCTTGTCCTGGGCCATCTGGCGGGCGGCGCTGGCCAGGCCGCGCAGGAAATCACCAATCGGGACACTCTCGCGCTGGACTTGCATGACGCCCGAATCGAGCCGGACGAGATCGAGCAAATCATTGATGAGCTTGAGCAGCCGCATGCCGTTGGATTGCATGGTATGCAGCAAGGCGCGGGTGTCATCATCGAAGCTGCGGCCAAAGCGTTCGATCAACTTCTCCAGCGGCGCCAGCAAGAGAGTCAGGGGCGTGCGCAGCTCGTGGCTGATGTTGGCGAAGAAACGGCTCTTGGTTTCATCCATCTGCACGAGCTTCTCGTTGCTCGCTTCCAGTTGACGCCGGTTTTCGTCCAGTTCGTAGCGCAGACAGAACTCGCGGAACCGAAGTCGGTTGTAGAAATAGTTTCCGGTGATGACGATGGAAGAGGTGTAGAGGGTGAAAGTGATGTTATTGGCGAACATGCGCCAGGTGGCCACTGGCCAGTTGGACACGTTGGTGCCGATGAAGCAGCTCGCCAGGTAGAGGGAAACGATGATGCTCACGGCCACAATGCTTTCGACGACCGTGGCCTGAATCACCGAACTGGCCGCCAGGATGACAAGATTCAGTCCTGCGTAATAGGAGGAGGCTGCGCCCTCCGGGGTCGAGCGAATCATCCAGCAGATAAAACACGCCGGCACCACATACCATCCCGGGCAAAGCAAACGATATTGCCATGGAGCCAGATGCGGCCGGCGGATCGCCCATAAGACCAGAGCCGTCACCCCCGAGGTCATCAATCGCAGTTTGAACAGAGGCAGGGCCAGCTGCGGGTAAACAAAATGGTCCATCAAATAGCCGATGGGCATGAGCACAATCACCAGCATGCAGGCCACCTTGGAATTGTGAACGCTGTCCCTCAGGGTGTAGGCGCCGTACGCTTCACGGATGGCGGCCTGGGCAGCAGGCGCGACCGTGGCCGGAGCCGGAGTCGGGGTCGGAGTCGCAGCCGGATCGGGCGCGGGCGTTGGCCCTGATGCCAGGTCGGCCCCAGCGGCAGCGCTGGGCGGCGGTGCTGGAACTGGAGCGGGTGCTAATGCAGGTGCGCTCATGAGACAGGACGACGAACTTCCATGAAGAGATTAACGCCGGTCGGATCGGAGCGTATCCGGCTGTTTTCCGCGAGGGGCTCCGGACAAAGTTGCAACAGCTGCTTGGCGTTTCGATAAATAAGATGCCAATCCAGGATGTAGGCCAGCCAGTGCCGAATCGGATTGGACGGCTCCACATTCGTGACCACCAACAGACCGCCCGGGGCCAGCAGGTCGTAGAACACTCCGATGAGTTGCCGGCACACGCTGTCGGGCAGGTAATCAAACAGCCCGGCACAATAAACAAAGTCGTAGTTGTTGCTGGCGCCGACGGCGGCCTTGGAGCGACCGCGTAAGAGTTGCACGACCGATTTTTTTGTGAAATCCAGCTGGGTGGTGCGGCCATGCTTGTGGCGGGCGGCTTCCAGCACCTGGCGAGCGTGGGTAATGGTTTCCTCATTGAAATCCAGCAGCACAAACCGCGCGTGGCTGGCCAGCTCCGAATCGGCCATGAAGCGCTGCACTTCGCCGGCTGGCCCGCAGCCGGCATTGAAGACGCGGCAAATCCCTCCGGCGCTGCGCACGCGCATGGTTTCGTTGATCAATTGTTCGACCAGATAGTGGATCCGGTTCCGGTGCGCTTCGGCCGGCGCCTGTGTGACAAACCAACGGTTTAAAACTTTGGCGAAAAGCGACCCGCCCTCATGCGGGTCGCGGCAGATCATGTTGACCATCTCGTAGTCGCCGGCGTAACCCAAAGGCTTCTGCACGCTGCGGAAGGCGAAGGGCGCGCACAGAACCAAGGGATGAATCTGGCGCCGCACGTAGACTTCGTGAGCCGGGCGCAGTTCCGGGTCGATGGTGCCGGCGATTCTTTCGAATTGACCAAAGAGCGCATCCAGGCCTTGGAACGCCGCCGCCGCGATGGAGGCGGCTGTCTGCCGCTCGCGCTCATTGCGATCCCCCATGGGCAACGCCCGGATCCCCAACTCCACCTGTTCCACCCACAGCCGGAAGTCTGTCAGAAAGGAATGGATATCGGCAGCCAACAATTTGTATTCCGGCAGGATGCGGTAGACTTTTTGCCATTCGCGGAAGAATTCCCCAAACTCCTTCTGCACCCGTTCTGGCCGCGGATCGGACGCGAGCAATTCGGCATCCATCCAGGAATCTTCGAGAGACGCTTCGCAGAGCACGATGAGGCCGGTATCGATCAGGTTCTTCACGATGGCCCGTCCCGAGTAGAGCATGCGGTCGTGGATGATGATGCGAAAGTCGCTCAGGACTTCAGACACTTGTAAGAGATTGCCCTCGCGATAGATCTCGAAGACGACCAGGTAGCGGGTCAGGCGCACGGGCGTCGCCCGGATCTCCACTCCCTGGCTGCTTAAGCCCACTAAAACTGTCTCTTTGAGTCCTGAATCGTCCATAGTCGTTTCAACATCCTAGCCCCGGGACGGTCCCAGCGGCAATCGGTTGCTGTACGGGCTTTTTACGCGTTTCGGGCGCGGTTGTTCCGGAGCTCGGGGCCCGCGCTGTGGAACGATCATGCCGATCCCTCGGCAAGATTGGCCGCTTCCATGTCTCTCAGGCCGGATCAGCCGAACGCAGCGCATTCGTGCAAGAACTGTGCCCGGGCCCAGCCGAAGGTCCGCCCCTCCGCCCGGCCCCCGTCAGCGCCGGCAAGAATGGCTTTGACTTTTAACCCGCCACTCTGGGACAACGCTTGCATGCTCAAGTTTGTCTACTGCGTGCGGCGCCGTCCAGACATCACTCCGGACGCCTTTCGGAAATACTGGCTCGAGAACCACGGGCCGTTGGTACGGAAGTACGCTCAGGCGCTGCGTGCCAAGCGTTACGTGCAGAGTCATACGCTGGACAATCCACAGCTGAATGCGGCTGCCCAACAACCGCGAGGCACCAAAGCCGCCTACGACGGCATCACCGAAGTGTGGTGGGATAGTCCGGCCGACTTGGCGGCGGCGCTCCAAACCACCGAAGGTCAGCAAGCCAATGGCATTCTGGCTCAGGATGAAGGGCGCTTCTGCGATTTGCCCAATTGCTCCGTGTTCTTCACCGAGGAACACACGATCTTTTAGTGATACATCACTCGCGCCGGCTTCGAATTGGTGCGTGAACTGCTCAGCCGATGGCTTATGCCGCCGCAGGCTCTTATCAAAGCCCGACTGGCCCATCGGCCCAGTCGGGATGCGTGCTCCCGCCGGGACTGAATGAACAAAACGCATGCGCTCACAGGCCGCTCGTCTGGCGTAATACGGGGCACGACTGCCGTTCAGCACTTGGCCCGCCTTGCCGCCGGATTTACCGTACTGGCCGCCGGCCCCCGCGTTCACGCGTTGGGCGTTCGCATTCCCAATCAGGACCCCACCGCCATCGCCCGGGGCAATGCCTTCGTGGCCACCGCGGATAACCCCTCCGCTATCTACTACAACCCCGCTGGAATCACCCAACTGCAGGGGAATAACGCCCAAATCGGGTCCCTTTTCTATTTGGGCGTCTACGCCGATTACGAATCGCCCAGCGGCAAACGCGTCGAGAACGATGCGGAAGTAATCCCCGTGCCGGAGATTCATTATGTTTATTCCCCGGAGCACAGCCCGTTCTCGTTCGGCCTGGGCGTGTATGCGCCTTTTGGGTTGAGCATGAAGTGGCCCGACAACGCGCCATTTGCCACGTCCGGCATCGAAGCCAATCTCAGCTATATCACCGCGGCTCCAGTCGTAGCCGTGCAATTACATCGAACTCTTTCCGCGGCTGTCGGGCCCACCTTCAATTTCTCCGATCTGGAGTTGCGTCAGGAAGCGGGTATTGTGCCGGGCGACCGGTTGAAGTTCACGGGCGATGACGTCGGCTATGGGTTCACGGCCGGCCTGCTCTGGCAGCCCTACGAGGAGTGGTCCGTCGGGCTGGCTTACAAAAGCAAAGTAAAGATGAATTACGACGGCACCGCCAGCCTCCGGACTGTGCCCCGCTTTTCCGGGTCCTTCAACAGCAGCGTGCCCTTCGAATTTCCCCACATCATCACGGGGGGCGTCTCCTTTCGCCCGACCCCCGACTGGAACATCGAAGTGGACATCGACTGGACAGACTGGAATTCGGTGGATCGCCTGGCTATTCAAGGCTTGCCGAGCCGGCCCCTCGACTGGGATCCCAGCTTCTTTTATGAGTTCGGTGTCACTCGCTATCTGAAGCAGGGTTATTATGTGAGCGCGGGCTATTTCTTCAGCGAGAAATCCACTTCGGAAAGGTCTTTCACGCCGGTGGTGCCCGACACCAACCTGCATGTGGGCAGTTTGGGTGGTGGATATCGCGGACAACACTGGCAATGGGCCGCGGCTGCCCAGATCATCGCTGGCGACTGGCGCACGATCGGTAACAACATCGATCCATCGGTCAATGGCCGCTACCGGCTCTGGACCCCCACGCTGTCGGTGTCGGTCGGATACCACTTTTGAGGGTTGCAGGTTGCGAGTTGCTGGTTCCATGTTGCTGGTTGCTGGTTCCTGGTTGCTGGTTGCTGGTTGCTGGCGGACGGACGTTGCAGGCGGCGTGGCAGGCGGCGGGCAGGCCGGCCGCTTTCCGCTTTCCGCTTTTTCCCCTGTGTTTTTGGTTGTCGGGCGCGAGACGAACGCGTTATCGTTCTATCCGGGCCGCGGGGGCGGTCCACTGGCGGCTTTAAATTTGCATGCTTCAGCTAATTGACCTCCTAACTGACTGGCTTACTGATCTCCGCGAGACGCTTTGGAGTGCGTCTTTTGCCGCGGACAAACCGGGAGGGTGAAATCGGGACGGGATGATGACCACGGATGCGTTCAACCCGGCCCAGGATGGCTTCGAAGAGAGCGACGCATCCACCCTTCCACGGATACTCGAGCGTTGCCTGGCCAGCGGGTTACTGGCGTTGGACCAGACGCAATGCATCCGCGCGTGCACCCCTGAAGCTGAAGAATTGTTAGGAATAGAATCCGGCCGGGCGATTGGCCGGTCCCTGGAGACCTTGCCGGTGTCCCTGCGCGAAGTGCTGGCTAAAACACTGCGGGACGGCCAGGGGTTGCCCGATCACCATTTACTGCTGGAGAGCGGCTCCGCGCGCCGCCGCACCGTGCGCGTTGCGACCACTCCGATCCACGCGGCCGACGGCAAGATCGCGGGAGTCATTGCGGTATTGAACGATGTGACTCCAGCACGGCACCTGGAGGCAAACCTGCGGCATCTGGATCGTCTGGCCAGCATTGGCACGCTTTCGGCCAGCATGGCGCACGAGATCAAGAACGCCATGGTGGCCATCAAGACGTTCGTGGACCTGCTGATCAAAAAGAATCAGGAAGCGGCTTTGGCGGACATCGTGGGCCGGGAGATCCGCCGAATCGACTCGATTGTCAGCCAGATGCTGCGTTTTGGCGGGCCGGCCAAGCCAACGTTTGGTGTGGTTCAACTTCATCGATTGCTCGACGAATCGCTTGGGCTGGTGCAGCACCATCTGGAAGGAAGGCGGATCAAAGTGGGGCGTGAGTTCCAGGCGCAGCACGACAGCTTGCGCGGGGACGTTTATCAATTGCAGCAGGCGTTTCTCAACTTGTTCTTTAACGCCCTGGAAGCGATGGGGGCCACTGGCGAGTTGACCGTCACAACGGACGTGCTGGAGCCCAGCGAGGTGGCGGCCGGCCCGATGTTGCGCGTGCGGGTGCGCGATACCGGCACGGGCATCGCCCCGGAAAACCTGGAGCGGCTGTTTGATCCGTTTTTCACCACGAAACCCAACGGAACAGGTTTGGGCTTGCCGATCACGCGGCGGATCATCGAGGAGCATCGGGGCAGGGTGAAAGTGGAGAGCGAGTTGAATGCGGGAACGACGTTCAGCATCTTGCTGCCTTTTGTCCTCAAGCGCCCCTGACGGAGCTGGAGGTCCGACTTTCGGCGGTTTTCCATAACTTTCATTGACAGGTCGTTCTCGCCGCCCAAAGTCATCCGCGTGACACGTATCTACGACCTGGTCATGACGCACAAGCTGGACACGGATGATTACTTCATCCATTGCATTGAGCGTTTGTGTGCGGAAGCGCGGCTGAATTTCTTTCTGATCGAGCCGACCTGGGTGGAGCAGTTCTTTGCTTATCTGCAGCAAGGGAAAATCTGGCCGCGGGCGTTGTTGAACATGCACAGCGAACATCATGAGCCGGGCGACATCTTTCATCGCCTGGTGGGCCTGGCCGCGGAGATGAAAACCCAGGTGATCGATCCGCCGGAGCGGGCGCAGGCCGCCTTCGACAAGGCCCGGTTGCATCCGCGGCTGGTGGAACAAGGCCTCCCGGTGCCTTGGACTGTTCTGGTACCGAACGTTCCGCCGCAGGGCTGGCAGTTGACGCAAGCAGAACGGGCCAGCCTGGGGACTCCCTTTATCATCAAGCCGGCCATGGGCTACGGCCGGCGCGGTCTGGTCATGGATGCCACCAGCGAAGCTGATTTGAGCCGGTCGCAATCTGGCTGGCCGGACCAGACCTACTTGTTTCAGAACCGTGTCCGCCCGCGGGAACGCCAGGGTGAGCCGGTTTATTTCCGGGCGTTTTACGTTTTCGGCCAGGTTTATGTCGCCTGGTGGAATTGTTACAACGACCATTATCGACTGCCGACTGAGAGCGAACGAAAGGAATTGGCCCTGGGCGAGGTCGAAGAACTGGCTCGGCGCCTGGCCGGGTTGACTCAGATGCAGTTCTTTTCCACTGAAATCGCCCAGACCGAGGAAGGCAGGTTCGTGATCATCGATTATGTCAACGACCAGTGCCATCTGCTCAGCCAGTCGGCCCATCCGCAAATGGGCGTGCCGGACGAGTTGATCGCGGACATCGCGCGGCAGATCGTGCGGGCGGTCGTGCAGATGGTGCGACCCGGCGCGGCCCCAGCCCGCCCGGGTGGCGGTTAATGGGTGGGGCGGCCCGCCGACAAGGCCATGGAGTTGCACGCGTGCGGATTCAAGTGGTGTTTCCCCCGCCCTGCCCTGGTCATGGGGATATTAAACGTGACTCCGGACTCCTTTTCGGACGGAGGCAAATATTTGGAGCCGGCGGCCGCGGTGCAGCACGGACTAGAGCTGGTCGCGGAAGGAGCCGATATTATAGATGTGGGCGGCGAATCCACGCGTCCAGGTGCCAGCGAGGTTCCGGAGTCCGAAGAGTTGCGGCGCGTCGTGCCGGTCATCAAACGGTTGCGAGCGCAGACGGCGGTGCCGCTCTCGGTCGATACGACGAAGGTGGCGGTGGCGCGGGCAGCCATCCTGGCCGGAGCCAGCATCATCAATGACGTGGGGGCCAACCGGGCGGACCCGGCGATGAGCGGGGTGGTCGCCGAGACGGGGGCGGGCTATGTGCTGATGCACAGGCAAGGCATGCCTCAGACCATGCAGCAGGCCCCGCATTACGACGATGTGGTGGCCGAGGTGGGCCAGTTTTTTCAGGAAGGCCTAAAACGGTTGGAAACGGCCGGGGTAACGCCGCGCCAGGTAATATTGGATGTAGGAATTGGCTTCGGGAAAACGGTGGCCCATAATTTGCAGTTGCTCGCCTCGCTGCAGAGTTTTACAAAATGGGGTCGCCCCTTGTTGCTGGGGGTGTCGCGGAAATCATTCATCCAGCAGGTAGCGGGCGGAAACGCGGTGATGGACCGGTTGGCTGGTTCGCTGGCCTGCGCGTGTTTAGGCCTGGCGCAAGGGGTCAGCATTCTGCGCGTCCATGATGTGGCAGCCACTCGTCAGGCCGCCCGACTTGCTGAATCCATCCTGGAGTGTCAGGCCAAGAAGGATTAGAGTCAGGCGGAACCGCGGGTGCGTGTTTGGCGTGCCACTGCTGTAGCGGCGGTCTATGACCGCCGGCCCACAAGAAACTAGATCGAAAGGTCGGCGTCGCAGACCGCCACTACTGTGTCTGTGGCCACGACGCCAAACAGCGTAGCAGAGCAGAGTCATTGGAGTTCGAGCACGCCCAGCCGGGGTTAAGATGGACATACTTGGGATCATAGGTTTTGATTGGCGGCCCATCGTTGAGATTCTTATTCTCGCGGTGGGGATCTTCTATGGTTTTTCTTTCGTGCGGGGGACCCGTGGTGCTTCCATCGTGACGGGGTTTTTGGTGGTGATGCTGACCCTGTCCTTCGTGGTCAGCCTGTTGAATTTGATTGTGCTGCGATGGCTGCTGGGCAGCTTGATGGCGTTCCTGGTGGTGGCGGTCCTGGTCATCTTCCAGCCTGAGATCCGCCGGCTGTTGGCCAAGGTCGGCAATCTGCAACTGTTCGGCAACGCGCACGCACAACGTGAAAACATCGAGATCATCATCCAAACCCTGGAGCGGTTGTCCGAAGTGCGTATCGGCGCGCTCATCGCCATCGAACAGACCACTCCGCTCACAGATATGGTCGAGTCCGGCGTGACCGTCGATTGCCTGGCCACGCCGGAAATGCTGGAAACGATCTTCTTTCCCAACAACGCCATCCATGATGGCGGGGTGATCATCAAAGGCGACCGCATCGCCCGGGCCGCCTGCATCTTCCCCTTAACCCGCCGGCAGGACCTCAACAAATCACTCGGCACACGCCATCGGGCGGCCATCGGCCTCAGCGAGGAAGCGGACGCCGTGATCGTGGTGGTCTCAGAGGAGACGGGCTCCATCTCCTACGCGTACAAAGGGCAACTGACCCGCGGCGTGACGGCGGAGAATCTACGGGCATTCCTGAGCACGATCTTCGTCACTCAGGAACGGCCGCGCAACCTGGTCGAATGGTTGCGGGCGTGGGGCAATTCCTTCACCCGCGTTCGCGCCTCGCCCTCGAACTCACCCCCGCCAGCAGTGGCGCCGGCCCCGCCCGTCCCCGAGCGAGCCACACCACCCAAAACAGCTCCTCCACTGTTTCGGACGGGAACCGATTATTAATTGAGCATGTCGATGTCGATACGTTCGCTGATTTTTGACCAGCTTTGGCTGAAGCTCTTCTCGCTGGTGCTGGCCACCCTCATCTGGTTGGCGGTTTGGGCCAACTTGGGGGGCGAACGGATCTCCAAGTTCACACGGAGCTTCATCAACCAGCCCATTCTGGTCCTCACCACGGAATCTGCCGATCGCCCTAGCTTTAATGTCATTCCGGAACGAGCCACCGTGACCGTGCGCGGGCCGGTTGACCTAATTCAAAGCATGAAAGATACGGATATCAGCGTGTTTGTCCGCGTGGTGGATCCCAGGCAAACGGCCGGGGACCTGCCGGTGCAGGTTTACCTTCCCGCTGGGGCCAGTGTCGCCCTGGTCACGCCCTTGACGGCTCAGGTGCGCAGCGGCTTTGCCAAACCAGCCGCCCAAGCCGCCCAACCTTGATCGGTCGCCGCGCTTCGCTTCGCCTATGCCAAACCCACTGCTGAACACCAGTCACGTCGCGAAAAAGATCTTCGGAACCGACGGCGTGCGCGGGACCGCCAACCAGGAGCCGGTCACGGCCGAAACCGCGCTCAAACTCGGCCGGGCCGCCGCGCATGTCTTTAAGAACCTGGCCGGCGACGGCCATTTGCGCGGACGCCACAAGATCGTGATCGGCAAAGACACTCGGCTGTCGGGTTACATGCTGGAGAATGCGCTTTCCTCCGGGATCCTGGCCATGGGGGTGGACGTCCTTCTGATTGGTCCCTTGCCGACGCCCGGGGTGGCTTACGTCACGCGCAGCCTGCGGGCCGATGCTGGGATCGTGATCACCGCTTCTCATAATCCCTACGCCGATAACGGCATCAAGTTTTTCCGCGCCGACGGCCATAAGCTTGATGATCCAATCGAGAACCAAATCGAAGAACTGGTTTTCAGCGGAGCTATCGAAGCCATCCGGCCCACGGCGGAAGCAATTGGCAAGGCAGTGCGCATCGACGATGCCCTGGGTCGCTACATTGAATTCGCCAAAGCATCGTTTCCGCGCGGCTTGACCTTGGAAGGCATGCGCATCGTGGTCGATTGCGCGCATGGCGCCTCCTACAAGTCCACCCCCTGCGTGCTTCGGGAATTGGGCGCCGAAGTCATCGTCTTTGGAAACCAACCCGACGGCACCAACATCAACAGAGATTGCGGGTCCATGCATCCGGAGGTGATCAGTCAGAAGGTCCGCGAATTGCGCGCTGATTTGGGGATCGCCCACGATGGCGATGCGGACCGCGTCATCCTGTGCGATGAAACCGGCGGACTGACCGATGGGGACGATATCATGGCGATTTGCGCGCTCGACCTGCTGGCTCAGGGCGCGCTGACGCGCCAGACCGTCGTCACCACCGTGATGAGCAATGCCGGCCTCGAAGCGTCCCTGAAAAAAGCCGGCGGCAAAGTCGCCCGCACTGCGGTGGGTGACAAGAACGTCATCGATGAAATGTTGAAAGGCGGCTACAACTTCGGCGGCGAACAAAGCGGCCACCTCATCTTTGCCGAGCATGCCACCACCGGGGATGGTTTGGTCGCCGCCCTGCAGATCCTGCGGATCATGCGCACGAAAAATGAGCCGCTCTCCAAGTTGCGCGGCTGCTGGACTCCCTATCCGCAGTTGGTCAGCAATGTCAAGGTGCGCGAAAAGACGCCGTTCGATCAGCTGCAAGATGTGTTGGATCTGGTGAACCAGGCGGAACGCAAGCTCAGCCAGGAAGGCGGCCGCGTCTTGTTACGTTACTCAGGCACCGAGCCCAAGGCACGTTTGCTCCTCGAAGGCAGCGACCGTGAGGTCCTGCGCCATTGGAGCAAAAAAATCTGCGACGCGATCCAGCGCCAGGTCGGCGCGTAGGCTGTCTTCCCCTTGGTCGCCGCCGATGCCAGATCGAATGCGGAGTGCGGAGTGCGGGGTGCGGAATGCGGAAACACTCGTGCTCGTGTTTCGTAGCAGCCGACGTAAGGAGGCTCACTCTATCCCGGCGCGTTCGTCGGGAATGAGATCAGAGCCGTTCGCAGCCGACCTCAGAAGGCCCATTCGGAAGCCACTCGAGCCGCCAGGCGTTCCAGCCAGACGGCCGGCTCGCGGAACGCGGTTTCCCGGTCCGTCAGATCCGGCGTGAGCCCACGAGCTACGCGAAATTTTGTCCGGGCCTGATCTGGATTAGTAACGGTTCCCGCCAAGCCCACACAGGGCACACCTGCGCGGCCACATAAGTCGGCCACCTGACCGACGCCTTTGCCCATTAACGTTTGTGCATCCAGAGCGCCTTCCCCCGTAATGACCAGATCGACGGCCTCCACGCGTTCCCTGAGCCGAGCCTGATCGGCGAACAGGGCAAAACCGGATTCCGGACGTGCCCCGGCAAAGGTCATCAAGCCGAACCCCAGACCTCCGGCGGCTCCGGCGCCGGGCGTGTCGGCATAGGAAAGGTGCAGCTGTTTCTCCAGGACATTCGCCATCTGGCTAAGGCAACGTTCGGCAAATTCAAATTCGGCCAGGCCCTTTTGCGGCCCGTAGACGAGGCTGCAGCCGGCCGGGCCCAACAAAGGATTCTGTACGTCGACCGCTACGCGGAGATCGTCGAAACAGCGTGGCGTGTCGGGGACGCGCATTGCCGTCAAGCGATGCAGTTCGGTCCAGCGCGTGATTTCCTGTTCATGAGCGTTGCAAAACTGCCAGCCCAAGGCACGCGCCATGCCGAACCCGCCATCATTGGTGGCGCTGCCACCTATTCCGATCAGACAATGACGTGCTCCCGCTCCGATGGCGGTGCGGATCACGTTTCCCAGCCCGAGAGTGTCGAGCTCGAAAGGGTGATATTTCCCGGCCGGCAGCATGGCCAGCCCGATGATGCGGGCCGATTCGATGACGGCCGTTTGAGTGGGTTCATGCCACCACCAGGTTGTTTCCAAGGGCCGATGGGCGGCATCCACCGTCTTGACCGTCTGCGGGGCCGCGCCCATCAGAGAACTCAGCACTTCGCCGAAGCCATCGCCGCCGTCGCTCATGGGCAAGTACTCCACATCGTCCAGCGGGCGCACCCCATGCCAGCCGCGGACGATGGCCATCGCCGCTTGGGCCGCGCTGAGCGTCCCTTTAAACTTGTCCGGGACCACCAGGACCTTCAGTGCCATGAATGATTTATCCAGGTGAACGGCCGGTTGGGCAACCCGGAAAACCTGGTTCCCGGTTCCCGGTTCGGGGTTCAGGGTTCCCGGTTCAGGGTTCCCGGTTTCCGGTTCAGGGTTTCCGGTTCAAGGGTTCCGGGTTCAGGGCTCGTAGCGGCGGGGTTGAGCGTTGAGCGTTGAGCGTTTTTTGAGTGCGTTTCATGCGTAGCTTGCACGGACACATGATGTGCAGATGGAAGCTCTCCATGAAACGTTCAATTCAAGGCCGGCTCAGCTCTCGCGGATGACGGCCGGCAAATGTTCGCGGAGATGCGCGACGAGCTTTTCGTGAGCGGCGTTGACTTCTGCATCGGTCAAGGTGCGTTCCGCATGGCGATACGTGAAAGCGTAGGCAACGCTTTTCTGGCCGGCGGGCACGTTCTTGCCGCGAAACACATCAAAAAGTTCCACCGCTTCCAGGTTGGCGGGTTTGGCTTGTTTGACGGACTGCAGCACCATCGCATGCGCCACTTCCTCGTTGACCAACATGGCGAGGTCCCGGCGGATGCCGGGGAATTGCGGCAAGGCTTTGAAGGAATGTCCGGCGTTCCGTCGCGCGATGAGTTGATCGAGGTTCAATTCCGCCACGAAAACAGGGTCGCGCAGGTCGTAACGTCGCGCCAAGGCTGGCTGCAACTGACCGAGTTCGCCCAGTTCCAGCCGGCCCCCCAACTGAATGGCAGCCGATTCGAGAAGCAGGTTCCCGGGCTGCGGCCGGCGCAAATAACTCACGCCGCGCACGCCGAATTGGTCGAGGAACTCATCGAGAGACCCTTTGAGGTCATAGATGTCCATTTTGGCGTCGCGATTTTCCCCGGCCCAGAAGGTGGGATGACGCGGGCCGGTCAAGGCCAGGGCCAGGCGCCTTTCTTCGCGGCGTCCTTCCGCAGACTGGAGGAAGACGCGGCCAATCTCAAACAGAGCAACCGCCTCGTTGCGGCGACGCAAATTGTGCTGCAACGAATCGAGCAAACCAGGAAGCAGACTCGGCCGCAGCGCGTTCATGTCGGCGCTCAGCGGGTTGGCCAGCAGGATCAGGCGGGCGGAGTCAACGGCGATTCGGGCCGCCTCCTCAGAAATCAGGGTTTGGCCCTGCGCCTCGAACAAACCCAAGGCCGCCAGCACCCGGCGCGCTTCGCCGATTTGATCATAAACGCCGTCGAAGGCATTGACGCCGATGGCGCCGCGCGGGGTGGAACTGGGAATGCGATCGACTCCGTCCAGACGCGCCACTTCTTCGATCAAGTCCACTTCTCGCTTTAGATCGACGCGCCAGCTCGGCACAGAAAAGCGAGCCGCCTGCGGTGTGCGGTTGGCCGGATCCTCCGCCAGCCCCAGACTCGACAAAATTTGGATTTGCCGTTCGACCGGCACCTCGGCTCCAAGCAAGGCGGTAACTTTGCTGTGCCGCAACTCAATCGAACGCGGCGTGAACGGCCGCGGACAAACATCGACTACGCCCGGCAGCAACGAACCACCGGCGGTTTCCAGGATGAGCTGAGCGCAGCGGCGGCTGGCCCAATCGGCCATCTCGATATCGGCGCCGCGCTCGAATCGATAACTCGACTCGCTGCGCAGGCCGAGTTGTTTGCTGGTGCGGCGGATGTTTTGGGGTTGAAACCAGGCGCTCTCGATCAGGACATCCTTCGTGCTGTTTTGGATCTCGGTGTTTTGCCCGCCCATCACGCCGGCCAACGCAATGCCCTTGGTTTCGTCGGCGATCAAGAGCATCTCCGAAGTCAGCGTGCGTGATTGGCCATCCAGGGTGGCGAAATTTTCGCCGGCGGCGGCCCGCCGCACCACGACGGTGGGTTTGCCTCCCGGGCCTTTGGCCAGGAGATGATAATCGAAAGCGTGCAAGGGTTGCCCGCTTTCCAGCATGACATAGTTGGTGGCGTCGACGACGTTGTTGATGCTGCGCACGCCGACTTTCTCCAAGGTGGCCCGCAACCAATCCGGGCTGGGGCCGATCTGGACGCCCAGAACGATCCGGGCCACATAGCGCCCGCACCATTCCGGCTCCCGGATGTCTACGGCCAGCGAGGATTCGGTCGCGGATGGCGCGGCGGCTGGAGCGGACCCGGTGGCCGCAGGCAACTCCGGCAGCCGCAATAAATGGCCGGTGGCCGCTGCGATTTCACGGGCGATGCCGATCACGCTGTTGAGATCCGGACGATTGGGTGTGATCTCGAGATCGTAAACCACGTCGCCGGCAGGGCGCCCGAGATATTCGGCGAAGGGCTGGCCGACGCGCGCATCGGCCCGCAACAGGAGCAAGCCTTCATGGTCTTCGGAGAGACCAAGCTCGCGTCCGGAACACATCATGCCCTGCGATTCCACTCCGCGGATCTTGCCGATTTTAATCGTGAAGGGGTCTTTCTCACCGGGCTTCAGTGGAAGTGAAGCGCCCGGCACGATCAGGGGAACTTTGTCGCCCGCTTGGAAATTCTGGGCGCCGCAAACGATTTGGCGTTCGGTTTGCCCGTCGTTGACACGGCAGACGGACAATTTGTCGGCGTTGGGATGTTTGTCCCGCGACAAGACCTGGGCGACCACGATGCCGGCGAATTCGCCGCCGAGCTTTTGGACCCCTTCGACCTCCAGGCCGAGCATGGTGAGGCGGTCGGTCAGTTCCTCCGGCGACCAACTGAAGTCAACGTAGGCCTTGAGCCAGTTGTAGGTGACCTTCATCGGCTTAGAACTGGTTGAGAAATCGCAGGTCGTTCTCGTAGAACAACCGGATGTCGGTGATCCCAAAGCGGATCATGGCGATGCGTTCGATGCCGAAACCGAAGGCCCAGCCGGTCCAGATTTCCGGATCCCAGCCGACATTTTCGAAGACTTGCGGATGCACCATGCCGCAGCCGGCTAGTTCAAGCCAGTCCTTGCCCATTTTCTTGACCAGCGCGCTGCTGAAATCGATCTCGAAGCTCGGCTCGGTGTAACTGAAATAATGGGGCCGGAACCGCACCTGGACATCGGACCCCATTAATTCCTTGAACACGAACTCAACGGTGCCTTTGAGATCGCTAGCGGTAACGTTCTTATCGACGTAAAGACCTTCGATCTGATGGAAGGTGGGATTATGCGTGGCATCGGCGTTGTCCCGGCGATAAACGCGCCCTGGCGCGATGATGCGGACCGGCGGCGGCTGGGATTCCATCACGCGGATCTGGACGGAACTCGTGTGGGTGCGCAGCAGTCCACCCCCCGCGGCACGCCGCGCTGGGCCCGCGCCAGCAGCATTTCCGGTCGGTCCGCCGTTCGTTGCTTCAGCCAGATAAAACGTATCCTGCGTATCCCGGGCCGGATGATCGGCCGGGGTGTTCAACGAATCGAAACAATGATAGTCATCCTCGATCTCCGGGCCGTCCGCCACGGCGAAACCAATTTTACGGAAGGCGCGGACGATCTCATCCGTGACCTGGGTTAGCGGATGTAATTTCCCCACCGGCCGGCGCCGGCCTGGGAGAGTGAAGTCGGTCGGTTCCAGGGGCAAGGCCGCCTGGAGTTCCAATTGATCGCGTTGGGCGGCGAGGACGGCTTCCAATTCCGCCTTGGCGCTGTTGATCAACTTGCCGGCAGCGGGCCGATCCTCTTTGGGCAACGAGCCCAATTGCTTCATGAACGCGGTGAACTTCCCGTGCGGCCCGATCCATGCCCCCTTGGCTTGTTCCAACGCCGCCTGGTCCGTGGCCGCTTTCAGTTCGGCGAGGGCCGACTGTTTCATCGGTTCGATGTCGTCGAGCAAGGACATGCGATAATTGGGGCGAAGCCGCGCCTCAGGCCGTCGGGGTCAGGTCCAGGCCGCCCAGCTTGGTCCCTTACGGGTTCATCGCGGCCACTCACGCTGGCCGTGAACAACCAAACCGACCGGCGCTCGTTCAGGCCTTGGCGGCCTTGGTCTTCAGGGCATTTTGCGCCACCTTGACGAGTTCGCCGAAAGTGGAAGCGTCCTGGGCGGCGATGTCCGCGATAACCTTGCGATCGAGCGCGACCTGGGCCGCTTTGAGGCCTTCGATGAGCCGGCTGTAGGTGATGCCGGAAGCGCGAGCGGCGGCATTGATGCGCGCCTGCCAGAGTTGGCGAAACGTCCGTTTCTTCGTCTTGCGATCGCGATAGGCGTATTGGCGGCCATGATCGACGGCATCCGAGGCATACCGGTACAGCTTGGAGCGTTTCAGCCGGAAACCTTTGGCGGCTTGCAGCATCCGTTTGCGGCGCTTCCAGGAGGCAGGTGCGTTGGTAACTCGCATGGGGTGATCGGATTACAGATTATCGATGTTGATTTTATTGGGGCTGCGCAGAGGCCCAAGCTCAAAAAACCAAGCTCAGGACCTGGCTGGAATGCCCAATCTCAAAGGCCAAAGGGCAAATTCTGCGTGATGCGATACGCGTCCGTGGGATCGACTACCACCGCTTTGCCCAGGCCGCGACGGCGTTTGGGCCCTTTGCCCTGCAGCAGATGGCGACGCCCAGCTTTGCGCCGGAGGACTTTGCCACGCGCCGTGAGTTTAAAACGTTTGGCCACGGACTTCTTGGTCTTAATGCCTTTCGGACGCCGCATATATTAATGTTCCTGTGTGTCGGTCTAAAAAGAGCGCGCACTATAGAGATCGGCCCAGGCAGAGGCAAGGGGAAAAAGCGGCGCGCGGCCAATCCCGGTAAAGGGCTTGCCAGCGGCGAGCCAGGGCCTACCATCCGGATATCGGTTCATAGGATTTCCGTGGCGTTCCTGTGCGGCCGCCCGGGTCATCAGAATTGTATGAAACTGCTGATTCTTTTTGTCGGCTGGTGCGTTCTGTTGGTGTTGTGTTGGCCGCTGGCCTTGGTGGCCTTGCTTTTGATGCCGCTAATCTGGCTGGTCTGGCTGCCGTTCCGGCTGCTGGGCATCTGTCTGGGAGGCGTTTTTGCGCTGTTACGGACGCTTTTCTATTTGCCGGCGCGGCTGTTGGGTTATCGGCCTCGTGCATGAGCCTCCTGGCCGCCGTCACGGAACGTTTTTCTTCCTGCGGCACGTCCCCTGCCCTGTCAGCGTCCGGCCCTGCCTGCGGAGCGATGTCCTGATTCGGCGATTCGCATATGCCAGATTCACTTCAGCGTTTTCTTCAGACGCATCCGGTGATCGATGTTCACGAACATCATCTGCCGGAACTGCGGCGACGCAGTGATGTGGGGTTGCAACAATTGCTGCAGCAAAGCTACGCCGGTTGGGCCAAAGCGCGGCCCTACATTTTGCCTGGGGAAACACGTGACGCCGACCCGATGCTCGAGGCAGCCGGGAAAACGTCCTGGGAAGAACTGGCCGTGTTTCTGGAACATCACGGCTCCAATTCCTTTGTGAGGAATCTGATCGAAGCGATCAGTGAATTGTATGGCGATGGGCGCGGCCGGATTACCCGGGAAAATTGGGAAGCATTAGACCATGCCATCACCCGGCAACATGCGCGGGCCGATTGGCCGGATGAGCTTCTGCGGCGGGCGGGCATTGAACGAGTCATCACCGACGTTTACACCGATCCCTTGTTCGATGCGCAGAAAGGGTTTGGCCCGCATTATCGCAGCGTGATGCGAATCAACGCGCTGGCCTGCGGATGGCATCCGGAGTCCAGCGATCATAACGGCAACCGCGGCCAGGAACTCTTGCGCCGCATCGGCTGCGCGGTGACGACCTTCGATGACTATGCACGCGCTTTGCAACAGGCGGTGGATTCTCTGGCGTCCCGGCATCAGGTTGCGTTGAAAAACGCGCTCGCCTACGATCGGGGCGTGGATTTTGAGGCACCCAACGAAGAACTGGCCCGACGCGCCTGGGGCAAACCTTCTCCGCCGGCCGAGGAACAAAAGGCGTTCGGCGATTTTGTAGTGGACCGGTTGTGTCAGTTGGCCGGAGAACGAGATCTCCCGGTGCAGATGCATCTGGGCACCGCGCAGATTCGCGGGTCGCATCCACTGAAAGCGGCGGGGTTGGTGGAGCGCCATCCGCGAACGCGCTTTCTTTTGATGCACTTGGCTTACCCGTGGAGCCGCGATCTGCTGGGGATGGCGTTTGTTTATCGCAATATCTGGCTGGATTTGACCTGGGCCGCACTGATCAGCCCGTCGCATTTCAAACTGGCGTTGCATGAAGCAATCGAGGTGCTGCCCGACGAGTCGCGTCTCATGATCGGCGGCGACAACTGGCACGCCGAAGAAACCTACGGAGCCATCATGCGCACCCGCCGCCTCTTGAGCGAAGTGCTGGAGGAAAAAGTGCGCTCGGCCTATTTCCATGAGTCGGACGCGCGCCGCTTGGGAGCCAAGATTCTTCAAGCCAACGCCGCGCGCTTCTTTGCCCTGACCTAAGCGTATCGGCCCAGGCAGGTCGCGGGAGTGGCGAATCTGCTTGTCGCGGCCCGCGTCTGGCGACATCTTCGATCGTCAATTCAACCAAGCGCACTCATGAATCCATTCTTTACACGCCTGATTCTTCCACTGCTCTCCTTGGGATTTGGCCTTGTCCTTCCGCGGGCGGCGCGTGCTGCGGACTGGCCCCAATGGCGTGGACCTCATCGCGATGGCATTTCGTCCGAAACCGGTTTGCTCAAGGAATGGCCGAAAGAGGGACCGAAATTGCTCTGGAAGATCGGTGAAGCCGGCTCCGGTTACTCGACGCCCGCCGTGGTGGCGGAGCGGGTTTACTTGCTGGGCAACGAGGGCTTGGAGGATGAATCCGTCCGGGCGTTCTCGGCCAAGGATGGCAAACGACTTTGGACAACGCGCCTCGGCAAGGTGGGCAATCCCGATCAAAAACCGTCGTTTCCAGGGGCCCGTTCCACCCCGACGGTAGAG
Source organism: Verrucomicrobiia bacterium (assembly GCA_035577805.1). GTDB lineage: Bacteria > Verrucomicrobiota > Verrucomicrobiia > Limisphaerales > JADJPG01 > DATLUX01. The sequence goes on from DATLUX010000204.1 coordinate 27,906, forward strand.
GGCGAGCTGCTTTATGCGCTGGGCTCGGATGGCGATCTTGCCTGTGTTGAAACCGCGAGCGGCAAAGTGCGCTGGCAAAAAAATCTGCGCTCGAGTTTTGGCGGGAAACCAGGCCAATGGGCCTATTCAGAATCACCTTTGCTCGACGGCGACACGCTCATCTGCACTCCCGGTGGCAGCGACGCCACGCTGGTGGCATTGAACAAGAAGACCGGTGATGTGCTCTGGAAGTGCGCCCAGGCCGAAGGCGATGAAGCAGCGTATGCGTCGGTCATCGCGGTGGAAGTCGGCGGCGTGAAGCAATACGTGCAGCTTTTGCAAAAAGGTTTGGTGGGCGTGGAGGCCGGGACCGGCAAGCCGTTGTGGCGCTTTGGCAAACCGGTCAGCCGTTACGGCGCCAACATTCCAACCCCCATCGCCAGCGAAGGCTTGATTTACGTCGGGTCGGCCGGCACCGGCGGCGGTGCGGTACGACTCAAGCCGAAGGACGGCGGCACGGAGGCGGAACAGGTCTATTTTGAAGCCAATTTTCCCACTGCGATCGGCGGCGCGGTGAAAGTGGGCAAATACCTTTACGGCACGACGGCCCAGGCGCTGTTATGCATTGAGTTCAGCAGCGGAAAAATTCAGTGGGACGAACGTGCCTTGGGGGCAGCGTCGTTGTGTTATGCGGATGGCCGACTCTATTTGCACGGCGAGAACGGGGACGTGGCGTTGGTGGAAGCGTCGCCGGAAGGTTATCGCGAAAAAGGGCGGTTCACGCCGGCCGACCAACCGAAGCGCGCGCAGCCCATGGAAAAAGCCTGGGCCTTCCCGGTCGTCGCCGAAGGGAAACTTCTCATCCGGGATCAGAACTCCGTCTGGTGTTACGCGGTCAAGTGAACCGCCGGTTCCGCTGAGGACGATTGGCTTTGTTTGGGCTTGGGAGGAGTTTCCATGTTCTGATCCACGCGCATGGGGACCATGAACAGGCGGCTCCGTCCACAGGATCATTACGCGTTGAGATCGAAGAAGTCGGCGGTCGCAGACCGGCGCTCCAGGAAAAAAAATGATTCGGGCAACAGACGCCAAGGAGGTGGGGGTTGGGGGACCCCGCTGAAGAAACGTTCTGCCACCCGAATCAAAGGCTAAACAAGGCCTAAACAAGGCGATAAAACCAAGGAGATGGTAGCCTAAAAACGGCAAAATCACGCAAACTCAGGCCTCTAAAATGTCCAAAGAACATTTCTGAGAGAGCAACGATAATCGAATTTCCCTCTTGCTCCCTAAATCAACACACGAACCATGCCGGAACCCTCCTAAGAGCTCCATACGTATCCGTACCGATTCCCGCGGCGATTTATACGTAGGATTACAACCTAATGGCAAGGGTAATCTTCTTAGGGGCGCCCAGCCACGCCCGGCGCTAAATTGTAGACCATTTGTAGACCAATAGCGGCGTTCATTGGTTACAGACTCGAGCACGGACCGTGCGCTATCCATTCCAGCGTTCGCTTGGGCAGCGCTCATTTTAAGACACCTCCCAGCATCCCTTTCTTGAGCACCAGCGCGCTGCGGGCGTTCGGTTTTTCCGGCCGGGTCGCTGGTCGAGTCGCCGCGCGCGTTCTGGCCTCGGCTTCCAGGAATTTCACCAGGGCATGAGCGAAGTGGGGCAGATCCGCAGGCGTGCGGCTCGACACGAGATTGCCGTCGGTGACCACGGGTTCGTCGGCCCACTGAGCGCCGGCATTTTCCAGATCATCTTTGATGCCCAAAGATCCGGTGGCGCGCCGGCCGCGAAGGATCTGCGCCGAAATTGGGATCCAGCCGCCGTGACAAATGAAGCTCACCAATTTGCCCTGCTCGAAGAACTCGCGGGTCAAAGCCAGGACTTTCGGGTCGCGTCGAAGTTTATCCGGCATGAATCCGCCCGGGATGAGCAATCCCACAAAGTCGGCGCTCTTCGCATCCGCCAGGAGAAGGTCCGCTGCGGCGGGATAGCCGTGTTTACCGGAGTACGTCTTCAATTCCCGCGCGGCCAGGCGCACCGTGAAACCGGCCTCCTCCAACCGCAGCTTCGGGTACCACAATTCAAGGTCTTCGTAGATGTCATCAACGAATGCCAGCAATGCGCCTTGCATGAGGGAAGTGAACCAGAAGCAGGCCCCGCAAGCTACGCTGTATTTTTGCGGACGCCGGGTGTATTCGGGCAAAGCCGTTTTCTCTTCCGCGACTGCCGTCAAGCGGCCATGCTCGGCGCATGAGTTTATTGCCTTTCGGCGAATTGGCTGCCTATCGGCCGCGGCGTTTCGTGCCGGGGTCCGTTGACTTTGGGACTTGGACTGAGATCGCGCCTTTGTTTGATCGGCTGGAGGCGCAGTTGAAGCATTGCGCGTCGTTATCGGAACTTGAGCGTTGGTTGTTGGACTGGGGCGAATTGGAGGCGGCGCTGGACGAGGAAGGTGCACGCCGCTACATCGCGATGACCTGCCACACGGACAATGAGGAGGCCAAACAGTCTTACCTGGCTTTCGTGGAAACCATCGAACCGCAGCTCAAGCCACGGCAATTCCAGTTAAGCGAACAATTCCTGGCGCATTCAGGGCGGGCGCAACTGCCGGCAGACAGATATGCGGTCCATCATCGCGACACGGCCCTGAAGGTGGAATTATTTCGTTCGGAGAACGTGCCGCTGGAAACGGAGGAAACCAAACTGGGGCAGCAGTACCAGGAATTGAGCGGTTCCTTGACGGTGACTTTTCGGGGCGTGGAGCGGACGCTGCCGCAGATGGCCCCGTATCTGGAGGAACCCGATCGAGCGCTTCGCCAGCAAGCCTGGGAACTGGTGGCCCGGCGGCGCCTGCAAGAGCGGGACAAATTTGAAGCGCTCTTTGACGCCTTGGTGGATTTGCGGGATCGCATCGCCACCAACGCCGGGTTCGCCAATTATCGGGATTACTCTTTCCGCGCCCGGCGTCGATTTGATTATTCGTCGGCGGAGTGCGTGGAGTTCCATGGGACCATTGAGCAGGAAATCATGCCCTTAGTGAAGGAGTTGCAGGCCGATCGCCAGCGGCAACTGAAGCTGCGCGAATTGCGTCCGTGGGATCTGGAGGTCGATCCAGCGAGTCGTCCGCCGCTGCGGCCATTCCGCGATGCGGGCCAATTGGTGGAAAGGTGCCAGCAGCTCTTTGATCGGATTGATCCGGATCTGGCGGGGGGATTTCGCAAGATGCAGACGTTGGGCCTGCTCGATCTGGCCAACCGGAAGGGAAAAGCGCCGGGAGGATACCAGGCCACGCTCAACGAAGCGCGGCTCCCTTTCATCTTCATGAATGCGGTCGGGCTGCAATTGGACGTGGAGACGCTCCTCCACGAGGCCGGGCACGCCTTTCACGCTTTAGCGACGCGGGAGGAGGACCTGTATCATTACCGCAATGCGCCCATCGAGTTCTGCGAAGTGGCTTCCATGAGCATGGAGTTGTTGGGCAACGAACATCTGGAACAATTCCAGTCGGACGCCGAGGCCAGGCGCGCCCGGCGCACGCATCTGGAGCTGATCATAAAACGCTTTCCGTGGATCGCGACGGTGGACGCTTTTCAGCACTGGATCTACCAGCATCGCGGGCACAGCCGCTCGGAACGCCGCCAGGCTTGGCTGGAACTCATGAACCGGTTTGGCGGGTTGGTCGATTGGACCGGACACGAGGAGACGCGGGCCAATCTTTGGCATCGGCAGCTGCACATCTTTCTGCATCCGTTTTATTACGTGGAGTATGGCATTGCCCAATTGGGGGCGCTGCAAGTGTGGGCCAATTCAAAGCAAGATCCCGCAGGAGCCCTCCGCGCTTACCAGCAGGGTCTGGCTCTGGGCGGGTCGAGGCCGTTGCCGGAGCTTTTTCGCGCGGCCGGGTGTCGCTTCGATTTCAGCGCGAAAACGATTCGGCCGTTGGTTGAACTCTTACGCCGCGAGCTGGATCAAAGTCCGAGCGTGTCCAGGTAACGCTTCAGCTTCTGCAAAGCCTGAGCGCGATGGCTCAACTGGTTTTTAGTGGCGGCCGGCAGTTGCCCAAAGGACGCGGTGTGCCCCAAAGGCACAAACAACGGGTCATAACCAAAGCCGCCGTGCCCCGCGGCCGCAAACTGCACGTGCCCATCGCAGACGGCCTCAAAGTTTTGCCCGGCCATGGCGGCTTGAGGCGGTTTAACCCGGATGGTGGCCAAGGCGCAGCGGAAGCGGGCATGGCGTTGGCCGGTGGGCACCTTGCTGAGCAAGCGCAAGAGTTTCTCGTTGTTGGCGGCATCCACAGAAGTCGGGGGAGGCTGGCCGGGCTTGGCGTCTAGGGCTGCGAACCGGGCGGAATGAATTCCCGGAGCGCCTTTTAAGGCATCGACTTCCAGGCCGGAATCATCGGCGACCACCAACGCGTTCGGACCGGGCACGCGAAACTCGACGCTGGGCATGCCTTGCATCCAGCGAGCGAGTTCCTTGGCCTTTTTCATGGCGTTACCAGAGAAGGTCGTTTGGTCCTCTCGAACCATCGGCGCTTCGGGGAAATCCTGCAACGTGAGAAAACGGTAGCGGGGGCCGAGGATCGCGGTGATTTCCGCGATTTTATGCTTGTTCCGCGTGGCGAGGATCAAGGTCGTCATGGCCCGACCATAGCGGGCTGGCCCAAAACGAAAAGCGCTAACCGTTTCCGGTTAGCGCCCCCACGGAAGGTGCGGGTCACTCGCATGGCCTAGCGAACGCCCGCCCAGTGGATAAATTCACCTGTTCAGTGCCCGGCCTCTCGACAAAGGTTACAAAGTTTTCAACGCGTTTTCAGATTGTCTCCAGGACGTCAAGGCTGCCGAAAAACCCGGTAAACACGGCTGTTGCGGGTCGCCGGCGTCGGATCGATGAACGTCACGACATTTCCTCCGGCCGTGTTGGTGACGATTGGAACAAACGGCGTCCAGCCGTCCGGGTTGGCCGATCCTTCCACCACGTAACGCTGGCCAGGCTCGGCGTTGTAATTGAAGCGGAATCCTTCCGCACCGATGGCCGCATCAGACAAGCGGAGGTCGGTTTGAGCCACCACGGTGATCGTGACCGGCGCCGATGTGCTTTGCAGGGCACCGTTGTCCGCCGCCAAGGCCGTGATCACGTAGACCCCCGGAGGCGGGTTGGTCATCGTGTAAGAAAATGGGAAAGTCGTGTCCGTAAACAGCGGCGTGGTCCCGTTGCGGAACCGGACCGCACCAATGAAGCCATCCGGGTCAAACGCGTCGGCCTTCAGCGTCACATTCTGGCCGGCCGGCACGGTGATGTCGGAGGCCGGACTGGTCATGACCGCCAAGGGCCGCCGGTTGAACGTGGACACGACCGACACCAGCCCAGTCATGCCGAAAGCGGAATGAAAGACACAAACGTACGGAAACGTGCCGGCATTGCTGAAGGTCACGCTGCATGACTGAATCGGCGTGGGCGCGCTGCCGCAAAACGGATCGGTTCCGGTGCCGCTCACGGTATGGGCTCCGCCGATGTTGGTGAAAAGGATCGATTCGGTGGGTTTTATCTGCAAAACCGCAGGCGAAAACGCGTCGGAAAAGTAGTCGACCCGATAACTTACCGCGACGTTGACTGGGGCGGAGACGTTCGTCTTGCCCTGGTTGTCCACCGCGCGTGCGGTGAGCTTGTAGTTCCCTCCGGGCAGGCCGGTCACGGTGGCACTCAACGGCGAGGTCGTGGCCGAGGCAACCATATTGCTCCCAATGAACAGTTGGAGATTGGTCACCGACCCGTCCGGATCGGAGGCGCTGGCTGACAGGGTCAGAGTTGCCGGCTCGAGCAGGCGCGTTCCTTCCGCGGGGCTCGTGATGACAGGTTGCGGAGGCAGATTGAACGTGCTGACGTTGACCACGCCGGTCTGGGTTGGGTTGGCAGCGTTAGGCTGCGGAACGACGAAGACGTGCTGGTTGCAGATGTATGGATAAGCGCCGACGTTCGAAAAGGTGACCAAGCCGCGACCAAACAACTGAAGATCAATTCTGGCCCAATAGGGGCTGGGGTTGACGCCGGTGGCACGCGAACCTTGAGTGACGTCATGAGAAGTGCTGGAGACATTGGTCCACAGAATAGTGTCGCCCACCTCGATGTTGGCGATCGCCGGCGAGAAGGAATAGCTGGGAGGCCCGCTGGCCAAGACACGGTTGGTGGTGCCGGCCAGCGGGCTGTGCAGGGGCAGCAGGCCGCCTAAAAGGGCCATCAAGATGCGGGCATTTGCCATGGATAGCCACAATCCAATGGATGTCCGACCGCCGTTCGGTGAATACATCTTCATACGTCTTGTTATCAATTGTGCGAGGAATTCCGCTTATTATGACCCGCATCGGTCTTCCGCTCAATGTTCTAATCAAGATCTGGGGGTTACCCAAGGGCGTTTGGGGGGCCTTCATTAGGAGGCCTGAAGCCGTGGTAGGTTCCCGACTTTTCAGCCGGTGTTTCAGGCGAATTCGGCGGCCGGGGGCGGCAGGGTTCGATGGATCTCGTGGATTCGATATCCGAAGCCGGTTTTCCCCAGGGTCGATAGGTCCACCCTGCCCTCCCGTCGCTCATAAAGACCCGGATGCACCTGGGCTTCATCACGGGATGCTTCCGGGTAGAACTGCGCGGCATTGGTTTCGACACCCATGATAGTGCCCACCCGCGCCGCCAGGGAGAGATGCGGGATTTGCGCAAGCATCGGATTAGTGAGGTCCTGCACCATCAGAGTCATGCCATGCGCTTTGCTCCAACACGCGCTCAACAGGGCTCCGGTTTGAGTCTTGCAGGTTTTGAGGGCCACGCCTGTCCAGCCCAACTCCCGTCCGAGCCGGACATGACGCCAGTCATGGGCGCTTTCGTCGAGGAACAACGGTTTGCGAGCCGACACGGTATGGACGTCGATGCGGTGACGTTCCAATTCGTAAGGAAAAGGCTGTTCGATGTAGAGAGTCATTCCATAAAGGCGCGGATGTTCGTCCCGCAGGCGGTCCAGCATTTCGTTCACGTACGCAGGGTCTGCCACCGTGCAATTAAAATCTGCGGTCAGCCAGTTGACTTGTTCCTCCACGGCAAGTGCGCCAACCTTCAAGAGGCGCTGGTAATCCCAATCGGGATCGTTGCCGCGGAGTTTGATCTTAAGACACTTCAGACCATCGCGCCGGACCCAGTCTCGCAGGGTGACCGGGTAACCGTCCGCGGGCTCGTTCCCGGTGCAATCGGAAGCCTCAATCGGGTCCAGTCCTCCGACCAGATGCCAGGCCAACAGGCGGCTTGGCGGCGAGGCCGTCAGGAAATGTGCGGGAAATCGGCCGGCAAAATCCGCGGCAACTCCAGAAGCAGGTTCGAGGAACGCGGCCAGGTCCCGGTTCATGAACTCCGGCCCGTACGTTTCATACACCGGCCGGCCCAATCCTTCACCGTAGGCGTCATGAAGCGCTACATCGAACAGACTACAGGCCACCAAGGCCCCCAGCCAAGGCATGGGTTCGGCACCCCGTTCTGCATTGAACTTGTCCAACAACCCGGGCAGCACCTGCTCCTGAAAGTCGTATCCGACCTCCATCGGATGCCCATATTCGGAGTATTTCGCCCAACTCTCCGCCAGCCGGATGGTGAATTGTTTGAGGGCGTCGTGACGCACTTCGTAGGGGACGCTGCTGGGCCAGACCCATTGCACGCTCAGCGGCGTCTCGCCCCAGCCCACGGTCTTGCGCCCTTGTCGATCGACGACTTGGAGGGCGCAACGCGCGCACGTGACCGAGGTGGATGTTTGTGTCCCGAATTTCAGCGGCATGCGCGTCCGGATGGGCAGGAAATACAAGCGGACGCCAACTACTCGGATATCAGTGGGCTTGGTCATGAGAATCGAAGGATGAGGATCGAGTGCAAGGGACGGCGGCTGATTCACCTCACGGCGACGATAGCGCTGGCCGCCCGTGGGTCTCGCGCAGCAAACGGAGAAGCGATTGCCTAATCTGGGGTTCAGCATTGGTTTCCAGATAACTGGTGCGCGCCCGCCAGGTGGTGTATTCGCCGACCGGAAATTGGTCGGGCGGCGGCAGGTAACCATTGTAACCGTTGGCCAAGCCGACGATCATCGTTAACTCAAACGGGCTGGCCCGTTTCAACGCCAGGCCGGTGGCCCCGTAGGTTTCGCAGGGAATGGCCCCGATGCCGAAATCTCCCACGCGTATGGCTTGCAAAAGCAGCCGCTGGGTCGCAGGCCAGTTTGCCAGAAGGACGGTTTCGCGCGCATAATTTTCTTCCCAGTTGCGCGTGGGGCGCGGGCCGACTTGAACGGCCAGGAAGTCTTGCGCCTCTTTGACCTGAGCCGGCGTCGGCAACCGCACTCCCAGCTGGAGCTGAGTTTCGGCGGCGGCCAAACGAACCCAGTCGCGGTACGCAACCGTGGTCAAAGTTTGCCGAACCGACTCCACCACGGCCTGAGCCACGCGCGCCGGCGTGACGACCCAGTCCCGTTGAGTTGGATCCACGCAGTTCGCATCGCCGCTGGTGCCATTGCTGATCAGCGCAATAAATGACGGGTTGCGTGTCGGCGCGTCCACGGCCTGCGCGATGCGCTCGCAGAATTCACCAAAGTAATCCGAAGAGATCTGATCGGAAGGGGCGCTGGCGTAATGAGTGGAATAATTGGCCAGCACCGCGAGGGGCCGTCCGTCGCGCGTCTGCAGCGACAACACTGTGACCGCGGGATCCACGGGACCGGTGGGCTGGAGCTTGTTGGTGTTCGAATAACCGGGATTCATCATCGCCAGATTGGTCACACAGCCAGTGAAAGCCGGATTGGGTTGCAACGCGGTGCCGGGTGCCATGAGCCAACGACGGCAATGGACGAATGTCGGCAGATCGCTTTTGCCCCAGCCGACACGGGCGGGCTGCAGATTCATCCAGGCCTGGGTAAGACATTGGGTGATCCTCGGCACCAACCACTCCCGATACTCCACTTGCGCGTCATTCCCATGACAACCGTAGACAGCTGGCGCCGTGTGGGTGTGGGTGGAAGAAACAAGCATGTGTTGTACGGGAATTCCCGTCATCCGACTGGCGTCGGCTTTGGCGCGGTCGAGTTCTTCGCGAGCGATCATGCAGCTGTCTACGACAGCCAGCACAAGCGTGGTGGTGCCGTCGTGCAGGGCCAAGGCGCGCGCATGCAGGCGGTCATGAATGTTGCTGACCAGGGTTAGAGTCAGGTTGCCGGCTGTCCGGATAGGCAGTTGCGTGGGAGTGATCTCGACCCGCGCCGCGCCGGCCCTGAAATCCGCTGCGGAAAGGCCAGGCAACAGCGGGGGCAAGATGAGCGCCAGCACGAATTGGGCAAAACAGAGGGCTGTGGACGCCCAAGACCGGGGGCAGCGGCTGGAAGGGTCTACCGTCGCGGATATTCCATCGGCCTGGTGTGCTCCAGCCGCTGCGGCTGGTCTGCAACCCAGCGGCGGTCCTGGTTCGAAAGGCTGGTTCGGGGAGCGCACGGGTGGCCGGATGCTCCGATTGGCAAGGGAGGTGGTCAATCAGAATTCCGTGTCGGCGTGGCGGCCTGCTTTTCTGCTTCGCCCCGCAGGAACTGTGGTCGATAGTATTGGGGTGGAAAACGCGGGAACCAAGAGCAGATCCACGCCTCACACCCATAGGCAAGGGAATGCGCGGTGATCTGGATTTCGAGCGGTTAGTGGAATCACACCACGGCCCGCTCTACCGGTTCGCTCTGAGCTTGACCCGGAATGAGAACGATGCCGCGGACCTTGTCCAGCAAACGTTCTACCTGTGGGGAGCCAAGGGCCATCAACTGGTTGATACAAGCCGGGTGAAAACCTGGCTGTTCACGACGTTACATCGCGAGTTTCTGTCGCGGCGGCGGCGGTTAACCCGCTTTCCTCATCATGAATTGGAGGAGGTGGAGGCCGAATTGCCCGATACGCCTCCAGTCTTGCCGGATCGCCTGGACTGGGCGGTCCTGGGTGCCTGCTTGGAGCGGGTGGATCCGCTGTTCCGTGGGCCAGTCGCTCTGTTTTATCTGGAAGATTATGCTTACAATCAAATCGCCGAAATCCTGGATGTGCCGTTGGGCACGGTTAAGTCGCGCATCGCGCGGGGCATCGCTCAACTGCAGCGCATGTTAGTGGAACAACAAACCGGGCCCAGCTCCGCGCCGGTGCCGGCCCACCCGAAACCCTCGTAACCACCCCCGTGAACGCCACCCAAGCCAAACACGCGTTGCTCCTGTATCGCCCCCGTGCCCGCGGGCAAGCCCAAGCGGAGCCGGAGCTGGCGCACGCCATCGAGTTCGCCCAAACCGACGGAGCGGTAAGCGACTGGCTGCGACGCCACACACGTTTTCAGGACACCATGCAGCGGAGCTTCCGCGAACTGCCGGTGCCCGCTCAGCTCACCGCGCAAATCCTGGCGCGCCGGCGCATCGTCCAGTTGCCGTGGTGGCGTAAGCCGTGGTCCCTGGCGGCAGCGGCAGCGCTTTTCCTGTTGGTTGGCGGCAGCGTTGCCCATTGGCAGCAAAATGTCCTCAAAGCACACAACACCTTCAGCATTTTCCTCTCGCGGATGGTGGGTAATGTGCTTCGCCAATACACGATGGATATGGTCACCAATGACACGGCGGTCATCCAACGTTACTTGAAGGGACGGCAAGCGCCCTCCGATTACCAGCTGCCGCGCGGCCTGGCGCGCCTGCCGCAGATCGGGTGCGGTGTCCTGGGCTGGGGCGATGGGCGAGTGTCGATGATTTGCCTGCAACCGCCTGGCGAAAGCATCCTTTACCTATTTGTGGCGGACCAAGCCGCGGTCCATCCGGTCCCGCCCGCCACACCGCAATTCCAGCAAGTCAACAGCCTGATGACCGCAAGTTGGAGCCAGGGGGGCAAGGTCTATATCCTGGCCACTCCGGGCAGCAGAGAATCCTTGCAGCGCCATTTCTAAACCGGGAGGATAGCGTCGGCGCACGCGTCGGCGTCCGATTGCCTTGCCCGCGTTTGGGAAATGAGAGGATGCTTCCAACTTGTTGTGTTTGCCCTGGCCAGCGCCCAATGGTTGGCCGGGCGCACGGCCGCCGCTCCAATCAATGACTCGGCGGAGCTCTTCGGTTCCACCAACATCCCGCGTCTGCGGATTGAGATTCCCCCGGCGGGTATGGAAGTGCTGTCCCAATACGAGTTCCGCAACCGTAACTCGGTGGCCCGAACGAACGTGCTGGCCACCGTGCGCGAAGGCGAACGCGTCTATACCAATGTCGCCATTCACCTCAAAGGGGCCATGGGCAGCTTTCGGCCGGTCGACGATAAACCCGCCTTGACCCTGAATTTCGACAAGTACGCCGAGGGCCAGCGTTTTCACGGCCTGCAGAAGCTGCATCTGAACAATTCCGTGCAGGACGCCACTTATGTGTCGGAACAAATATGCCGGGAGATGTTTCTGGCGGCGGGTGTGCCCACGCCCCGGGCCGCCCATGCGGTAGTGGAGTTGAACGGCCGGCGGTTGGGACTCTTTGTCCTGGTGGAAGGATGGAACAAACAGTTTCTCAAACGGCACTTCAAGAATGTCCAAGGCAACCTCTGGGACGGCGGTTTCGCTCAAGATATTACGGCCGATTTGGAGACCAATTCGGGTGAATCCCCCAATGACCGCCGGCCGCTCGACGCGCTGATCGCCGCCATGCAAGAACCCGATTTGACGAACCGCCAGGCGCGGCTCGAGCAGGTCCTGGACTTGGATCGGTTCCACACTTTCCTGGCCATGGAAATCATGCTCGCCCACTGGGACGGCTACGCGCAAAACCGGAATAACTACCGTGTCTTCCACGATCTCGACACCCGGCGGTTGGTGTTCTTGCCGCATGGTCTGGATCAGATGTTCGGAGTGTGGCGGACGCGTCCGGAGTCGAGCATCACGCCTCAGTTGCGCGGGTTGGTGGCCAAAGCCGTTTTGCACACACCCGAAGGACGCCATACCCACTTCCTGCGCATGAGCCAGCTGCTGACCAACGTTTTCAAAGTGGCGGTGCTGACCAATCGGGTGCAGGAACTGGCGGCGCTGGTGCGGCCGACGCTGCCCAATCGCTCGGAAGCCCTCCGGCATGACCGCGCCGTGCAAGCCTTGATCGATCGCATCATCCGGCGCGAACAAAGCGTGCGCGAACAGCTCGCGGGCCTGGCCACGCCCGTTCAATTCGGGGCAACTGGGTTCATCCCGTTGACTCGCTGGGATTCCAAACGTGACGCCGGCAATCCCTCCTTCAACCGGGCCAGCGTTCCGTTCGATACGCTGCAGATTACCGCCAACGGCGGCCAGACTTACGGTTCCTGGCGGATGCTCGTCCTGCTTGAGCCTGGGGCCTATCGGTTCGAAGGCCGGGTCCGCACACAGGATCTCGAGTTCAACTCCGAAGTCATGCGCGGGGGAGTCTGCTTGCGCGTCTCGGGCGAACGGGCCGCGCCGATGCGCTCCGCCGTGCAGGAATGGACCACCCTCAGCTACGATTTCGAGACTAAAGGTCTCGAAGACGTGGAGCTGGTTTGCGAGATGCGGGCTTCCAGCGGGTGGGCCTGGTTTGATGCCGGATCGATGAAACTCGTGCGGAAGTCTTCTGGAAAGCCGAGCCTGCAGGCTCGTCCTCCCCCGAGTGAGCGCTGAGCGGTGATGAGGGACGGCAAGGAACTTGATGCTGGCGATCGTGTGCCCCAATGGATACTTCGCCAATCGTGACAGCTCGGCCTTCAGCCTGAAAAAGGCAACTTTCGTGTCAGCCAACTCAGCGCGAAGCCGATCCCGCCGCAGATTGGAATTGTCATCACCCAGGCCCAAAGCATGCGTTCAGCCACGCTCCACTTGACCGCGTTAAGGCGCCGGGTGGCGCCGACGCCCATCACGCCTCCGGAGATGACGTGGGTGGTCGAAAGGGGAATGCCCTGACTTGTGGCGGCCTCGATGACCAAGGCGGCAGTCGTTTGCGCTGAGAAGCCATGGATGGGCTCGAGCTTCACCATGTTCTTGCCCAGCGTTTTGATAATGCGCCAGCCGCCGACCGACACCCCGGCTGCCATAGTGAGTGCGCACACCACCTTGACCCAGTCGGCGATGTCGAAGTGCGGCGTGCGCAAGAACGCGAGCCAACCGGGAAGGCTAGCGAGGGAGTCGCCTTTCGTGGTCGCCAGAAAAAGGGTAAGGGCGATGATGCCCATGGTTTTCTGAGCGTCGTTGCGACCATGCTCGAAGGCCATCCAGGAAGAACTACCCAACTGCATCAGCCGGAAGCCCCTGCTGACATGCCGGGTGCGAACTCCGTCGTAGCGATTGATGGCTTTGAGCAGGGCATACAGAAACGTCGTGACACAGAAGGCGATGATCAGCCCGCACAGGGGCGCCACGAACATCGGCACAACCACTTTGGGAAGGAGCCCGCCGGACTTAAAGAAAGCGAGGACACTGCCCCATGGACCGGCAGCAGCCATTGCGGGTTGGTACCACACGACCGCCTGAAACGTTCCGGCGCTGGCGATGGCCGCTCCGCACAGCCCTCCAAACAGCGCATGGCTGGAGCTGCTGGGCAGACCGTAATACCACGTCACCAGATTCCATACGATGGCGCCCGCTAAAGCGCAAACGATGGTGGTGAGGCTGATCAGGTTGGTGTCAACTAAGCCGGCCCCGACCGTTTTGGCCACCGCCGTTCCGCTCAATGCGCCAAGGAGATCGAGAGTGGCAGCTAGAAAAATGGCATGAGACGGGGCGAGAGCGCGCGTGGCCACACTGGTGGCGATGGCGTTCGCGCAATCGTGAAATCCGTTGATAAACTCGAAGATCAAAGCAATGAGGATGGTGAGCAGGACGAAAGTCATGGCTCAATAACGTTTGATGACCACGCGAGCAATTACGGTGCTGGCGTCACGACAGCGGTCTACGGCTTTCTCGTTCAGTTCGATCAAATCTTTCAGGGCGATTCCGCGCACCGTCGGAAAGCCGGGCTGGTAAAGGCGCTGGACCATTTCGAGGCTGACCTGATCGGCCTCTCTTTCCAGGCGTTGGATGCGCGCATCCAAGCGGGTGATTTCCGCCACCCCGGCGCCGGCCCGGAAAGCCTGGACCATTTCCAGCACGCTTCTTACTCCTTCCTCAAGCAGCACGAGTTGCCGAGTAAACTCGAAATCGCGCACATGATCGATAGTAAGCAGGTAACGTTCGGCAAACTTCTCTACCGTTTTGGGGATCTTGTAAAGAGCCTCCGCTAAGGATTCGATGTCCTCTCTTTCCAGGCTTGTCACCAGCGCCCGCACCAGCAATTCGGCAATCTGCGCGGTGATTTGTTTGTCGTTGCGGCGGGCGGCGGCAAAAGCATCCAGTGACGACTGGTGGAAGGCGCTTTGCAGAATACCTTTGAGAGCCCCCACACTGTTGACCGCTTGTTGGGCGCTGCCCTCCAACAGGGCGCAAAACTCGTCGTCCCGGCCAAGCATCCGCTGGAGGGAAAACATGATCAGGCGTGCTTGAGAATGATATGAGTGACCACGTTGCCCGTATCGCGGCAGCGGTCAATCACCTTCTCCAGAAGTTCATAAAGATCCTTCATCGCCAGCACCTTGGTCGGTTGGTGGCGGCCGCTGTACAGATCCTTGAGGATATCCAGAATCAGCTTGTCCGCGTTGCCCTCGATTTCCTGGAGCACCGAGTTCATCTCTTTCACTCGCTCGACGGAAATCCCCTTTCGGATCTGCTGCACCATCTCCACGACCTGGTTGGTGGCTGCCTCCAGCATTTTGATGTGCTGGCTGAAATCCGTGTCCCGAGCCAGCTCGGCGCTAATGATAAAGCGCTCCGCAAACTTCTCCACCGTCTTTGGAATCTTGTAGAGCACCGCGCTGAGCATTTCGATGTCCTCACGTTCCAGTTGGGTGACGAATGTGCTGACGAGGGCTTCATTGATTTGCTCAGTGATCCGCTTATCGGCCTCCTTGGATTGATGAAATTCCTGCAGGCTGGGAACTTTGTGTGGGGCAGACAGGATTCGGTTGAGGGCCTGGACACTGTGCCGGGCTTCTTTTGCGGAGGCTTCGAGCAGGTCGAAGAATCGGTCGTCTTTGCTCAAGAGCTTCTGCAGGGAGAACATAGTGGGTCGTTGTTACAGGAGTGTGACAGGCAATGCACGCAGAAAATGTCTCGGAACGGTGCTGCGAGGCAAGCCCTCCTTGGTTTCACAACAAGTTCCGGGAGAGGCACTAGCCGAAGCCCGCCTGGCTGCTTGCGAACCGCAATACGCGGGTACGTCCGCGTAAACCTATTGAACAGAAAGGGACCCCTCCAACGTTGGGTGAGGCTCTCCGAGACCGCTGTTCCTTCTTGCGGCTGGCCGGTTATGGCTGAACACGGCCTCCGTACAGCGAAGTCCAATCAGAGGGCAAAATGGATCCAACCCAGGCAATTGGCCAGCCATACCAGGGTGAAGGAGACCCCGGCCGTCACAGGCAAGGTCATGATCCATGCCCAAAGAATGCGCTCAATCACGTTCAGTTTTAGCGCGCTGAAACGTTTGGCGCAGCCCACGCCCATGATGCTGGTGGTAATGGCGTGAGTGGTGGAGACAGGCATGCCCAAAGTGGCCGTGACTGCCAGCACGGTGGCTGCCGTCGTTTCTGCAGCGAAACCATGAACCGGCTGCAGTTTCACCATCCGGTGCCCCAACGTCCGGATGATCCGCCACCCGCCCGCCGCCGTGCCGGCGGCCATGATCATCGCGCAGATCACAACGACCCAGTTGGGAATGGCCTGGGTGCTGGCGTCGATCGGCGAAGGCATATAGCCAAATTGCAAGGAGGTTGGCAGCCAGCTCATGACGTGATCGCCCAGAGACAACTGATAAGGATCAGAGCCGGCCCGGGTGACGAGCCAGGACGCCCAATCCGGGAGTTCGGCAAACAGGTTCTTGGTCGTCGCCGCGACTAGCGCGAGCGTGATGATGCCCATGCATTTGGTGGCATCATTCATCCCATGGCTGAAACCCATGTAGGCTGAACTGCACAGCTGTAGCTTGCCGAAAAGCCGGCTGACGACGACCGGACGCCAGCTTCTCAGAAGCACATAGATAAGGGTCATGAAGATCAACCCGACCAGAAAACCCATCACCGGTGAGCTGACCATGGGGATGAGGACTTTATAATATAACCCCGCGCGATCGCCGGCCTTCTTGACAAAGGTTTGGACCTGTTGGACCCGGCCGCAGAACACTACCATCTGCACCTTGTTGGTGCCGATGTGAAGCGTGTGCGTGCCGTTAGTTTTGATGCCGTCACCCAACACGGCCAGGGCTTCGGGGGTGGGCGGGACCAGTTTCTTTTCTGTCTTGTCCTTGACTTCGACCCATTTCACGGCCGCGGTCCATGCGTTCACAAGCTTGCCATGGTCGGCTGCCTTGGGATGCCGCGCGCCCACCACGAACGCCGCCGCCAACGCCGCGCCGACCAAACTGCCCACCAGCGCGTGACTGGAACTGGAGGGCATCCCAAACCACCACGTTAATAAGTTCCAAAAGATCGCCGCGAGCAGAGCGCAGATCAGCACCCCCTGGGTGATAAACCGTGCGTCGACGAGTCCGGATGAAATCGTCTTCGCCACCGCCAACCCAAAGAAAGCGCCGATGAGGTTGGTAACCGAGGCCAACATGATGGCCTGGCGCGGGGTCAACACTTTGGTGCCGATGACGGTCGCGATGGCGTTGGCGGTATCGTGAAAGCCGTTGGTGTAGGTGAAAGCCAGAGCCACCATGACCACCACAATCACGAGGAACAGGTCCATAATTGGATTTCGTTCGGATCCGCGAGCGAAGGCCTGAAATTTACGCGTTTTTCAGAAGCACATGGGCAATCACATTGCCGGTATCCCGGCAGCGATCGATAACCTTTTCCAGCAGATCAAATAATTCTTTGAGGATGACGGCGCGCAGACTCGGCACCCCGGGTTGATAAAGCTTGCGCAAGTCCTCCAGCAAAATGTCGTCGGCCTCGGATTCCACCGCTTGCAGGCGGGCCTGTAGATCCTTGACATCGCCGAGTTCTCGCGCGTGCAATGCCTGCATCATCTGCAAGACCAGATGCACGGCTTGCTCGCTGAGCGCCAACTGCCGGCTGAAATCGCACCCCGCGATCTGCGGCTGGGCTACCAGATAACGCTCGGCGAATTTTTCCACGGTCTTGGGGATCTTGTAGAGCGTCTCGGCCAGCGCCTCGAGGTCCTCCCGCTCCAACGGCGTGACAAATGTCGTAATCAACATCTCTTCGAGCGCGGTGGTGACTTCCTTGTCCTTCCGGCGGGCTTCCACGAATTCGTCCAAGGAGGCTTGGCCCTCTGGATGGGTCAGGATCCGTTTCAGCGCCAGGATCGCGTGCATCCCCTCTTGCGCGCTGGCCTCCAGGAGCGAGAAGAAGCGATCTTCCCGGCCCAGAAATCGTCGGAAACCAATCATAGCGGTCAGGAGTTCTTCAGCGTAATGTGCGTGACGGCCTTGCCCGCGTCGCGACAACGGTCGATCCCCTTCTCCAACAACTCATAAAGATCCTTCATCACGATCACCTTGGTCGTGTCATGGCGCCCGGACCATAATTCGCGCAGGAGCTCAAGAATCAACTCATCCGCCTCGCTTTCGATCTCCTGCAGCCGGGCGTTCATCGCTTTCACTTTGTCCAGACGCCCCGCTCCCAAATCGCTCAACTCGTTGACCATCGCGACCACTTGCGTGGTGGCGGCCCCGAGCAGCTCGATGTGTTTGGAAAAGTCCGCGCCCTTGACCATTCCCTCACTGATACTGAAGCGTTCGGCGAATTTTTCCACGATCTTGGGGATCTTATAAAGTGTTTCGCTTAACATCTCGATGTCCTCCCGCTCCAGGTGGGTTACCACCGTCTCGACCAGCGCCTCGCTGATTTGCTGTGTGATCCGTTTTTCGCTCCGCCGGGCCCGGGCCAAGTCCTCGAGCGTGGGGCGATTGCTGGGCGTGCCCAGGCTGCGGCTGAGGATCAGGACGCTTTGGCGGGCCTCTTCTGCGGCGGCATTCAACAGGTCAAAAAATCGATCGTCCTTCCCGAGGAGCCGTTGCAGGGAAATCATAGCGTCCATTTTGTCACACGTGCAGCCTCCTGCTGTCACGAACACGATCGTTACATTTCCGCAACACCCATGTTACGGACTCGTTACGAACCCCTGCAGCCCCCATCGCCCCACCCCGGCACCCTTCGGACCGGCGAAGCCGCGCCGCTGATAAATCCTCTGCCCTGACGCCTTCGAACGCTGCCGCCTGACGCAATTTAGACCTCATCGTTACTGGAACGTAACTGGCGCGACATAGCGCCGTAACAGTTGGCTTCCATCGTTCGGATCGAAAGAAAATATGGCCAGTCACTTCGAAGAATCGTTGCAGCGCGATATCAATCGCATTCGGGCCAAAGTGCAGGAGATGTGCAACCTGGCGGAGCGTGCTCTGCGGGATGGCCTGGCTGCATTGCGGGACAAGAACCGGACCCTGGCTTATTCGGTGATTCTGCGCGACCAGCAGATCGATGAACTGGAAAAGGAAGTGGATCGATTGTGTCTGGAGTTCCTGGTCCGGCAACAGCCGGTGGCCGGGCCCCTCCGTCTGGCCTACGCCACCATCCGGATTAATTTGGAACTGGAACGGGTTGGGGATTATGCCGAAGCCATCGCCCGGCAGGTGCTGAAGCTGGTGTCGATGGACGCCGCCGTGCCGTTGGAACGGCTTCAGGAGATTGCGGACCGCTCGATCCCCATGCTTCGCCAGGCGGTGAAAGCGTTTGTGGACCAGGATCCCGATCTGGCGGCCAGGACGGCTGGCGAGGAATCCGTCGTGGATTCCCTCAAGAGCCGTCTCAACACGGACCTGATGAAAATGAGCCGCGAATCCAAGTTGCCGGTGGAGGCCCTCAATGCCCTGATGATGATCGCGCGGCATTTAGAACGCGTTTCGGACCAGGCCCGCAACATATGCACGGAAGTCCTTTACATGTGCACGGGCGAATATCGCCGGCACGGCGCGGCCGAGGCCACGCGGCTGCTCTTTGTTGATGTTCGGAATGCTTGCCGGAGCCAAATGGCGGAAGCCATCGCCAACTCGCTGAACCAGCCGCAGTTTATTTTTGCCAGCGCGGGTTTGGAACCGACCGCCGTGGACCCCGCCACGCTGCAGTTCATGAAAAGCAAGGGGTTTGATCTTTCGCATCAGACCAGCAAGGCGTTGAGCCAGATCCCGAACCTGGATCATTACCAATTCATCGTTGCGCTGGCCGAAGAAGCCAAAAGAGCTTTTCCCAAGCCGCCCACCAAGACCATCGGCCTTGATTGGACGGTGCCGGACCCTTCGACGGTCAAAGGCACACCCGCCGAGGTCCAGGCGGCTTACGAGAAAACGTACCAATTCCTGCACGCCCACATCAAGGATCTCGTCGAAGCGGTGGTCGGGCCCAGGACTTGACTGACCAAAATGAACGAACCAAACACACCATGACCAAAACCACATCACTCCCTCGGGGCATCCGCGCGGGTGCCACAACCCTCCTTATCGCCGGCTTCGGCCTTGGCAGTGTCGGCACCAGCTTTGCGGCGGACGTCATCCGCGTGAAAGGCTCGGATACCATGGTGCAACTGGCCTCAGGCTGGGCGGAGGCTTATCACAAAGTGAAACCGGACGTCCAGGTCGACGCCAACGGCGGCGGCACGGGCACCGGGATGGCCGCTTTGCAAAACAACACCTGCGACATCTGCGACGCTTCCCGTGAAATCAAGAAGGAAGAAATTGATAAAGTAAAGGCCATCACCGGCAAAGATGTTAAAGAGTTCGTCGTGGCCTTCGATGCCCTGGCTGTTTACACCAATCCCAAAAATCCTGTCAAAGAGATCTCCATTCCTGAGCTGACCGAGATTTGGGCGGAAGGCGGCACCATCACTTCGTGGGATCAGGTCCTGCCGGCGGCGAAGGGCAAAATCGTGCTGTTTGGCCGTCAGAATAACTCCGGGACCTACGATTATTTCCGGGAACACATTTGTGGCAAGACGCCCGACAAGAAGCAGCGCGAATTCCGCAGTGGGATCAGCGAGATGAATGGGTCCTCGGAAGTGGTGGAGAACGTGGCCAAAACCCCGCTGGGCATTGGCTACAGCGGCATGGGTTACAAGACCGACAAGGTGAATTGGCTGAAAATCTCGCGCAAAAAAGGTGAGCCTGCCATTGCCCCAGGTATCGAAGTGGCCCGCAACGGCACGTATCCCATCGCGCGCAAGCTTTACCTCTACACCGCCGGCGAACCAACCGGTGAAACAAAAGCCTATATCCAATGGATCCTGTCGGACGCCGGCCAAAAAGTGGTGGAACAGGAAGGATTCGTTCCGCTCAAGTAGCAATTGAAACAAAATGGAGCACCGATCATCGACCACCGACACTGAGCATGAGCTCAGCATTCCAGCTTCGCCGGGCCGCCAAGGCGACTCCAGCAGGGTGGCAAGCATGACCCCCACCACCGCGTCGAAAACCAGTCGCGGCGGACGGAAATTCAACCTCTTCGACGTGACGGAGAAGCCGACTGAATGGCTGATCCGTTTGTGTGGTTGGAGCAGCATCATTGGTTTGGCGGCCATTTTCTTGTTCATCTTCCGGGAAGCGGCGCCGATGGTGCCCAAGCTGGATTGGAAGACGTTCTTCACCAGCCCGCGTTGGATTCCCAATCCGGCTCCGGGCAATGAACCGAGCTTCGGAGCGTTTGCCCTGATCGTGGGCACTTTCACGACCACCTTCATCGGGTTGATCATCGCCGTGCCCGTCGGCCTGGGAGCGGCGGTCTGCATCTCCGAATTCGCCAAAGGCAAAGTCAAAGAGACCTTGAAGATCGTGATCGAATTGCTGGCGGCCATCCCGTCGATCGTCTGGGGTTTTATCGGCTTGATGGTGATCGGGCCGATTATCAGCCACGTCTTTTCGGCGGAACCAGGCAGCGCCTGGAGCAAAGTGATGCTCACCCTGCATCTGGCCAGTTCGGAGAGCGGCGCCAGCCAGGGCACAAACTTGCTGACGGGCGGCATCATCCTCGCCCTGATGAGCGTGCCGTTGATCGTGTCCCTTTCCGAAGATGCCTTGCGGGCGGTGCCGGATTCATTTCGGGAAGCGGCGCTGGCGTTGGGGGCGAACCCGTGGGAAACAGTGCGGCGCGTGCTGTTTCCGGCGGCGCGTAACGGCTTGCTGGCGGCGTGCATGTTGGGGTTGGGCCGGGCGATCGGCGAGACCATGGCGGTTTTGTTGGCCACCGGTCATAACAACCGGATTCCCCAGGCGCTGACGGATCCGGTGCGCACGATGACGGCGACGATTGCGGCGGAGATGGGGGAGACCGTGCATGGCGACGCACATTATCGGGTGCTCTTCATTTTGGGCATCGTGCTGTTCACCATTACCTGCAGCATCAACCTTGCTTCCGATTTAATCGTCAAGGGCGTGAAGAAAGCGAACCAGGCGTGATATGAATTCGGCCCCCGCGCTCAATCCGTTTGCGGCCACCGAATTGGAGAGCCAGAAAGGCCGCCGGCTCGTGCTCACTAAATGGGTGATGTTCGGTTTCTGCGCGCTGTTGGTGGTGCCGCTCGTTTTGATCCTGGTGGACATTTTCGTCAAGGCGTCGCCGTTGTTTTCGTGGGACTACATCTGGCAGAACCCGGTCAACAAGGGCAAGGCGGGCGGGTTATGGGCGCCGTTGGTGGGGACGTTTTATCTGGTGATCGGCTCGCTGCTTTTTGTGGCACCGGTCGGGATTCTGGCCGCGATTTACCTCAACGAGTACGCCAAGGAAGGGTGGCTCAACCGAACCATCAGCGTAGCGGTGACCAGCCTGGCCGGCGTGCCCAGCATCGTCCACGCCCTCTTCGGGCTGGGCGCCTTCGTGTTGGGCATGCTGCCGGCGATCAACCGGCTCATCGTCGATCCCAATCACCCGGAGAAGAAATGGGAAGCCGGTTTGCTGACGGCCTCGCTCACCATCGCGGTGATGAACCTGCCTGTGATCATCACCAGCGCGCGCGAAGCGTTGGGGGCGGTGCCGCTGGCGTTTCGGGAAGCTTGTTGGAACCTAGGCGCCACGCGCTGGCAAACCATCCGCACCATCGTTCTCCCCAATTCCCTGAGCGGCATTCTCACCGGCATCATTCTCGTGGTCAGCCGCGCGGCGGGCGAGACCGCCCCCATTTTGTTCACGGGCGCCACGTATTTTAAGTTCATTGCGGACAGCGGCTGGCAAAAACTGTTTCCCTACAGCATCGGCGAACCATTTGTGGCCATGTCGATGCATCTGCATGTCATTTGCACGCAGATCTCCAAGATGCCCGATGTGATGAAGTTTGGCAGCGCCGCCGCGCTGATTGTGCTGATTCTTCTGATCAACAGTTTTGCCATTGCCCTGCGGGTCTGGTTGCGCGGCCGCAAACGTTGGTAGCGCCATGACCGACGGGACCCCTCACCTCGAGTTCTGCAACCTGTGCGCCTTCTACGGCTCCAAGCAGGTGCTGAAGGACGTCACTTTCACCGTCCCGCGCAACTCCGTCATCGGCATCATCGGCCCGGCCAACTCCGGCAAAACCACCCTGCTCAAGACCATCAATCGCACCCTGGATTTTGTCAGCGGCGGCCGTTTCACCGGCGACGTTCGCATCAATGGCCAGAGTGTCAGGTCCATGCGCGACCCCAACGAATTACGGCGCCGCATCGGCATGGTTTTTCCCCTGCCGGTTGGCTTGCCTCTCAGCATTTATGAAAACGTCGCTTATGCCCCCCGCCGCCGGGGCGTGACCGATAAGGCCGAGTTGGACGAAATCGTCGAACGTTGCCTGCGCCAATCCGTGTTGTGGGAGGAAGTGAAGGATCGCTTGCAGATGTTGGGCACCCGGTTGTCGGGCGGCCAGCAGCAGCGGCTGACGCTGGCGCGGGCGCTGTCGTTGTCGCCTGAGATCCTGTGTCTAGACGAGTTTAGTATCGCCATTGATCCGGTCACGACCATGCGCATCGAGGACGTGCTGAAAGAGCTGCGCAAGAGCATCACCATCGTCCTGGTCACCAACCTGGTGCAACAAGCCAGGCGTCTGGCCGACAATACGCTCTTTCTGTGGCGCAGCGAGATGGTCGAGTTGAGTCCCACGGACGTGGCCTTCAGTGACCAGCCGAAAGACCGGCGGACCTACGAATACATCAACGGGATTTTTGGATGACCCACTCCCGCGCCATCTCGCCTGCCGCGCCCGCCGCGAATGCGGTTGAAACCCGCTACTGCATCACCACGCGGGATGTGTGCCTTTGGTACGGCAAATTCCAGGCGCTGATTAAGGTTACGGCCGACATCAAGCACGGCCAGATCACCTCCCTGATCGGGCCGAGCGGCTGCGGCAAAACCACGCTCCTGCGCTGCTTTAACCGCATCAACGAGCGTTATGATTATGTCATCACCGAGGGCGAGATTAAGATCCTCGACAAAAACATCTATGATGCGGACGTCTCTCTGGTTGAACTCCGCAAAAAAGTCGGCATGGTCTTCCAGCGCCCGAATCCGATGCCAATCTCTGTTTACGAGAACGTTGTCTTCGGCCTGCGTCTGCATCGCGAATCGCGCGCGCTCAAAAAAGCGGATCTCGATGAAACAGTCGAGAAATCGCTGCGCGAGGTGCGTCTCTGGGACGATCTGAAGGATCGCCTTAACACCAAAGCCACCTCCCTCCAGCTCGAGCAACAACAAAAGCTCTGCATCGCGCGATTGCTGCCTCTGAAACCGGATGTGATCCTCATGGATGAACCTTGCAGCGCGCTGGACGTGGAAGGCACCAAAGCCATCGAAGAACTCATGTTCGAACTGCGCGGACGTTTCACCATCGTCATCGTCACCCACAACATGGCTCAGGCTCGCCGCGCCAGTGATGAATGCATCTTCATGCTCATGGGTGAACTGGTGGAACACCGCCGCACCGAGGAGCTGTTTCTTTCGCCGAAGAATCCTAAGACCGCCGAATACATCGAGGGCCGTTATGGCTGAGCAGCTGGGCAAAGCGCGTTTGCCCTTCCCCAGCCCGGCGGCTCGTCCCTAACCCGCCATCGTCACATGAGCCTCGGTCGTTCTGCTCGTCCGAACCAGCCGCCGGCGGCCGGCCGGCCGGCCGGGGCGCCGGGCGCGCCGGATGACACGGCTGCCGGCGTGTTGCGTCTGATCGAGGCGCAGCGCGGCCATCTGTTCTCCGAGAAGGAGTATGTTCAACAACGCCGGACGATCCTGGTTGAACTGGCGGAAGGCGCGCGGCTGCGACCGTTCACCTGGTTCACCTTCACCGTGGTCGAGCTGGGGCTAGCCGCCTTCGTCCTGATCGGTTTGATCGCCGGCCGCTCTGGCGACTACACCCTGGCCTGGATCAGCTTCGTGGCGTTGCTGTGCGCGGCTGGGATGTTTTACCAGTTTTATCTCGGCGTCTGCCGGGATTTGGCGGTCTACGAAAAGAACCGGGCGGCCCTGCTCACGCGCCACTTCCTCGTCAGCCGATATTTCGTCACCAACTATCTCTCGCACGGCAATCGGCTCGGCTTCGTCGATGCAG
>DATLUX010000205.1:0-4517 GCA_035577805.1 Verrucomicrobiia bacterium
AAGGACCATCACTTCACGCCTTCGCAGTCGGCGCGGGCGCTGCGCACGCGTCGCAGCAATACGATCGGCCTTGTGATTCCCGACCTGACCAACTCTGCCCATGCGGCGCTTGCGCAGGCGATGGAATGGCAATGCCGCGAACGCTATCAATATCAACTCGTTCTTGTCACCAGCGATGAAAACCCGGTACGCGAGACGGAGGGGATTGCGCACCTCGTTTCTCATCAGGTCGATGGCCTGATCGTGGTGCCGTGCACGGGTGATGCGAAGCGCTACGAGAAATGGATGAAGCGTCTGCCGCTCGTGTTTGCCGATCGTCGCGTCGAGTCGAGCAGCATTCCGTACGTCGTCACCGATGCGGTTGAAACGGTAGCAACACTGGTGGGCGAGAGTATTGCGCGAGGCGCGCGTGAGGTGGTCTATCTGGGCGGTCAACCAGAGTTGTCCGCAAGCCGCGACCGTCTGGCTGGATACCGGCAAGCGCTTCGTCAGCATGGTCTCGAGGAACAACCGGACTGGGTGTTCGAGCGAGACTACCAGCGTGAATCGGGTTACGAGCTGATGAAGTCATGGTTCGCTGAACACCAGCGATATCCGCAAGCGCTGTTCGCAGGCTCGATTACGTTGCTCGAAGGCGTTCTGCAGTTTATGAACGATGCGCATCAACTGGCGCAGGCGCCAGGCCAACTGATGACGTTCGATGACCACAAGCTGCTCGACTGTCTGCCTTTCAAGATCGACGCGATTATCCAGGACAGCGCGCAACTGGCTGAGCACAGTCTGCGTTGCGTGTTTTCTCTGCTTGAGGGTGACAGCGCGCCGGACTCGCGGCTGGTGCCGGCGCGGATTCGATATCGTAGGTCGGGTGGCTGAGTTATTGGCGCGCGTGGGCCTGTTAGTGCGTCGGCGGTGCTGTCAGGCCCTATTTTTCAAAATACGATTTTGTCTCCGCCAAGTTCAAATGTCGTACCTCCAGCTAAATAGAAATGTCGGGTTTTGCTGTGCTTTTTCTTATGTTTTTGGGGTGGGGCGGCGCAGCCGCCCCCCGTTCCCTCATGCCGTTGGCGCTGACTTCAAGAATGACCTTGTTGATGTCGGCAACCTCAATGGCCCGCTGTTTCTTCAGCCCGATGAGCGCCTGCTTCGCGCGAACTTCTTCACCGCAATGCGTACGTGACGGCGAGCCCGAGGCGCGGCGCTCATCACGCATGGCCTGCACGTGCCTCGCAACCTCCAGGGCGCTGGCCAGCCGCTTGTTCTCAAGCTCCGCGCCCTGATCAATGCGCGTGATGCGATCGTATTGCCGGTAAGGCAGCGTGACACCGCCGGCCTGGATCTCGATGACGCCATCGGGATATTCAACGACCTCGACGTATTCATGGATCAGCCCACGGCAGACAGGCGTGTCATCCAGCAGGTACATCACGCGGTCGTACTGCACGGTCAGCGCATTGGAGACCTTGCGTGGCACGCGATACGCGAGGATCTGTCGCAGTGCCTCGTCGGCCCGCAGGGGCCGGTGCGCGTCGTAATCGCTCTTCGGTGGCTTGCCGAAACGCCGGTTGAAATCGGCGATGAAGGAGGGCGCATACGCATTGGCCGCCTCCCGCGTGCTGATCCCGCGCAGCCGCAGCTCCTTCACGAGGCGATCCTGCAGCGTCAGGTTGGCCCGCTCGACGCGTCCCTTGGCCTGACTCGTGTTCGCACAGAATGCGTCGATGTTGAGTTCGTACAGCGCGCGGCCGAACTGCGTGACACCTTTGCCCACCGTCTCCGAGCGCTGCTTCACGTAAAAGACGCTGGCCTTGTCGCTGTAGAACGCGACCGGCTTGCCGTGCGCGTCCAGATACTTCGCCAGCGCCTCAAAGTAGCTGAAGGTCGACTCCGTCGCCGTGAAGTGCAGCGCCATCAGCCGCCCGGTCGCGTCATCGATGAACACCAGCAGCGTGCAGGCGGGCGCCCGGTCCTCAAACCAGCGGTGATCGCTGCCGTCGATCTGGATCAGCTCGCCCAGACACGCGCGGCGGTTACGCGGCTGGTACACCTTTGGCGCACGTTCCCGGCGCGGAATCCACAGCCCGGCAGCCCGCATCAGCGTGCGTACCGTCTCGACGGCCAGTTCGATGCCATGACACTCCCGCAGCTTCTCGCACGCCAGCGTCGGCCCAAAATCCGGGTAGCGCTCGCGGATCAGCGCCAGCGCCCGCTGTGCCTTGCCGGCAGGAAGCTGATGGTTGCCCGGACGGCCTCGCTTGCCCGACACCAGTCCGGCCACGCCGGCCGCCTCATAACGCCGCACCAGCCGCTCCACCTGGCGCACGCCCAGTCCCAGCCGTTCAGCCGCCTGGCCCGGCTTGAGCCGGGCCTCGGTCACGGCCTGAATGACCTTGAACCGGTCCACCTCGCGCATCGTCATCGTGATCGTCCCAGTCGCATTCATCGCCGGCGCTCCCTGAGGGATGTCCGGCGCTCAAACTACCTAAAACACGACATTTCTATTTAGCGGAAACCCGACATTTCTATTTGGGACCTACAAATTTTACGTTGATAATTTATGTTATGTCAAATTTAAAACTCACCAACCAACCATCTCCATCAACCCCGACCTTGACTGGCACCCACCACCAGCCAAGCCCCCACAACCCCACCTCAAACCCCCACATCCTCCACCAACCCCGCCTTCAGCGCCCGAATCCGCCGATCAACGAAATACCCGCCGCCTTCCGTATAACGCAAATACAACCGCCCGCACTCCGAACACTCCCAAACACCACACCGGTTATACGGAAAGTACCGCGGCGCGATCGGCGCATCCGGCGACCAGTACTGAACGTTAGCCGGCCGATACTCAGCAAACGTAGGCTCAGGATCATCCTCGCGCATAAGCGTAGCCACCTCGACAAGCCGCGTTTCATCGAGCGAAAGCGGTTGCGATTGCCATCCATCCAGCGGCGTCTTCGTGCAGGAGCAAGGCGCCCAACCATTCTCTTCAGCGCGCTGAGCAAGTGCGACAAGCGCCGCTGCGTCCACATAGGGTGTCATGAAATATTGCCTGTTTCCAGATTGATTCGATGCCGACGGCGCGAGCGTCCCTTATACCTCAAACTCACGTAACCACGCCGCGCCGCTCACCGAAACCTCACCCGTTCATCATCCGATCGCGATGCGGCATCACCCATGTCCGGTCGAACCGCCCTTCGGCAATCGATCGCAACGCAGCCGCTTCCATCGCGCCCTGCTTGCGCGCGCCTTCAATCACGCTTTCCACATCCGAAGGTGCAATTGCCAGCAGTCCATCTTCATCGCCAACGATGATGTCGCCCGGATTGACCACCATCCGTCCAACCGTCACGGGAACATTGATTTCCCCTGGTCCATTCTTGTAAGGCCCGCGATGCGTGACGCCCCGCGCATACACGGGAAACTCCCGTTGACGCAGTGCGCCGACATCCCGTATCGCACCGTCGATCACGAGCCCCTGCACGCCGAGGCTTTCCGCATAACTCGCCATGATGTCGCCCATTAGTGCCTGCGTCAGCTCGCCGCCGCCGTCGATCACGAGCACATCGCCGGGCCTGCAAAAATCGAACGCTCGATGGATCGCGAGATTGTCGCCGCCACGCGTGCGCACCGTGACAGCCGTACCCGCCATCGCATGCGGCCTGTGATACGCCTGCAAACCCACTATTCCACTTGCGCGCGCCATGTTGTCGCTGAGCAGCGACACAGCAAGCTCGCGCAACGCAGCCAGCGTTGCAGGGCTCGCTTGCGGAGCCGATTCATATTCGCGCCAGCCGATCGGATTCATATCGTCGCCCCTTCCGTTGCCAGTTGTTTGTCGAGTTGCGCGGTGAGGCGTGAATACACTGTCCGCGCGTTGTCTTCGTAGATGCGCTGCCGGTCTGCGTCGCTAAGCCATTCGATTGCATCGATGTAGCGCCGCGTGTCGTCATAGTAGTGACCCGTCTCGGGATCGATGCCCTGCACTGCGCCGATGGTTTCCGACGCGAAAAGAATGTTCTCGACGGGAATCACTTTCGCGAGCAACTCAGCGCCGGGCTGGTGATACACGCACGTATCGAAGAACACGTTTTTCAGCAGATAGTCGCGCAGCAACGGCCGCTTCATGTCCTGTGCGAGCCCGCGATAACGTCCCCAGTGATAAGGCACGGCACCGCCGCCATGAGGAATGATGAAGCGCAAATCTGGAAAGTCCGCGAACAGATCAGCGGTGAGCAACTGCATGAACACGGACGTATCGCCGTTGATGTAATGCGCGCCCGTCGCATGAAAATTCGGATTGCACGATGACGACACATGAATCATCGCGGGCACATCGATTTCCACCATTGCTTCGTATAACGGATACCAGAAGCGATCGGTAAGCGGCGGCCCGGACCAGTGCCCGCCCGACGGATCGGGGTTCAGATTGCAGCCGATAAAGCCAAGCTCCTGCACGCACCTGCGCAGTTCGGCAATGCTATTTGCGGGTGACACACCGGGCGCCTGCGGCAACT
>DATLUX010000206.1:0-10182 GCA_035577805.1 Verrucomicrobiia bacterium
TTACGTGTGCGGCATTACCACCAGCGCGGATTTCCCGGTCACGGCCAATGCGGTCCAACGGACTTACGGTGGAGGTGGGTTCCGGGCCAATAACGGCGGCGGTGCAGCTGGTGATGCTTTCATCGCGAAACTAAACGCCAATGGATCCGCGCTCGAGTTCGCCACTTACCTCGGTGGCGACGGAGACGAAACGGCGAATGGAATCGCGGTGGATGCCCAAGGGAATGTCTTTGTGACGGGAACCACTGGCTCGACGAACTTTCCCGCAACAGCCAACGCCTTCCAAAAACATCTCGCGCATCCGGTCAGCAACAATGACCCGGCTAACAACGCGAATACTGATGCCTACGTGGCCAAGCTGAACCCGGACGGTTCCGCTTTGGTCTACGCCACCTATTTGGGGGGCAGTGGTCAGGAGACGGTCTCTTATTCGGGTGGTAATCAACTTGCGATTGACGGCACGGGCGCCGCGTACGTTGTCGGCGCAACCGTATCGCAGGATTTCCCGGTAGCGAATGCGTTGCAGTCTGTCTTTCGCAATACCTCGGGCTTCCTTACGAAAGTGAACCCGGATGGATCGGGTGTGATTTTTTCCACATTGATTGGCTGTCAGGCATTCGTCCCTCGGGTATCGGGGATTGCTTTGGATGCGAATGGCGACATCTTCTTGACTGGAGAGATCCACTCCAGTTTCGGATTTCCACTCGTGAACGCGCTGCAACCCCCCACGGATAACTCGGCATTCTTAACCAAGATTTCAGCAGACGCCTCGCGCATGCTCTACTCCACAACTCTTGGCGGCGGCGGCGGACTGGGGGTAGCGGTTGACAGGAGCGGCAATGCGTACGTCGCGGGGTTTACACCATCCTCGACATTTCCCGTTACGGCGAATGCTTTTCAGCCGAACAATCACGGCGACTGGGATGCATTCATGGCCGTCATCCACTCAGAAAGCGAACTGCCCCCTCCCGCACCGACGATCAGTTGTCCGGCGGATAGCGTCGTGAACGCCGCTGCCGGACAATGCTCCGCGATAGTGAACTTCTCGGTTTCGGCGAGCAGTCCAAACTCGCGCTGCGTCGAAGTCACGAGCACTCCGCCATCCGGCTCAGCCTTTCCAGTTGGAAGCACGATCGTCACGTGCCAGGCCAAAGACGCTGTGGGCGGGAGCGCGACCTGTTCGTTCACCGTCACGGTCAACGATACGCAAAGGCCCGTGATCGTTTGCCCGGCAGATCTCACCGTCAACGCCCCCTGCGGCCAATCCTCCGCCATTGTGCATTATCCGACACCTTCGGCCACTGACACGTGCTCGGACGTATCTGTCAGCTGCACGCCGGCCTCGGGTGAGGAGTTTCCAGTGGGCGTCACGAGAGTCAATTGCGTGGCGCGCGATGCAGCGGGCAATACGGCTTCGTGCCGGTTCAACATCACTGTCAATGCGCTGACCTTCGACTTCAACGGCTTCCTGCCTCCCATCGGCGGCGCGGATGCGACGGGTGGAAGTTTCGACGACCCTCTGCAGACGTTCAAACTCAAGAGCACCATCCCAGTGAAATTCAAAGCGACCTGCAACGCTTCGCCTGTGCTCGCCGGCATCCATACGCTCCAAGCCATCAAATATAGCAACCAAACCACCAGCGACACTCCGATCGATGCCACGCCGACGGAGGCGGCGACCACTGGCAATCAATTTCGACTCACTGGTGATGAGTGGCACTTCAACCTGGACACCAAGGGGACGGGGATGAGCGCGGGCATCTGGAACTTGCGCGCGACGTTGTCTGATGGCAGCCAGCACTCCGTGTGGATTCAGATCAAGTGACCGCGCTGTTTCTCTACCCTCTCCGAAAAGCTGAACACCAAACCATACTCCAAGAATGAAAACCCAATTGATCCACTTCGCCGTCGGGATGGCCTCGACACTTTTGACTTCGAATCTCCTGTCTTCGCCGACACTTACTTACTCGACCTACCTTGGCGGGACGCGGAATGACGGCGGCAGCGGCATCGCGGTGGATGCTGCTGGATGTACGTACGTCGTAGGCGGCACATCAAGCAGAGATTTCCCGGTCGTCAATCCATTTCAGGCAAGCAATGCAGCGGACGCTGAAACGGAAGGCAATGCGTTTGTCACAAAATTCGCGCCAGACGGTTCCGTTGTGTACTCCACTTACTTCGGAGGTCCGGGCGGTTATTTTGAGGGAGGTTTCGCCATTGCCACAGATCAGAGCGGCAATGCCTACATCGCTGGCAGCGCTGCGGCAGGGATGGCAGTGTTTCCGACTTATCCCGTCACGCAATCAGTTCAAGGCGGGACGGACGCCTTTGTCGCCAAATTCGATCCGCTGGGCGGGCTGGTGTATTCGAAGCTCATCGGAGGCTCGGGCCACGAAGTTGCTTTGGGCATCGCGGTGGACGGCGCGGGCAGCGCGTATGTTTGTGGCTGGACCGCCTCGACTGATTTCCCGACGACGCCGGGCGCCGCACAGTCCACCTTCGGCGGCTTTGGCGCGCTCGGCACGATTCATGGAATAGGCGACGGGTTCGTGGTCAAACTCCGCCCTGATGGTAGCGCGCTCGAATACGCGACGTTTCTCGGCGGTGAAGATGAAGACTTGGCGCAGGGCATTGCTGTGGATGCCGGAGGCAATGCATTCGTAACAGGGCAAACAGTATCAGCACATTTTCCCACGAATGCGGGCGCCTTCCAGACGCAGCCTCGCGGCCAGGAAGATTTCTTCGTTACCAAATTAAACGCCTCAGGCACCGCCTGGATCTACTCGACCTACCTGGGCGGCTCAGGTCACGAAACAATCGAGAATCTCCACAGCACACCCCGCGGTATCGCCATTGATTCCGATGGGAATGCTTACACGGCGGGTGCCACAACTTCTGAAAATTATCCGACAACTGCCAACGCCTTTCAGCGCATAAATCAAGGTGCTCCCAGTTCATGTGTGACCAAACTGAACGCAACTGGATCCGGTCTGATTTACTCAAGTTATTTCGGGTGCTATAACCGATCCTACGCTCATGGAATCGCTGTGGATTCGGCGGGACAGGCGTACATCTGTGGCCGAACGAGCGATGGTCTTCCCATCGTCAACGCCATTTATCCGACTTACGGTTTGGGCGACGGCGGAAACATCAACGGCTACCTTGCGCGAATTTCCGTCGATGGATCGAAGCTGGTCTATTCGACTTATCTCGCCACCATCGAGCCCAATGCGAACCTCATCGCGCGCGCGGTCGCTGTGGATGCCAATGGCACAGCTTACGTTACCGGCAATGTAGGTTCCGCAAACTTCGTCACCACGGCAAATGCGTTCCAAGCCGGTTTTGGTGGCGGCGATCCGGCGTATGGTGACGCTTTTGCGACCGTAATTGCCTCGGGAGACGAACTTCCTCTTCCTGCGCCAACGATAATCGCACCAATCAGTTCGACGATCGCTGCCTCTTCCGGCCTATGCACCGCGCCGTTCCGATATGATGTGCGCGTGGAGAATGTCACCCGCTGCGTGGAAGTCGTTTGCAATCCGCCAAGCGGCACTGATCTAACCCTGCCAGTGGGTGTGACCACCTTCAATTGCGTGGCTCATGACGTGACCGGCGCGAGCAACTCCTATTCGTTCACAGTCACCGTTGTTGATAACCAGCGGCCAACGATCAGTTGTCCGGCGAACGTCGTGGTTCATCCTCCGTGCGGACAGAGTTCGATGGTCGTTAATTATCCTGCTCCTTCAGCCAGCGACAACTGTTCTGACGTGACGGTGACCTGCAATCCGCCCTCCGGCTCGCTCTTTCCGGCAGGAAGCACAACGGTCAATTGCACGGCGCGTGACGCCTCCGGCAACACGGCGTCCTGTTCGTTCACAGTCACAGTGGACACCTCCGGCTCCACATTTCAATTCACCGGTTTCCTCGAACCCATCGGAGGCGCAGACGGGGCCGGCGGCAGCTTTGGCGACCCCATCCGTACCTTCAAGCTGAAGAGCACCATCCCGGTTAAATTCACGGCTTTGTGCGACGGTTCGCCCGTGCTGACCGGCGTCCACACGCTGCAAGCCATCAAGTACAGCAGCCAAACCACTGGCGACACGCCAATTGACGCCACCCCAACGGATGCTGCAACGACTGGCAACCAGTTCCGGCTCAGCGGTGACGAGTGGCACTTCAATCTCGACACCAAGGCGACAGGCATGAGCGCGGGCATCTGGCTCTTGCGCGCCATGCTGTCCGATGGCAGCGCGCACTCCGTCTGGATTCAGATCAAATGAGAGAGGTGTGCTTGACGCAACAAACGCTTCCTATTTTTCGCTGCGGATTTAAAGTGCGACCTTATGAAACGTTTCATGTTGCTCTTTGCCGCCCTCGCCCTCCCGGCCTTCACCACTTTTGGCGACGATACGAGCGCGGGCATCTGGAAATGGTCCCTCGCCGGACAAAATGGCGACACCATCCTCAAACTCAAACAGGACGGCGAAAAACTCACCGGCAGTTACACCAACCAATTCGGCAAAGCGGAAATTACAGACGGCTCGCTCAAGGACGGCGACATCAGCTTCAAAGTGAAACGCGAATTTAACGGCCAGGCCTTCCTCATCAAATATTCCGGCAAACTCTCCGGCGACAAAATCACCGGCAAATGCGAATTCGACGTCAACGGCGAAACCCGCGCGCTCGAATGGGAAGCCAAACGCGACACCGCCAAAGCCGCCGCCGCCAGCGGCAACTGGAACACCGTGCTCATCCTCGGTGACGGCAACCGCATCGAAGGCACGCTCAAGCTAAAACAGGACGGCGACAAACTGACCGGCGCCACCGTTCGCAACGAAAACGAAACCCAAATCCAGGACGGCAAAATTGCCGGCGACGAAATCACCTTCAAAGTCATCCGCGACCGCGAGGGCCGAAAAGTCACCGCCAAATACAAAGGTAAAATCACCGGCGACACCGTCAAAGGCAAAGTCGAATCCGACTGGTCCGGCGACTGGCAAACCCTCGACTGGGAAGGCACACGCGGGAAATAAGCCAAGGGGGCAATGGGGTCGGATCCATAGCTTTGACATTTAATCTTTTGGGGTGCTCCTTACAACCGCACCTTCATCTTGCTCCACGAACCGGGCTTTCTCTGGGTGTTGCCCAGATCGGCTTGGAAGCGCCTCTTTCATTCCGGACATTGCGGTTCGGTCCGCCGACCTCCAAATCCGCAAGATCAGAAGCGTGTGGAGAAGGCCTGCCGCCCATTGCACAGTCGAAAGGTTCATGTAAACCAAATGCAAACGGTGGAACTGGGACCGCGCAAGAATCCGGTGAGCACTGGTATCGAGGGTTTTGTCCAAATTGGGGTGGATCAGGAAGAGGGCTGCCTCGATGCCGAGCATCAGCGCCAATGTCAGCCAGAGCGCCGAGTTGCGCCAACGGGAAGACGCTGTCGAACCAACTGAGCTGGCGACCGCGTTCCACAGCAAAATGGCGAGAGCTACCAGTCCGCTGAGGTTGAGCCAACCGGTGACCCGCTGGGTCAGGAAGCCGGTCTCGAGAACGCTGCCAAATACGCGATGCCCAGTGTGGATGACGACGGCTGCGTAGAAGGTGAAGCCGCCGAGCCAGAAACCGAGGGCAAGAATGACCAGAAAACGGCGGGCGAGTTCGCTGAAGTCTGCCAGACGACTGCGCCAAGCGTGAACACTGCTACCATGCATCGGGCAATTGATAGCAGATCTGCGACAGCGGAGCGATCCTTTGCGAAGCTTTCGGATTCGTGGTCCTCACTGCGGCGAGAAGATCGCTGGTGTCCGTTCTTCGGGCCTTTTCCGGTTCGATCGACTGGCCTATCCTGGCGCCCGTGCGGGCGCCAGGATGAGACTTGTCGGCAGAATGGTCCGTTTACGGCGTGGTCTGACCGAAAACGCTCCCGTAGATCTGATTATAATGTTGATGGCCCTCGAACTGGACAAGATAACCGCCGTAATCCACTTCGTAGTCCCACACATAGTCATACGGGTAGGTGAGCGGACCGTGCTACGGGACAGGATTCTCGTATGTTTACCTCAGCAAATATGCGGCGGATTACGTGGTCTTCTCGTCCTATCACGATCTTGTCTACGGCACGGTCTCAGAATACAGATTTGAGAATCATGTGGGGACATACGTGAACGTGGCCAATCGGCTGGATACCCGATTCATCGTCGGGACCGACGTGGGCGTATTCGGTGGAAGTCTGTCTCTCACCGAGTTGTTCAAATCTTGCCTGGCGCATCGAGATTGATCGGATTGGTCGCGCTCCCCGGCTTGATGTCGATGGCGACGACCAACGCGTCATATTCAATCAGGTAGCCATAGAGCAGACCCGTCCCGCCTGGCCCCTCATCGTTCCACGTGAATTCATCGAAGAGCCCAATGGTAAGGAAACCCTCCTCGCCGTCTTCGATGTCCCTGGTCCCGCAGCAATCATTGGGTTCTCCTTCGCGCCAATGGGTGTAGGTGGCGCCGCCGTTGACCCCGGGAATGGGCCACGAAGCGACCAGGAACTAAGAACCAGCAGCCAGGCAGCCAGGAACTAGAGTTGCATCCCCGCCCTGGTCCTGATAGATCGACTCCCGCCATCACTAAACACGCGGGTGTGGTTCAATGGTAGAACGTGGGCTTCCCAAGCCTGAGACGAGGGTTCGATTCCCTTCACCCGCTCCAAATCGCCGTTTCCGTAGATTTCCTAATGAATACATCGATTCTGACCCATTCCCAGGTTAGTCAACGCCGTTTTTGCATAACAAATGCATCACAGGCTACGGAATGGTTGTCTTGGTTTGCACGGTCACAATGTGACTGTAGCGAATGAGCTCTGGATCTCACGCCGGTTGTGGCGAAACCGAAACCGTGACTTTCATGCGCGAGTCGCACGCAGTTTGGGGCAATGCCAGCATTGACGACGTCTTCACCGGCTGCAGACTCTTTAAAAACCCTATGAGACAGTTGACTCAACTAAATAGAAAAGAGGCGGGAGCTGCTTACCGCGCACTCAATACGATCCTCAGCATCGACAATACCCACCGTGAAATCCTCAGCCTCTGCGGTCCTCAACGCGGGATCGGCGAAGGGAAGCCGATGACGACAACCCAACGAAAGAAGATCCTATTACAACGCGCAGAGCTGTTGAAACACTTGAAACGCAGTGGCCGAAAGTAATGGTGTGCGCGCCGCGTTTGAACCGCCGCCCCGACGCTGGGTCATAATTCCGTCCGATTGGCTCGATGTTTCTCTCCCCCGCTGCCGCAACTACGACGGACACGCCAAACTTAGCATTCGGACTTCGTGGACGTCAGCGGGTGTCACTGGGTTTCACTGGAGATGCATGGAACCCGTATGGATATTGGCCGAAGTCGCTGATCGCCTCGGAAACACGTTTCAATCCGCAGCCCATCGGGTTAGCCGATTGCGACAGTGAAAGTGTCGCAAAAAGTGTAGCACGCAAGAACGTGCCCATATCGCCTCTGCTGTATGTACCTCGTTAGGTTCGGAGCGAGACATGGCATGCCCTTGACTGAACCAGCCGCCAAACAGCATCGTGTCATCAAACCAGCGACCTCATCATGAAGCCGCACGCAGCCGCTCCCGCCGAATTGACGAACTCCTTCGCCTAGTCCGATCCGGAAAGCTGTTTGCGGTCCAAAAGTGGATCCAGGCTGGCAAGTCACCTCGCACTGGATGTCCGGGGGCGGAGCGGGCGGCGTTGAGGCGCACCAGTGTACTCCTGGTCGAACTGTGCCAGCCGCTCATTCATCTGGGCGACGTTGTCGAGGAAGTCGTGGGCGGCTTTGATTTCGACTTCGGTTGTCATTAGCAATAAGAACCCGGTTTCAGCGGGATGCGCTCTCAAAGGAACCGGGCAGCCTGTGCTTCATTTGAGGCAGGAGCTTGGGGTTGTACTTGTCGGGCTTTCTCCTCTTGACTTTGACGCCGTACTTGTGGAGGTAGTTTGCCAAAGCGGCCTTGTCCGTCTTGGCCTTCAGCTGGGCAGTCCGTTGTCGCTGTCGCTGGCGCACTCGTTTGCTAATCGGCTTGCGGTTATTCATGCGACCTGCTGGCTGGAAGGTGGGAAGAGCTTGGCCCGGCACCGCGCAATCGCTTCGCGGATGAAAACCGGCCACGATGAGATTGGGTTTGCGCTCCGAGCGGAGAAGACCGCAGAGGAGTGACTTCTTGATTTTTCTTGGGGTCAGATCTAGATCCGACCCCAAGTGCTCTCGCATTCTCCTGCGGAGCGCAGGACATGGAATGACGAGCGGAGGACACCGCAGACCGGTGGTCAGATCTGGAAGATGGAGAAGCGCTGGATCTTGTCTGGGTTTTGGTGGAGGAATTAGGTGGAAATAATCACATGAGCCGAAAACTGGCTGGTCGGATTCTTGAACGGTGCTTGAGCGCCGTCGGCCATCATCGGCAGGCAGCGGCGTTGTGCGCTCACGGAGCGATGAGGCGGAGGAATTGGCTGCCTGTGCCGGCAGCGTAGGACACCTTCCACACGACACCGTCTGCGATCGGCGCGGGTCCCGCCCAGTCATTCCAGGCGGTGGCGCCTGGAGTCGAGGAGAGCGCGTCGGTCCACTGCAAGCGGAAGCCTGGCGAAGGGAAAGGCCACATGACAATCAGGGTACCACCGGGACCGAGTTGCAGGACGAGGCGCGGCAGGGTCGAAGGAGCGAGCGGTTCCTGGTTCCAGAACCCGCCCGCGAGATCGTAGCCGTCCCCGGACATGCCACCGGTGGCGGGCTGGCCCGCGGTGCCCATGAGTTCGAAGCCGTCTCCCCGGCAGGACCCGCCACCGCCGGTGACCCACGACTCGATCGTGAAGGTGGCGTCGTCTGTGCCCAGCGGCCCTGCGCTGGCTCCGGCGAGGCTGACGGCGAACGCCGCCAAGCAAAGGAACTTCGTCTTCATGAACGTGGAGGTTTCCGGATCAGCGCCCGATCGTCACAGGACCGTTGTAGGCGCGCATTTCCATTTTTTTGGTGATGTGGGCGGTTTCTTTGGAGGAACCCGTTTTGAAATGGAGCGTGCCGCCGTAGGGAACGCTCGCGACGCCATCGGCGAGCGTGACGTAGGGCCAGGTGAAGGTGCCGAGTTGAAGGAGCGGGAACGCGCCGAAGTCCACCCACGTGTCACCGGAAGCGATCCACTCGACGCGGACGGCGCCGTCCCCGGGTTGGAAAGGTTTCACATGAAGATAGGCCGTGGCCCAAGTGCCGTCCGCCCACCGAAGGTAGGGCGAGTACTCATCGCTGTGGTAAAACGTGCCTGTCCCTCTGGTGAAGTTCTGGTCCGACTCATTCCACACCGTAAGGTTGTCTCCCTCGAGGTACATGGTGTAGTCGCCGCTGCTGGATCCGTCGTGGATGCCGCCGGCCGGGCAACTGCTGGAGGATGCGTTCGGGCCGTAGAAAAGTCCCTGGCATTTGCTGCACCATTTCCAGTGGGGTTGGCCGAGGACGGAGCTGTCATTCATGATCAACGCATAGTCACCGCTGGCCGAGCCGTCGTGCGTGCCGCCTGCGGGGCAGTGGCTGGCGGATTGGCCGGGGCCGAAGAAGAGCCCGGCGCATTTGCGGCACCATCGCCAACCATGCTGACCGGCCGCCGCGGCAATGTTGAGGTCCAGCTGATAACTGCTGCTGTCTGAATCGTCGTGGGTCTGGCCGGCTGGGCACGGCCCGAGCACCGGCGATTTATCATTCGTGATGTAGTTCAATCCTTTGCACTTTTTGCAGAAGCGCCAGAGGGTCTGCGCGGGATAGGGCCCGAACTCAACCCGATGCACCGTGAGCGGGTCATGACTGGAATTCTGTTGGATATGCCAGAGGGCGACGCCGGTGTCGCTGACGTTGGCGTCGTAACCGGGCCCATTGGGGCTGAGCGGGGTGCGGTATTCGATCATGAAAAACTCGCCCGTGCCGCGCGCCGGGTCGTAGAGGATGACGGGGGCACTTGGGTCCACCATCTGCGCGGCGGGGAGCGAGGCGATGCCACCAGCCGGGAGCGACATGATGCGCGGTTCCGACCAGCCGAGCTGCATCTTGTGCCATGGGTCGAGGTGAAAGATCTCCGGATCCTCGAGGTAGCTGATCGTGCAGCTCATGAGCGTAGCCTGGTAGCTGAGACATTGTTGATTCCAAACGCCGT
>DATLUX010000207.1:0-2536 GCA_035577805.1 Verrucomicrobiia bacterium
CGATGAGCTGGCCGGTGAAGGCACCGAGATCGAGGTGGTGGATCTGCGGACCGTTAAGCCGCTCGACACCGATACCGTCATGGCGTCCGTGGCGCGCACCGGCCGGTTGCTGTGCGTCGGCGAAGCCTGGCCTTGGGGCGGAGTCACCGCGGAGGTGATCGCGCGCGTGGCCTCGGAAGGATTCGGCCTGCTCGACGCGCCGCCGCAGCGTCTGAATGCCAAAGACACGCCAGTACCATACCATCCCAATCTTTGGGCGGCCCATCGGCCAACCGCACGCAGCATCGCTGCTGCCGCCCGGAATCTGTTAAGACTCTGACCCTCTCTTCCCATGCCGCACATCCCGATCATCATGCCTCAACTCGGCGAATCCATCGCGGAAGCCACCGTGGTTCAGCTTCTGGTCAAGCCCGGCGATACGATCGAGGCGGACCAGGATGTGATGGAAGTCGAGACCAACAAGGCCACCATGAACGTGGCCGCACCCTGTCGCGGGCGTGTCGAGAAGGTCCTGGCCAAACTCAACGAGAGTTATCCGGTTGGCGCTGTGTTAGGGTACCTTCAGGCCAGCCAGGAGGATGCGGCCCGGCTTGGTCTGGATGAGCCCCAACTAACCCCGGCCAACGAAGGCGTGGAGCCCGAAACTTTCAACGGTCTTGCCCGGCGCGGCGTGGAGCCGACGGTGCGTGGTCTGCCCGTGCCGGCCCACGCGGCCGGCGCCAGTTATATGTCGCCGCGGATGAAGGCGCGCATGAACGAACTCGGTTTGCATGCCGCCGACTTGGCCGGCATCGCTGGGAGCGGGGCGGCGGGACGCGTCACCATCCAGGACTTTGAATCGTTCCTCAGCAATCTCGAGCAAGCGCGGCTTTCGACCGCCTCCAGCATGCGCGTTGCCGTGGCCGACGCCATGCGCCGCAGTTGGACCCGGCCGCTGGCAACCGTGGCGCGTCCGATCAGCCTGGATGCGATGCTGGCCCATCGGAAGGCTTGCGCGACCAAACCCGGCCCGGCGCTTTATGCCCTGCGGGCCCTGGCGATCGCGCTCTCGGAGAATAGCGCTCCGGCCGGCCGCTTGATTGGAAATCAGATCGTCCACCCGAACGCCATCGACGTTGGATTCGCCGTGGAGGCTGACGATGGCGTGCTGGTGCCCGTTCTGCGCGAAGCCGATCGTCGGACGCTGCTGGAATTGGTCGAACGCTACAATGAACTGGTCGATCTGGCCCGGCAACGGCGGTTGCCTCCGGGAGTCACAGGCGGATCCATCGCCACGGTGACCAACTTCGGCACGTTCGGTCTCACTTGGGCCACGCCCATTCCGCTTCCGGAACAGACCCTGGTGCTCGGTATGGGTGCGGGGCGGGTCGTTCCCAGTTGGGATCCGGTGAAGAACGCTTTTGTGCCGGTGACGGAGGCCAATTTCACCTTGAGCTTTGACCACCGGGTGCTGGATGGCGGAGCGGCCGGGCGCACCTTAAGACGCATTGCCGCGTTGCTCGAGGCACCCGACCAGTTGTAGGTTGTAGGTTTTGGCTGGAGGTGGAATGCCGCGCGCAGGCTGGCTGCGTCTGGTGCGTTGAATCCATCTTACTGCGTCTGCAGTCGATAAAACCGCTTGCTTTTGGAGGGCGAAGCCGGGTCGACAAACTTAAAGAGTTGATTGGCCCCCGCGACGGTCGACTGCCATATGTTGGTCCAGCGCTTAAAGTCGTAGTCGTCGCTGGCTTGCAACGCATACCGGTAACCCGCCGGTGAACGGAAACTCAATGCCACTGCGCCGGCCGGGCTGGTGGCCGGAGCGATCTCGAGTGTCACGGGCACGAAATCCGGATCGTTCGTGATATAAATCGCGTCGAGGTGGGCCCCGCTTTCGCGTCCTTTGAACACGAGCGTGTGCTGGCCGCCATTTAATGTGAGGAGACGCGGCAGGCCGAATGCTCGACCGTTCAGCCGTATCCACTGCCAGGAACCTGAATAGGCCTCCAGGCCCGTATCGAACACATCCTCATTCTGGCCATCCACCCCGACGAAGAATGAGTCGGTGCCTGAATTCTCAGAAACAACCCGGCACCAGACGGTATACGTATCGGCCTGGGAAACATTAAAGCTATAGGCGGCGGAGCCTGCGCTGGGCGCCGAGGAAGAGATATAAGCGTGGCCGGAAGCCTGAAGGCTTAAGGCCAGGCTCATCGGCGCCGCCACAATGCCATCCTCCGCTTCCATAAATAAGGTCGTGTAAGTCGGATTGCCGACTTGAACCCGGAAACTGCGGCTGATGGTGTTGCTGCGCGAGGCGCCGTCATCGACGGTCACCGTAATCGTGACTTTCCCAACCGCGCCGGTGGTCGGGGCGAGCGTCAAGAGAGCCGTATCATATTGTGGGTCAAATCTGATCGTGGGTGTCGGGATGATCGCGGGATTGCTCGATACGGCCGCGAGTGTCAGGGCTTGGTCTTCCCAGGGGGCCCCGGGCGTCACGCCTGTCAGCGTGATGGTTTGCGGTCTGGGGCTTACCGGCAAGCGGAGGTTGGCA
>DATLUX010000208.1:0-7788 GCA_035577805.1 Verrucomicrobiia bacterium
GGCCAGCGCGCTGGCCGGTGCAAAGGTCGCCGTCGTTCCAACGTAGGTCACCGTGCCGGCTACAGGCGTTGCCCCTTGCCGCAGGGTAAAGTTGGCCGCGCTGATCGTTGCAGGATCCATCGCCTCACTGAAGGTGGCGGCGATTCTCTTGTTGATCGCGACTGCGGTGGCGGCATTGGCGGGGTCTGTGGAACTCACCGTCGGTGCGGTGGTGTCGGCCGGGATTCCCAATCCAACGGTATTGGCGTCGAGAGTAACCGCGGCAGTCCGTGCCAACGCTCGGCCTTCCAGCGTGGCGCCGGTCGTCAGCGTGATGGAGGCCAAAGCCAGGATGTTTCCCTTCATGACAGAGGTCGTGCCCAAAGTCGCCGAACTGCCGACCTGCCAAAAGATGTTGGCGGCCTGGGCCCCGCCGCTCAGGATGACCTGCCGACCGGCGGTCGTGGTCAGGGTGGACCCCATCTGGAAGATGAAGACCGCATTGGCGTCGCCCTGGGCGTCCAGAGTCAGGTCCCCGGACGAGATTTCCAGCGAAGAAGTGGATTTATAGAGGCCTGGGGTGAGGGTTTGTCCGCCGAGATTTCCGGCCAAAGTAATAGCGCCCACGGTTCGTCCGGCCGCGTCGTTATACGCGCTGGTCAGGTCCAGTTGCGCCTGGGCTGCGATAGCATCCCCCGCGTGGATCGCTCCGTTGACGACTCCGGGCAGAAACCCGGTCACCGCAGTGCCGGGACTCACCCCAAGATCCCCATTGACCATGCTGCCACCGGTGCTGGTGACCGTGGAACCAGCCAGAACCGCGAAGGTGCCGGCGCTTCCCAGAGCAACGGGCGCTTCACCTGCAGTGGCGAACTGATGCGGGAAGGTCAGCGCTGCCGCCAGCAAAAGGCAGGTGAGGCCTGGTGCTGTTCCCTTCAGTCGCAGGGGCACCGGAAGCATTGCTTTGCGTCCGCCGCGTAGTTTTCGTGTAGATGTGTTTTCCATAACAGTTCTTTTGTTTGTTTGTTTGTTTTTGACACTTACCAAACATCCAACGATGAACGTTTGGTCAATTCTTCGGAGTCGGTCAGCAGTTCGGGAGAACCGCCGGCCCCGACGGGGTTGGGGCGGTCAGAATCTCCGGCGCCAATACTGCGGGCTCGGCTCCGTTCAGGATCATTTCCTGCGTTTTGACAATCTTTGGCGGGGGAATGTCGCAGGGCTGGCCCAAGCGCAACTCCAAAACTTTCAAGGCCAACCGGCGGCAATCCTCGCGCCGCTGGTCGAGTTCCTTGCGGAAGATCACTCCGAGGATCAGGAAACCGAACA
Organism: Verrucomicrobiia bacterium; assembly: GCA_035577805.1. Classification (GTDB taxonomy): domain Bacteria; phylum Verrucomicrobiota; class Verrucomicrobiia; order Limisphaerales; family JADJPG01; genus DATLUX01. Next base: position 1,309 of record DATLUX010000208.1, read on the forward strand.
GGCAGATGAGCGAGGCTGCACCCAGGACGCATAGAGCCTTGATGAGGAGTCGTGTGGTCAACTGCGGCAGGTTCAAGGGGTAATCCGCCATGAAGACGGCTGCGTAACCCAGGCCGGCCATCGCCAATGCAGCCAGCAGGCCCACCAGCCAGATCGCACGCCGCACAATGCGCTCATCCTGCTGAATCTGCGTGATCCTCTCCTCCAACCGATGTCGTTCCTCGGTGTCGTCGTAGCGAATGCACTGCCGCAGAAAGGCCGTTTCCCTTTGGTGATCGCTCATAACGCGCTCGCCGGCGTGAGCTTCTTCTCAGACGCAGGCTGGCTGGGTTCAGGAGCCTGGCAGATGGCCATGGCCATGCTCCAACTGACACCAACGAGAACGACCAGCACCGCAGCTTGGCAACATTCGGAAGCGTGGCGCGCCAGCGCCCTTCCGCTGTTCGAAATGATCCCAGACGCATTCATAACCACAGAATTTGTCAGGGCGCAATTTTGTCGCTGACCCACTGGCGGGCCTGGTTGAACCCGTCCTTCAGTTCAGTATAGGCCTTCCTGGAGCCCGCCTTCACGCTATCCCAGGTGGACTCGGTGGCGTTCTTAGCCTCCTCCAGTTGCTTGCCCAACTGGTCTGCCTTTTCGCGGAGCGCCTGGAGCTTGGGTTTGGCTTCGGCCTTGGCCGCGTCGCTGGACTTTTCGATCTTGGCGGCGAGCTGGTCCAAGTCCTTGTTGATCCCGGTCAACTGCTTCTGCATGGCTTCGGTGAATTCAGTCTTTTGCGCGTAGGTATAGTCTTTCAGGTCCTGGGAGACTTCTGCGGTCTTCGCCTGGACCTTGTTGATTTGTTGAGTGGTGGACTCCTCTTTATTGCAGCCCATCGTGAAAGCGACGGCGGAGAGGAGAGCGATTATCAGTTTGGTTCGTTTCATAATTGGGTCTTCGTTGCGCCCTTTTAAATGTGCTCGATGATGTGCTCGATGGGCTGGCCCTCACCAGCGGGGGATCTCCCCAACGGTGAATCGTGGAAACGCTCCCCTGATGGCGTGGAACCAAAGTTGTGCGGAGGTGCGCAAAGAGAGTTTGAGGAATTCGCAAGCAACTCGGAATGGCATAACGCTTCAGAAACCTACCTCGAACCTGGATAGTGTTTTCACGAACATGCAGGGCGGGCACTCGCCTCACCGAGAATGGCAAGCTCAGGAGAAGCTCCGCTTTGGGGGAAACACCGCACGGTCAATCCCCGGATCGCTCGCACGGTTTCCCGGCCTATGATTGTAGTGCCATGAAAGATAACGCACCGTCGCCCACTGCAGAGCCAGTGAGCACGGGAGCTCAATGCGGAACCAAGCCGCCCCAGCGCATTCTTGTGGTGGATGACGACATTTCCATCCGTCAACTCAACACCAACATCCTGTTGCGCGGTGGTTACGAGGTGGATGCTGCGGAAGATGGCGCTGCCGCCTGGGAAGCGCTTTGTGCCGACAGCTACGATCTCCTGATCACCGATATCAACATGCCGAAGCTGTCAGGGGTTGATTTGCTCAAGAGGTTGCGCGCTGCCCGCATGGCGCTGCCGGTCATCATGGCCACCGGATCATTGCCACCGGAGGATTTCACCCGCCACCCCTGGCTTCAACCTGCGGCGACGCTGCTGAAGCCGTATGCGGTCGAGGAGATGTTGAGAACGGTGGGACAAGTTCTGCGCGCGACCGCCGCTACCGCGAGTAAGTTGGTCACTGACAACCCGGCAAAGCCGACCACCATGGCTTGAGGCCGTTTCTAACCCCGGGAGTCAGAGCCACTGAGGTAGCGCTACTTGTGAGACACATCACTAGCCGCCAGAAACTTGGTGATCGAAAAACTCTCCCTCCTGCTCCAGACGTCGGCCTGGATGAATTTCGACGTAAATTCTCCGACAGGGGGAAATCCCCCCCGGTGAATCCCATAATGCCGGCTGACCGCACTTTGGTCACTCTACGCCGTGCGAATAATCAAAGTTTTGTTCCTTGAAGAACCGGCGGACCGATCTGACGCCGAGCAGCGATTGGTCATGGCGATGCCGAGAACGATCAAAGCCCCCGCCTGCGGCCTTCTGCAGCGGTTGCTCGAGCCGCCCTTGAAAGAAAAGGCAAGCCAAGTCAAGACGCTCGGAGAAGGCCTTGCGATCCTGTGGCCACGAATGTTCCAATTTCTGCGTGAGGGCAAGGAGGGCAGGGAGACAAAGCCACGCCAAGGACGACGCGGTGTGGGTCGGGTTGGGGAAAAGGTCATCTGGTCCTACTTCAAATGCCACCCTAGCAGAACCAGCTCTGCGACTGTCGTGAGGCGGTCGCAGGGCTGCCTGTAACTCATCGCCCCAAACAGAAAGAGCAGTCATGAAGAATCGAACCAGCTCGCGGTGGGCGTTGCCACAGAAGCTGCGCCCCGCGTGGTTGAACCTCGACGGTCGTGTGCTGTTCTTTTGGCTAATGGTGAGCAGAGGAAACACATCCCGATGAAAATCGTTCGTTTCCAACAAACGGAGCCAGGAGAGATCCCGACGCCAGGGCCAGCGGCCGGCTCCTCCGACCAGAGCTGGGAAGCCGCCAAACGCACCGGGCAGGAACTGAAGCAAGCGCGTGATTACGCCCAGGCTATTGTCGAAACCGTGCCCCCGCTGTTGATCCTCGATGCAGGTTTGCGCGTGAAAACGGCGAACGAATCCTTCTACAAGCACTTTCGTGTCTCCGCGGCTCAGACTGAGGATTGCCTGGTGTATGAATTGGGCAACGGACAGTGGAACATTCCCAGGCTGCGCACCATCCTGGAAGAGGTGCTGCCCCGGCACAGCTCTTTTAATGACTTCGAAGTGACGCACGAGTTTGAAGGCATCGGGCGGCGTACGCTTCTGCTGAGTTGCCGCCAGGTGGCCCACCTGCAGCGGATTCTTCTGTTCATCGATGACATTACCGAGCGGATGGAGTCACGAGCCGCCATGCGGGCTTCAGAAATTCGTTACCGCCGTCTGTTTGAAGCAGCCCGGGATGGGATTCTCATGCTTGACCCGGAGACACGAAAAATCACGGACGCCAATCCGTTCATGTCAGAATTATTGGGTTATCCGCGGGGCGAATTGCTGGGCCGGGAACTTTGGGAAATCGGCCTGCTCCAGGATGAAGAGGCCAGCCGCGCAGCCTTTCGGCAGTTGCGACAGCAATCCTTCATCCGCTATGAAGATTTGCCCCTCCAGAACAAGCTGGGCCAGCGCCGCGAAGTGGAATTTGTCAGCAACATGTATGAGGAAGACGGCCGGAAGGTCATTCAATGCAACATCCGCGACACCACGGAGCGCAAGCGGGCCGAGCAATCGATGGCCGCGGCCCAGGCCGAGATCAGCCGGCACGCCGTTCACTTGGAGAAAACCGTGGCCGAACGCACCGATCAGCTTCGGGAAAAGGTCGGTGAACTGGAGGCGGTCTCCTACACCCTCAGTCATGACATGCGTGCCCCGGTTCGGACCATCCGCGGTTATTCACGGATCCTCCTGGAGGAACATGCGGAAAAATTCGATCCCAAAGGAATCCAGTACCTGGAGCAAACGAACGCCGCAGCCGGGCTCATCAGTTCGTTGATTGACGATGTGTTGAGCTATGCCCAGGTCCACAGCTCCGAGACCAGCATGGCGCCCATCGATTTGGACAAACTCGTTCGCCAGATCATCGAAACTTCGCCGCAGTTGCATGCCAGCGAGGCCGAAATTCAAATCGACGGGAAGCTGCCCGAAGTGTGGGGCAGCCAGGCGGGCCTGCGGCAATGCCTCTCCAACCTCCTGACCAACGCGGTGAAGTTTGTCGCGCCCGGAACCAAACCGCGCGTCAAAGTCCGCGCGGAAATCGCCGAGGCAGAAATCCGGCTGTGGGTGGAGGATAACGGGATCGGGATCGCCCCGAAAGATCAGGAACGCGTCTTCCAGATGTTCCAACGTGCTTCCCCAGCCACGGGCTACGAGGGCACGGGCATGGGCTTGGCCCTCGTGCGCCGGGCCGCCGAACGGATGGGGGGGAGTGCCGGCGTTGAGTCAATGATCGGCAGAGGAAGCAAATTCTGGATCCAACTAAGAAAGGCGCGAACGCCTGAGCCGAACGATCTACATCATGAATGAACTGCAAGCCATGCAACCTTTCACGGCTATGACCGCCCAAGATGCTGCGAGTAACTCGACACCGCCACCTCCGGCCGGCCATCAGCGGCTGGCTGCGTATGTTTCTGACCTCCTGACCAAGGCGCAGAGTCGCGAGATGGATAATGCTCGCGCCCAAGCTACCGCGGTTGCCGAGCGCGAACTCTACAGTCAAGCCATTCAACGGGCACAGGGGCACCAATCCAAAGTCGCTAAATGGCTCGGCGTTTCGCGCCCGACCATGCGGAAAAAGCTTTTGCGTTACGGCGTTCATCCAACGATCGAGAGCGTGGCCTCAACCGACCCCCTGAAGGTGCTGCGCAAATGATCGGGCCGATCCTCCGGCCGTTTTTCCCTCCCCCATGAACCCCGGGGGAAAGGGGAAAGCGGAAAGCGGAAAGCACAACTTTCTCCGTCCCGCGGGCATCTCCCCTGGGGTAAATCCCCCCCTGACTGCACTCTGGTGTGCGTTTCGATCTCCGCTATGCTGCGATCGTGAAGATCCGAAAGAACACCTTGACGATGCGTGATCCATGGCGCCCGTTTGCAGCGTCAGCGTTCCACGTAGGACTCGCCGCTTATGATACTCCTCACCGTCATCCTCTGCCTGTTTGTGGTTGCCTCCCTTGGCTGTGCTGCGCTCACTCTCGGCTGCACTTTGCGGCCTCCGTGCCGCCCGGGAACTGAAGGCCGCCGGTTCGCCGGCCATGACTTTAAACGCAAGCTGAAAACATAGGCACTCGTCCTTAGCCGACGGAGAGCCGCGCCCAGCGCGCTCGCAACCGCGCCTCGCGTTCTCGATCCGTGCTTCCCGACCACCAGCCATTTAACGAGACACTGCTCAAATGTTGCATCCCTCTTCCCCAGCTTCCCGAATCGAAGTCGGACGAGCCGCCTGGCACCATAACGAAGGGCGATCGGTCGTAAGCGAAGTTCGATGAAGGTGGCCTGCGACCGCTCACAGGTGGCTTCCCGCTCGCCTCTTGTCTGCGAAGAATGTCGGATGCGCAAGTCCCAACTCGTTGCCGCTCAGCCCAAGGAGCACTGGAGGCGCACTGGCACGGCGCCAGCTTAAAGGCACCCGATCACGAACGGAAAAAAATACAAGAGAAAGCAACCATATGGTTAAGATGACTTCAATAATCGGTGGCACGCTCCTGGTGTTAGCGGGATTGATCGGCCTGGTCTCCCCCTCCTCGATTGGTATGCACCCCAGCGTGGCCCACAACCTGGTCCACCTGGTGTCGGGTGGGTTGGCCCTCTATTTCGGGGTGAAATTGTGAGACAATGCACGCACTGAGGCCCATGCGCCAGGCAATCATCCACCTGCTCAAACGGGCCTGGTTGCTTCCCCAATCTGTCGCGATTGCCGTCAAACAAAGGCGGCGGCAGAACGTTCTGGACGGGATTGAAGCCGAACGGCTCGACCGGATACGCAACCCGTCGAAGTATCTTGGCAAATGATTCTAACCGCATGCTCTGGGCTGCCAGCCATCTTTATCAATTAAGCGTCCGGCGGCGTAGGGCGCATGTGTCTTGCAGAAACTCACCAGCGGCAGGGCTGCCAGCGCTGGGGCAGGAATCGAAAGTCGCGAACGTTATGATAAGAACAGTTCTTAAGAGAACGGTGCTGGCCCTGCTGGTCGAGGCCAATGCCGGAATGAGGGCATGCCGTGGGTCGGGGATTTCCCCCCTGGACACGTTGAAACGAAAGTCAGAAACTTAGGGTCGGGTTGTCACCGAAAGAAAAAAACGGACGCGGGACAACGGACGACGCTGCGTTCCAGTGGCGCGTGAATAATTTTGGGATGCCTTCTCATGAGACAGGATTTGATCGGGTTATCGGAGCGCTCTCGGGTGGCGTTGCAGAAACACCTGAAGCAAGGATCCCTGGCGAGCTTGCAGGGGGCGGAGGCATGCAGCCTCCTAGGACTAATATTTGAGCGCCTATGAAACCCATTACTGTCCTGCTGGCTGAAGACCACCTTATGGTCCGAGAGGGTTTTCGATCATTGTTGAAACACGAACGCGATATTGAAGTGGTAGGCGAAGCGGAAACCGGCCGCCAGGCGGTGCAACTGACCCGGAAACTCCGTCCTGCGGTGGTCGTGATGGACATCGCCATGCCCTTGCTCAATGGTTTGGAGGCCACCCGGCAAATTCGCAAAGCGGTTCCCGAGACAAAGGTGCTCGTGCTCTCCGCGCACAGTGATGATGCGTACGCCGAACAAATGATTGAGTTTGGTGCCGCGGGATTCCTGCTCAAGCAAAACTCCTCGCACGTTCTGGCCACTGCGATCCGGGAAGTTCAGAAAGGAAAC
>DATLUX010000209.1:0-24747 GCA_035577805.1 Verrucomicrobiia bacterium
AGGAACCAGGAACCAGCAACGAGGAACCAGGAAGCCCCTCAAGAGGCTTTGCTCTTTTTCTCGGTGCGCAGGGCTTCTTCGTAACTCTCGAGGGCTTCGCGATAACGTTGGAGCCGGTTATAAACGCCGCCTCGGTACAAGTAGGCCACCGTGATGCCCGGATCCGCCGCGATCGCCCGATTGTATTGTTCGAGCGCCCGTTCCCAATCCTGGAGTTTCTCCAAGGCCATGCCCTTTTTCACCATGGCGTCGGCATTGGTGGGTTCCAGTTGGAGCGCTTCCTCGAAACATTCCAGCGCTTGTTCGGCAGAATCCAGGTTAAGCAACGCCTGGCCTTTGCCCACCAACACCGAGACCCTCGCGTTAGCTGGCACGGGCTCACCCGCCGGCGCCGTCGCTGACGCCGCTGCCGGCCTGGCGGGTAATGGCTGAATGTTTGAGACTGCTGTTGTCTCCGGCAACCCCGGCCGGGCGGACGACGCGGGCAAGACCTGCCCCGGCGCTGTCGGCGCCGCGACGACGACATTTTCTGTGGCCGCCAGCAGGCTGCGCTCCAGTTCGTGGATGCGCTGTTGCAATTGGTCAATCGCACCCTGAAAACGGCCGGTGGCTCGTTCCATCGCTCCCGGGCGAGCCGGGAGCATCTCCCCCTCGCCCAAAGCCGGCAGCCCCGACCCGGAACCCAACAAAGCGCGCGGGGCCACGGCCAGCTCCGAGAAACGTCCGATCGCGCGCACCAGAATCAGCGAGATAAATATCAGGCCCACAAAACCCACCGCCGCGAACACGCCCGCGACCAACAGGATTGTGCGGTTTGAGCTCTGCACCGCTTCCATCTGTCGTTCATGCATCCGCGCCAGGGTAGGCTCAATCAAACCGAGCCCGGCCGTAATGGCCTCCGCGTTGCGCGCCGCGCTCGTCTCGATTTCCCGGCGCAACTGTTCGATCGCTTCCTGCGCCGCCCGCAAATCCGCAGCCGCAGCCATGGCCGCATTGGTTGCATTGGTTGCAGATGTGACCGGCGGGTCCGACGCCGTCGCGACGGTGTTGGAGACCGGAGATGGGGTGGGTGGATCCGGTTCTGCGGCGCGAAGCGACAGCGGCCGGACCAGCTGGCAAACCACGATGAACATGGCCACCAGACCAAAACGGAGATCCACAATGCCATTCATGCGTTGAAGTGACTGAAGGTGCCGGACGCGACCTTAGAAAACCGGACAGCGGTTGCAAGGCCAAATCCACCCGGCACACCCATTGCTAGTGGTTGGGGTGAAGATGAATGCGGCCGATTCCAAAGACGCATACCCGCAGGGTCTCGTCCCAACTGGGGCGCAGGCAGCGCGGCCGTCCCGTCGCGGTCATTGCTCTTTCAAGGCTCTTGAGGGAGCCATGTTCAGGACAACTGTCACAAAATAAGGCACGCGAATTTTTTGCAACATTGACTTAGCTCCAAAAATCAATAGGGCCCCGGGCCCTAAGGGCGGGCCCCTGCTAACCCGTGCCGTTCCTGGACGGCTCGTTTCCCGCCCCGCCCCCGCGCCCGACCTTCACCTATGTTTAAGTTCATGAAGGGCCAATCCGAAATGCTCCCGCCGGAGGGGAGAATCAGCGAGCCCGCCTCGAGTCCGAGCGAGTTGGCGACCGCTCTTGCCCCCGCGCCCGCTCCGGCTCCGCCGGCCGACTCGGCCACCGCCGCGCCGGCCGTGACGCCGCCGGTAGATGAATCCGTCGCACCGTCTGCCATTCCTGCCGCACCCGAGCCGGCCGCCCCTTCCACCAACAACGACGTCATCCCGCCGGTTGCGCCCGTGGCGGAGCCGCGCGTGCTCCTAACCTTGGGCGAAGCGGGAGAAATCACGTCGGCCCAGGAATCTTGCGTGGCGATCTTTGCTCGTGAATCGTCTGCCCTCGTGGGCCTCAACATTCGTGTGCTGCTGCGCGGCGGCCTCGATAACGAGGTCGGGCGCCTTCTCCACCGGCATAGCGCGGGCCGCGAGATCACTGAAATTAATCCAATTCAGGTCATTGCCCTCCGTAAAGACGGACTCGAATTCCCGGTCATCCTCACCACTCTCTCCTGGAAATCCGAGGCGGTGCTATCCGACAAACCGGAGCCGCTGCGCCTGACCTGGGCGGTGGAGGTGAAGGCAGTGCCAGGAACCCTCCCGCCGGTTTTGGCGGCGCCGGCGGTGGATCGCGTCCTTCCCGTCAGTCTGCCTGGCGCGGAGCCTGCCCCGCCAGCCGCCGAAAGTTCGCGAGTGCCCGTCACCGCTGCGGCCGCGCCGGAGCCAATCCCTGTCCTCCCCGTTAACGGGGACAGCGCCCAAGTGCGCGAACATCTGCGGGCGCTCGAAGTGGAAGTCGCGCGCCTGCGACGCGACCGCGATGAGTTGGCGAATCGACTGTCGGCGGAGCAACAAGCCGGGGCTCCTTCGCGCCGGCGCATCGAGGAGTTGGAGAAACAACTTGCGGCGGCCGCCCAGAGCGACAAAAGCGCGGCCGACTTGCAAGCTCAGCTTAACGCGGCCCACGAGGCCGCCCGCCGCGCCGAGACCGTCTTGAAAGAGGAGGTGGCCCGCAAAGAAAAGCTCGAGGAACGTCTGCAGACCCTCACCAACAGTCTGCGCCTCGAACAAGCCGAGCGCAGCAAACGTTTCGAGCAGGAACAGGTCACACTCCGCCAGGAACGGGATCAACTCAACTCCAAGCTGTCCTCCGAACAGCAGGCGGCGTCCGAGTCCACCCGCCGCGCCCAGGAACTCGCGTCCTTGCTCGAGCGCAATGCCGCGGAGTTCGCTCGCACCAAAGCGGAACTCGAACAGCAAGCCGCTGAGCGCCAAAAGGTCGAATCCTCCTTCCGCGAACAACTCGACACTGCCTTCGTCATGAAGAAGGAGTTGGAGGGCGCCTGGGCGGGAGCCGTGGAAAAAAACAAAAAGGTCGAGGAAGAACTCGCGCTCCTGCGCAAGGAACACGACGAACTTCAGGACCACCTGAAGACCGAACAACAAGCCGCGGCCGACTCCGGCAAACGCGCCAAGGAAGTCGCCCACAGCCTGGGCCGGAACGCCGCCGAGTTCGATCGCATCAAAGCGGAACTCGAGAAACAGGCCGCCGAACGCGAACAGGCCGAAGCCGAATGGCGCGAAGAACTGCGCGCCGCGAAGAGCCGCAAGGAAAAACTCGAAGCCGCCTGGACGGAGGCCGTCGAGCGCAACCGACATCTCGAAGATGAAGCCAGCACCTTCCGGCGTGAACGCGACGCCTTGAAGACTGAGATCAAACTCGAACGCCAGCAGGCCGCCGATGCCGGGCGCCAAATCGAAGAATTGCAACGACGCCTCGACCGCCAAGCCGCCGAGCTTCATCCCATCAAGTCCAGCCTCGAAAAACAACAAGGCGACCGCGACCGCGCCGAATCCAAGCTCCGCGACCAACTCGAATCAGCCAAAGCCGAAAAACAGGAGGTGGAAGCCGCCTGGACTGCCGCCGTCGAACGCAACGTCCAGTTCGAACAGGAACTGGCGACCCTCCGCCGCGAACGGGACGAGCTTAACAAACGGGTCTCCTCCGAACGGCAACGCCTCGAAAGCGATTACAACCAGCAACTCGAAACCGCCCGCGCGCTCTCCAAGAAACTGGAAGCGGCCTGGACCACCGCCGTCGAACGCAACAAACGGATCGAAGCGGAATTGGCCTCCCTCCGCCGCGAACGTGACGATCTGAAACCTTCCGGCCCACCGCGTCTCGCCGCCAAGCAACGTCCAGAAGAAGCTGAACCCAGGCCGACCCCCACCACCTTGCGCTCGGATATGGCCAAAGTCCCTACTCCCAGAACGCCTGAACCCAGACCCGAACCCAGCCCTCGCAAACCTTACGAGCCGACCAAGGCTCCCTTGCGCAGCGCAGAGAAAAAAGTCGCGCTTCCGACGACTCCACCCGCACCGCATCCCGCGTCGGCTGGCGCTTCGTCCGCGACGCCGCCGTCTGCGCCTGGCCCCACGCCAACTTCGAGTCCGGTCACCACTCCCGCTCCCGTGTCCAAACCGTCCACGCCTGCGCCCATGTCGACCGCGGCCCTCGGCACGCCTTCCACTCTGCCCCCCGCCGCACCGGCGGCTACGCCCGCGTCGGCGCCGCCCGTTCCGCGACCGGCCCCCAGTCCCCCTCCGTCGACACCGGCGGCCCCGGCTTCAGCGGAACCCGCCGCGTCCGCCGACGTCGAAGAGGTGCGTAGTTCCTCGCTTCGCTACAAATTGGGTTGACCCGCCCGCGATCGAACGCGCTTCGGGCCTTTCGGGTTGCAGGGCGTATTTAGGCACTGCCCTCGATGCATTAACTGTAGCGGCGGTCTATGACCGCCGCTACACGCGTTTCCAGTCCCCCAGGATGCGCAGGGGCTTAACACGTACCCGCCGAAAGCCGCGCTCCAGAGGGGCACTGCCTGGATACGCCTCGGGTTGCATCGTCGGCGGCGTCGGCGGGACAAGCATTGCTTCGGGCCCGCGGTTTCCTTAAGGTCGATGGTCCGCATGCTTCCTGTTCTGTTTTCAGTTGCCCGGCGTTGGCCGGCGGTGCCGGCGCTCGTCGCGAGCATTGTGCTGACCTCCAACGGCCGCGCCGATTCTTCAGGAAGCGGAGCAGGGAACGGAACTGGCAACGCATCATCAGGATCAGCCGCCGTGCGCGAGCATTGGGCGTTCCGCGCCCCGGTGCGGGCGCCCGTTCCGCCGGTCCGCAGCGAAGCCTGGCCGCGCACGCCCGTCGATCATTTCATTCTGACCCGACTGGAGAGCGAAGGGCTGGCGCCGTCGCCGGAAGCGGATCGGGTCACGTTGCTGCGGCGTCTTTCGCTGGATCTGTTGGGGTTGCCGCCTTCGATTGGCGAAGTGGACGCGTTCCTGGCCGACGACTCGACCAACGCCTGGAGCCGGCAAGTGGAACGGATGCTGGCATCTCCGCATTACGGTGAGCAGTGGGCGCGGCACTGGCTTGATGCGGCGCGGTATGCCGACTCGAATGGGTACGAGAAGGATCGGGCGCGCGAGATGTGGCATTACCGGGATTGGGTGATCAATGCGTTCAACGCCGATCGGCCGTATGACCAGTTCATCATCGAACAAATCGCCGGCGATTTGTTGCCGAACGCGACCCAGGACCAGATCGTGGCCACCGGCTTCCTTCGCAACTCGATGATCAACGAGGAAGGCGCGATCGACCCGGAACAATTCCGGATGGAATCCATGTTCGATCGCATGGATTGCCTGGGCAAAGCGGTGCTCGGTCTCACCATCCAATGCGCCCAATGCCACGATCACAAATATGATCCCCTCAAACAGGAGGAATATTATCGCCTGTTCGCCTATTTAAATGACGTGGATGAATGGACGGCGCCCTTCTATGATCAGGCGGGCCTGGCGCGCCGCGATCAGGTGCGGCAGGAAATCGAGCAACAGGAATCCGAACTGCAGCGGGCGCATCCCGGCTGGGAAGAGCGCCTGGCCGGTTGGGAGGAGTCGGTGCAAGGCAACCAACTGCAATGGGTGCAGCCCGAATTGATCGAGTATGGCGACCCGGGCGGGTTGTCCAAGCTCCAACTCCAGAAAGATCAATCCTTGTTGGCGGGCGGCCATCGGTTCGGCGGCGGCACCTGGCGTGTCATCGCGCGCACGACCTTGACCAATATTTCTGCCGTCCGGTTGGAAGCGCTGGCCAACGCGAATCTGCCTCAGCACGGCCCCGGGCGATCCGACAACGGCTTGTTTGCCCTGCGCGAGTTTTCTCTGATGGTGGCTCCCTTGAGTCTCACGCCCAGCAACCAGACCAAGATCGCGTTCTCCCATGCCAGCGCCGACTTTGAACAGGCCCAATCTCCTCCCGGAAAGCCGGCCCAAGACGCCAATGTCTACGGCCCGGTCAGGTTCGCCATCGATGGCAACGACAAAACCGCCTGGACCATCGACGCCGGCCCCGGCCGGCGCAACGTCGATCGCAAAGCGGTCTTTCAAGCGCCGACGAATTTCGGCTTTGCCGGCGGCACGGAACTCACCTTCTCCCTGTTCTGCCACGATGAGATCGCGTGCTTTCGTCTTTCACTGACCACGGCCAGCAACGTCCTGGCCGATCCCATCCCGCGTCCGGTTCGCGAGATCCTCAACCGGCCGCGCGCCGAACGTACCTCGGCCCAACGAGCCGCCCTCTTCAGCTATTGGCGCACCACGGTCGCCGATCCCGATTTCGTCGAAGCCAATCAGCGCATCGAAAAGTTGTGGAAGGAATATCCCGAACCGGCCGGGACGACGCTCGCGTTGCATGCGCGCCGCGAGCGGCGTGAAACGTCCCTCCTTAAACGAGGCGACTGGCTGAAACCCGTCCGCAGTGTCACTCCTGGCGTGCCGGTGTTTCTGCATGCGTTGGCTGAGCAGCCCGCGGACTCTCGTCTGGGCTTGGCGCATTGGCTGGTCGACAGGCGTTCTCCCACCACCGCGCGCGCGTTCGTCAATCGCGTTTGGCAAGCTTATTTCGGTGTCGGCTTGGTCAGCACTCCGGAAGATTTTGGGATGCAATCCGACACGCCGAGTCATCCCGAGTTACTGGACTGGTTGGCTTGCGAATTCATGGATCCGCAGACTCAGGGATGTCCCTGCGACGCGCTACCCGAGCCGTGGTCAATCAAACATCTGCATCGCTTAATCGCCAACAGCGCTGTCTATCGTCAAAGCAGCCGGGTGACACCGGCTCTGCAGAGTCGCGATCCATACAATCGTCTGCTGGCTCGGGGTGCGCGCGTCCGCGTGGAAGGTGAGGTGGTGCGGGACATTGCGCTGGCCACCAGCGGCTTGCTCGACGCCAAAGTGGGCGGGCCGTCTCTCTACACTCCTGCTCCTGCATTCCTCTTCGTGCCGCCAACCAGCTACGACACCTTTCCATGGAAAGATGTGCAGGGCTCCGACCGTTATCGGCGCGCTCTCTACACGTTCCGGCGTCGCTCCACTCCTTATCCGATGCTGCAGAATTTCGATACGCCCAACGGCGACGTGGCCTGTGTGCGCCGAGCTCAATCCAATACTGCCTTGCAAGCGTTGACGACCCTCAACGAACCGCTCTTTGTCGACTGCGCCCAGGGATTGGCCCGCCGCATCCTGCAGGACGCCGGCCCAGAGGAGTCGGCGCGTGTTCGATATGGCTTCCGCCGCGTGCTGGCGCGGCTCCCAACGGATCAGGAGCAGGCCCAACTGCTGGCTCTGCTGCAACGCCAACGCCAATACTTGGGTGAAGGATGGGTCAATGTCAGTGAATTGGCGACCGGCACCAACAGGATTCCCACGGATTTGCCCCGTGGATGCACGCCAACCCAGCTCGCCGCTTACACGGTGCTTTCGCGCGTCTTACTCAACCTCGACGAGGCGATTACCAAGGATTGACGCGGATGGGGGAAGGTGCCCGCAGATTGACGCAGATTAACAGATGGGAGAAGGTAAGCAATGGTTCCTTAGTCCTCATGCCTTTCGCGGTCCGATAAGATTCTCTTCCAGGAAGTCCTTTTTCCATCCGCCAAGTTTCTTCTCGAGGTGGAGGGCAACGGCCAAAACTTCATGTTCTTTCCATGGACGCCCCACAATTTGGACTCCTTTAGGCAAGCCGGAAGAGGTCCTGCCCACACGAACCACAGCCGCAGGCCAGCCAAGTAAATTGAAAAAGGACGCGTAAGAGAAATCAACGAATCCCAAATTCTTTGGTTGGGGGGCGGGATTCGAACACGGCGGAGATATCAGAATCTCGAAGTCCTTCATGAACTTGAGACAGGATTCGCGCAGGTTTGCCCACTCGATCAAAACATCGTCGTACTTCCGCGCGAAACTGCGGTCGCTGCGCAGTCGCTGAAGGAACTGAGATGTCTGAGGGTGAAAATTGGTCGTTCCGCATTGCCGCAGGAGTTGTTGATAGTACTCGCCGCCATCCCCTGAATTGAGCGCGCCCAGGAGTTCAGCGGCGGTATCAAGGCCGGGCGGGCGCGCTGGCTCGCCTTTCAGACCTGCGGCGCGGAGGGTTTCCGCGGCTGAACGAACCGCCTGGACCATTTCCGGAGTCGCTCTGCCCTTCCCGGTCTCAGTGAAGAACCCAAGGCGAAGAGCCGGCAGATGCACCGTGCCTGGGTCTTCAAGCGCGGCGGCCTCCGCCTCCGGATCTTTCGGATCCGGCCCCGAAATTATCGACAGCGCCAAAACCAGGTCCTCGACGAAACGCGCCATCGGTCCTACATGGGTTCGCCGACCCGCTCCGCCGCCCGGTGGAAGAATATGTCCGGCGCGGGAAACCCGTCCGAAAGTGGGTTTCAATCCGGCGACACCGCAAAAATGGGCCGGGATCCGAATACTTCCGGCCGTATCGCTACCAATATCAAGCGCGGACCCTCCGACCGCAAGAATCGCGGCCGCCCCACCGCTGCTGCCGCCTGGTGTTCGCGCAAGGTCATACGGATTACCAGTTCGACCATAGATCAGATTCTCCGTGTCATAAGAAAGCGTCAACTCGGGGGTATTCGTCTTTCCCAGAATGATCGCGCCGGCTGCCCGCAAACGCGCGACCACGGTTGCATCCGTCGCCGGCACAAACCCGCGCCTGCCCTCCGTCCCACCGGTACTGATCATTCCCTTGGTGTCGAACGAATCCTTGATCGTGACCGGAACGCCGTGCAATTTCCCCACTTCTTCGCGTCGCTTCAAGGCGGCGTCGGCATCGCGCGCGGCAGTCAAAGCGCCTTTTTCGTCGATTTGGCAGACGGCGTTCAATTTTGGATTCACTTCGGAGATGCGCGAAAGATGCGCGCGGACCAATTCCTCCGATGACATGCTTCGGGCGCGAACCAGCCGTGCCATATCCGAAGCGGAGCGATAAATGAGATCCTCCTTTCTTTCCGGTTGGCCCTCCCCACCTCCTCCTGCGGCGGCGTGAGCCATCGCCATCTTCGTCGAATACATCACCGACAGTCCGCATTTCGCCGTGTCCACCAGGAAAGCCCTGCGCGAAGCCTCCCTCCTAAACATCCGTTGATTCAAAGCGGTCACACGTTCAGACGTTTTCTAACAATCGAAGTATGTGTTGTTACGACAGCAAACGCAGTTTCCAGCAAAGTTCGCGGTAAGTCGAGTCGGCCCACCCACCCAGCTGGCCGCCTACACCGTGCTCGCACGCATATACTGAGCCTTGACGAGGCGATCACGAAGGCGTGACGCGACTGGGCAGGAGCGGCAGAGGCTTGATTTGTCCCAGGTTCAACAAGATTGGCCTAAAATTTTGCGCGACCGTCCAAAGCTAAAAGCAGCGCAAAAAAAATTTACACCAATCCCCAAAGCCGCTGCTTGACATGACCATCCTCCTCGCTAGCCTGACGACCGGATTCGAATCTCCTATCGACTGCTCGACATAGTTGCGTGGTGTCGGTGTTTGTGGCCACGCGTTGTTGAATCAGTCGAGGTCGCGGGACTGATGTCGTCTCACGGCCGACAAGAAACGAAAGCTTCAGTAACCCTATAGCGTCGCTGTCGTATGAAACTCCTCTCCACCATCTCTTCCGTCCTCCTTTTGGCCAGCCCCGTAGCGTGGGCTCAGGAGATCCACCCGGTGTGGGTCCAGCACCACAATGGCTTGGTGAACGTGGATCCGGCCAACAAGTTGCCCATCCTGGTCAGAGCCGGAGCGACCGGGGATGAGGCCTATGCCGCCGCTAGCCACGGCAAGATCGAGGGCTACGCCAACTTCCTGCGTTATGACGACAATTTGTATCTGCTCGGCATCAATGAGAACGGGATCGATGAAGCCACTGAAACCGACTCGGCCAAGCTGGACGCGGCCGCCAAGTGCCCGGATCGCAGCCTGGTCTGGATCGACGCCCGCACTGGGGCCTGGCTGGGTGTTGCCATTAAAACCGAAATCAGCGAGGCGCCGATCCCGGCCCAATCGGCGATACCCTTTTGGTGGAAGATAGCCGTCGATGAGGGGCCTTACGGGCAGAAGGCTGTTTATGCTGGCTACAAGTATAAACTCCTACGCTACGCGCCCACCGGGACGGTTCCCGACGCCAAGTTCCCCAATGGCCGGCCCACCTGGGATCCTAACGTGACCGAAGCCTGGGTTGAACCCGTGCCGGGCGAAACCGATCCGTCTCGTCCACCGCTTAACAAATTTGTTCCCGCCATTCATTATAATTTTAACGACTCAGGCGTGGATCCTAGCCGGCAGCCTGGCCTCCCAGCGCCCACCACTCCCGATGACCCCGTCTGGGCGGCTTCCTATGTAGGAAGCAGCAGTGGAGATGGCAGCGCCAGTTTTCGGGTCAAGGCACTGCGCGTCAGCGGCAGTGGCCTCAATACCATTGTTTGGATGGGCGGCGCCACTTGGCGGGCCAGTAACAATGAACAGGAATTTGCTACGGATGATGGGTCGAATTTCTACCCGATCGCGCGACTCAACGACCGCGGCGATTGCTGGGGCGCCAAGGGCTGTTACAGCCTTGGCGGAATGCCGAGCAGCATCCGCACGGCACCCGATGGACGCAAATGGTGCATCCAAGGCCATTATCCTGGCACCGGCTGGCCAGCGCGTCCGGGACGCTACATCAAGGACCCGGCCGCTCAGGATGACATTGGCCGCGATCCCAATGCGACGCCGCCTACCGACGCCAATGACGCGGGCATTTATCACAAATCGCGACCGCACTTCTATGATCCGGATAACCGTCAGTTAGGGGGCTTGCCCGCGTTCAATTGGGAATCGGCCGGTACCGCCGACGTTTGCGGGCCCGATAATCGCGTCGACGGGGTTGAACATTATGATGGGAATTGGGTTATGACCGCTGACACCAAGGACGGCGTGGATTATATCGTCAGCTATGCCATTCCCAGCTGGGATCAGCAGTTTGGCCACGTCGGGCCAGACTGGCCGAACTCGATCGATCCTAACTCCATCTTCAAGCCGGGTTGGGTGGGGATTCATACGCTGGACGGGAAGATCGCCCCCGGCGCCAATAACGCCTGGAAGCTCCCCGCCTATGAAACCGATGAACCCATCGTTGACCCGAGCGGCAACGCGGGGACAGGGTTTGATTACGGTTATAATGGCGATGTGACCATCTATCCCGACCCTAATGCGCCGGCTGGATCCGGCCGGGCCACCGTCCTGGTCTCTTTCGGTGAATACGGCTTCGGTGTTTTTGTCGTCTCGAACGTTCCGGCTAGCGGCACGATCGTCAGCCCGTCCAACGTTGCTACGGAACAAAATCATCCGGTGGTCTTGACCGGCAAGTTTACCGGCAGCGGCTCGCCTTTGCTCTATCGCTGGCAGAAGGACGACGGGACGGGCAACTTCGCGGATGTGCCGGGCAGTCAGGGCAACCTCGCCAAATTCGCGCAGAACACTGAGAACTTCAGTTACACGGTTCCACAAGCCAAAACGTCAGACGCGGGCCGGTATCGTTTTGTGGTGGGCAACAGCGCGGGTGCTTACACGTCCGCCGTCGCCACGGTGGCCGTGACCACGGACACCACCCCGCCCCGCGTGGTCTCGGTGAGTAGTCTGGATGGAAGCAGTGTCGATATCTGTTTTGACGAACTGCTTGATGCCGGTGATCCAAACGATCCGGTGCAGGACCCAGGCAGCGCGCGCAATGCGGATAATTACACCCTCAGTGGAGGCGCCTTCCCCGATCGCGCCACCCTGCGTCCGGACGGCCGGACCGTTCGCCTGGAAAACGTCCTCGGGCTGCCCGCATCCTTCACTGTGACGGTGAAGGACGTGCGCGATCTGACCCGGAACAACCCGATTCCAGCCCCCGGCCAGACGGTGGCTGGAGTTGTTCAGGGCTTTACCGACATCGACATTGGCACAACGGAGCCCGGCACAACCTTCTCCTGCCTGCCAGGCACCTACGACTTCACGGTCGGCGGCGGGGACTTCGCCGGTGCGGCGGACGCGGGGCACTTTACTTACCAAGCACAGGCTGGTGATTTCGATGTCCAGGTCCAGATCACGGCCAACCAGCGGCCGAGCAATCGAAATGGAATTATGGCCAGGGAATCGACGGACGCGGCCGCCGCCATGGTTCACATCAGTTGGAATCCCGATGTGCGGTACGGTTCCTTCGTGCGCCCGACTGCTGGCGCCAATGTTGATTGGTTCAATCCGGAACGTAACTGGGAATGTGACCAGAGCGAACCGCCCAACGTTTGGCTGCGGCTGCAGCGGGTCGGCAACGATTTCACCGCTTATCGCAGCTCGGACGGAGTGGATTGGATTTTCGCTGGGACAACGACGGTGGCGCTGCCCGATCCGGTGCTGCTGGGGCTGGCCAGCAACCGCGGTGGGGGGACGGGCTTTGGCCAAACCACCTTCGCCAACTACCACACCGTCAAGGCGCTCAACATTAGAGTCGACACTGGAATCATCGTGCTGTCCTGGACGGGCAGCGGCGTCCTGGAAGCAGCTACCGCTATTACTGGTCCTTGGAGTAGTGCCGGGGTCCTTCAGGATAATCCGCAAAACGTGACGCCGTCCGGAGCGCAGCGGTTCTTCCGCCTGCGCTAGTGATGTGAGACACATCACTGGGGTGAACCGAGCCTTTCCGCAAGAGACCGGGACGCCCGACGTTCTGGTCTCTTTTGCTTGGCTGGTAAAGGCGACCGCAGACGTCCGGCACCGCTTATGAAGACCGCGCTCGCGCGCGGTCCTCAATCGGGCCTGACGTCAGCCTGTTTGGCGGTCGGCCTCCTGTTCCTGTTCTTGGGCCGCGTCACCGCGCTAGAGTGGGAGGCCCACAGCGGATTCCGTCGCGCCGCCCTGACCGTGCCGGCGAACGGAGCGGCCGGATTCACGTCCATGTCTGCCGACCAGACGGGTCTCACCTTCACTAATTGGCTAAGTGAAGAGCATTCCCTGACCAATCACGTCTTGCTTAACGGCTCGGGCGTGGCGGCGGGAGATGTCGATGGGGACGGCTGGTGTGATCTCTACTTCTGCGGGTTGGATGGTCCAAACAAACTCTTTCGAAACCGAGGTGGGTGGCAGTTTGAGGATATAACAGAAGCCGCCGGCGTGGCTTGCCCAGGGCAATATTCCACCGGCGCCGTTCTGGCCGACCTGGACGGCGATGGTGACCTGGATTTGCTGGTTAGTTCCGTGGGCCAGGGTGTGCGCGCTTTTCTTAATGACGGCCAAGGCCATTTTAAGGAGGTCACCGCTGCCGCCGGACTGGCTTCGGGCTGCGCCAGCCTCACCATGGCATTGGCCGATATGGACGGCGACGGCACGTTGGATCTTTATGTCGCGAACTATCGGACTTGGACGGCGCGGGACAGTTTCAGCATGCGGATCAAGGTCAACACCGTCCAAGGGCAAAAGGTGGTGACGCAAGTCAATGGGCGGCCGGTCACGGAACCGGACTTGATCGGGCGCTTCACCATTGATGCGCAGGGCATCCTGGTTGAGAACGGCGAAGCGGATGTGTTGTATCGCAATGACGGCCGCGGGCATTTCCAGGCCGTCTCCTTCATCGACGGATCGTTTCTGGACGAAGACGGAAAGGCGCTGGCCGCGCCGCCTTACGATTGGGGGCTGTCGGCCATGTTTCGCGACCTGAACGGCGATAACACGCCAGACCTCTACGTCTGCAACGATCTGGATTCACCGGATCGGATCTGGATCAACCTCGGCCAGGGACGTTTCCAGGCCATCCGCCGGCTGGCTTTGCGCAAAACCAGCCATTTCTCGATGGGGGTGGATGTGGCGGACCTCAATCGCGACGGGTTCGACGAAATCTTTGTCGCGGACATGCTCAGCTTGGAGCACCTCAAGCGGCACACGCAGGGAAACGATCATCGCATGGTCAGTCAACCCATCGGGCAGTTCGAGACGCGCCCGGCCTACGCCCGCAACACCTTGTTCCTGAATCAGGGCGACGGCGACTATGCCGAGATCGCTTATTACAGCGGCGTGGCCGCCTCGGATTGGTCATGGTCGCCCGTCTTCCTCGATGTGGATCTCGATGGTTATGAAGACCTCCTGATCACCACCGGCTTCGAGCGTGACGTCCAAGACCTGGATATCGCTCGTGAGCTGGAAAGCGCCCGGCGTCAACAGCAGTTATCCGATGCGGAGGCGCTGCGACGGCGTCGGGCCTTTCCCCGACTCGCACCGCCCAACCATGCTTTCCGCAATCGAGGCGACCTGACCTTCGAGGAAGTGGGGCCGGCCTGGGGCTTTGCTCTCAAGGGCGTTTCCCAGGGAATGGCCCTCGCCGACTTGGACAACGATGGAGATTTGGATGTCGTCATCAACAACCTCAACGCTCCGGCTTCCCTCTTGCGGAACAACTCGTCAGCTCCACGGGTGGCGGTGCGCCTCCGCGGGCAGGCCCCCAATACTCATGGTATCGGTGCCAAGATCCGGGTCATTCAGGCAACCTCCGCCGTTCTCAGCAACACTAGTCCTGCCGACCGCCAAAAGCAGCAGAAGGTGGGAACATTGCCGGACCAATCCCAAGAAATGATTTGCGGCGGCCGCTATCTCTCGGGCGACGAGGCCATGCGCAGTTTCGCGGCTGGGCATTCCACGAACCAATTCCTCCTCGAGATTACTTGGCGCACCGGCAAACGCAGTGTGATCTCCAACGCCGCGGCCAACTTCATTTACGAAGTGGCGGAGGCCGGAGCCGTTGCTCCGCGCACACCAAACGCAAACGGGGCCGCCCAACCTGCACTGCCGTCCCGATCTGCTTCCCCGCCAAGCGGCGCCCCTCAGCCCCTTTTCCAGGATGTCAGTCACCTCATCGTCCACCTCCATCATGAAGAGCCATTTGATGATTTCCAGCGTCAACCTTTGTTACCCAAGCGACTCAGTCAACTGGGTCCGGGCCTGGCCTGGTGCGACTTGGACGGTGACGGAAATGAAGACTTGGTCATCGGGAGCGGCAAAGGCGGCCCATTGGCCGCCTGGCGCAACAATGGGGCTGGCGGTTTCTCCCCCGTTCTCGAAGCTCCGTTCCAAGCGTCGGTCACGCGGGATCAAACCACCATTCTCCCCTGGCGCACCCCTTCCAACACCCTGTCGCTGATCGTGGGCAACGCGAATTATGAAGACGGTTTGACCAATAGCGCCTCCGTGCGCAGTTACGATCTCCACACCCAAGTCGTCAGCGATCTTTGCCCGGATCATGAAGACAGCCCAGGACCACTTGCTCTGACCGACCTCGACGGAAACGGATCGTGGGCCTTGTTTGTGGGCGGCCGGGTGATTCCCGGAAGTTATCCCAAACCGGCCAGCTCCTGGCTCTATCGCTTCACGGCCGGGCGCTGGCAGGTGGATGCGGAAAACAGCCGGACGCTTGCGCACAGCGGGTTGGTCAGCGGCGCCGTGTTCAGTGATTTGGACCAGGACGGGTTGCCTGAGCTGGTGCTGGCCTGTGAGTGGGGGCCGCTCAAGATCTTTCGAAATGTTCACGGCCGCCTGGTACCTTGGGATGCCCCGGTTCGCACGCGCGACCCTGCGCTTTCCACTCTCCAACAGCTCAGCGGTTTCTGGATGGGCGTCACGACGGGTGACCTGGATGGCGATGGCCGGCTGGACATAATCGCATCCAACTGGGGCCGCAACACTCGATACGAAAGTCATCCGCAGCAACCAGTCCGGCTTTACTACGGCGATCTGGATGGAAATGGCGTCATGCAAACGCTCGAAGCCTATTACGACGCACCGACTCAAAAGATCGTCCCCTGGCAGGCCCTGGATCGCGTGGCGGACGCCTGCTTGTGGGTGCGACAGCGGTTCCATACGTTCCGCGACTTCGGCTCCGCCGATATCAACCAGATCCTGGGCGAACGAAAACCTACCGCCAAAGAAGTGCTGGCCAACTGGCTGGATTCGACGGTCTTCCTGAACCGAGGCGACTGCTTCGAGGTCCATCCCATGCCTGCTCAGGCCCAATGGTCGCCCGCTTTTGCCGTCTGCGTCGCCGACGTTGATGGGAATGGGACGGAGGATGTTTTCCTGAGCCAGAACTTCTTCGCCACCGAGCCGAGGACAGGCCGCGCCGATGCCGGGCGTGGCTTGTGGTTGCGCGGGGACGGCAGGGGCGGTCTTGCCCCAATCGCTGCCGCAGAAAGCGGCCTGCGGATTTATGGTGAGCAACGCGGGGCGGCCCTGTGTGATTACGACGCGGACGGGCGGGTAGACCTGGCCGTCACTCAGAACGGTTCCGCCACCAAGCTCTACAAAAATGTTGGCGCGCGTCCGGGATTGCGCGTGCGCCTGCGCGGTCCCCCAACAAATCCGCTTGGGATCGGAGCCGTCCTGCGGCTTGCCTTCGACGGCAGGCTGGGTCCCGCACGGGAGGTGCATGCGGGCTCCGGCTATTGGTCCCAGGATAGCAGCGTGCCGGTCTTGTCCGTCCCTGATTGGCCAGCACAGCTGTGGGTGCGTTGGGCGGGAGGAAAGACCAACCTCCTTCAAATCCCTGCCGGCAGCCGTGAGATTGCTGTGGATGCGGCGGGCACATGCCAACGGCTTCGCTGAGCAGATTGACGCAGATGGGAAAGGTGCCCGCAGATTCACGCAGATGGATGGCCTTTCTGGGGTGCTCCTTTGGAGTCGAAGTGATCAAGTTGCCCGAAAGAAATAGTCGGGTCAAACCGTCATGATGTCGACACATGCGCCAACGGCGTGGCACAGCAGCCCGTTGGGCTGCGTTCGACGCACTGAGTCCAGTGCGATCCAGGCCGCGTTGCAATGCGATCGGAGTCTAGCAACCAGCAACCAGGAACCAGGAACCAACAACCAACCTCAATCCGGATCCGTCGGGGGCCGGAGCAACGGCTCGCCGTTGCCTTCATCGAAGTAAACGGCGTGTCCGACCTGGCTGATCTTAAGATACTGGCGCCACTGGAAGTAGCCGACATCGCGTCTGGCTTCGATGGTTTTGGTAGTGGGCGTCGGCGTTGGCTCCTTGCTGGTGCTCAGTGCCTCGTGCAGAACTCGCCCGTCCATCGGTCGGGGCGGTTCCACTCCAAGGATCCAGAGGATCGTAGGGGCCAAGTCGATGTTGCCGCTGGGGATATCACTGAGCAGCCCTTTCTTAAAATCCGGCCCGGATGCAACTAACGTATTGTTCATGTCAAAGCGGCTTAAGGAAGCGTGGGAACCCTTGTTTTTTGTGCCTTCCACTGAACAGAACATGCCTGGGGCCCCGTTCTCATTGCGCTCGGCAGTCCAGCGCAACGCCACCACCACATCCGGCGCGTTGGTCGTCGACTGATAATGCACGGTTTCCAACGGAAACGTCCCCTCGATCGGCAACCGCGAGAAGATGGGCCCGGCGAAATCACAGGTTTGAAGAAACTCGACCAAACGCCGGATCACCGGTTCGACTCGATCCATCACGTAAAGCATCGCGCTGCCGCCCAGGCCGACCACCAACACGTCGCCCGGTTCCGGGTTTTCAAATTTCTTGCTGGCGGTGAACTTTTGTTTCTTGAGAATATCAACCACGTCGACGCCGCGTTGGATGGTGGAAAAGCCGTGATCAGAAACGACGAAGATATCGGTTTTGTCCAGCACGCCTCGTTCGTTAAGCGCCTTGATGACTTCGCTCAGGTTCTTATCGCTGGTTTCGATCCCGGCCAGCGCGGTGGCATGACCTACCCCATGCTCGTGCTGGGATTTGTCCGGTTCACTCAACCAGAGCAGCGTGTACTTGGGCAGCTTCTTTTTCCATAAGGAGCGGACCAGCGCCCGGGTCGTCCAGCCATCCTGCTCTTTGTTCGGCTGCACCACGTTGGTAGGAAAAACCTTGTCGTCATTGACTTTTACCAAGGCATCCACGACCGAGCGAGGCAGGGTTTTGCCTTCAAACAACGTGATCGATTCCTTCTCTGACTCGGAATTTTTGCGCATGGAGCGATCGTGCAACAGAGCCACCGGCTTCGAGCCGGCAACGATGGTCGCGATGCCGTGATCCTGCAAAATCTCCGCCACGGTCGGTGCCAGCAGGTACTTCCCTTGAGTGATGAAATCGGCTCGCAAAACGGCTTCGAGTCCTTCCGTGGCAAAGCTGCCGAAGAAATTGATCGCTGGCCGGTAATCGGCATTGGCGATTACCCCGCTGTTGCCCGGGTGCATGCCGGTGGCCAGCGCGGCGCCGTTGACTTCGGTCGAACTGATGTAAGCCGGGTGATGACGCCGGAAGAAGACTCCGTTGGTTGCCAGCGAATACAAGTTGGGGGCGTATTGGGGCCGGATGAAGTCCGGGCGCATCCCATCCCACACCACCACCACCACGTGTTCGGCCTTGCCGGCAGCGTTGGCCAAAGCGGGCCAGACCATCAGTGCCAACCAGAGCAGGCCAGGGCTAAGCGGCCTAAGGACGTCTAATCGCCGCCCGCGCACACAGGGCAGTAGAGGTTTCACTGCAAGACAAATTTGGTAAATCTTGTTCATGATCATTCGGTGTGCCCGACACTAACATTATCCCAAGCCTGCTCGGCAAGACAGGAGTGGCACGGAGCCGGGCCTGGCTCATTAAATCCCGTTCATTCAGATGGAATCCTGCTCCATCCGATAAGAACGTAACCCGGGCGTAACCTGACTCGGAGAGGCTGGGCGCTTCCGGGCGGAGGGAAAACGGGCCTTCGACACGCTCAGGGCCGGCTTGACATCGGCTCACCGGGGCTTGACGCGTGGCCTTCAGGCTCCTAGCGTCGGTCCATCAGGGGAGCCAACCGGTCCGGGCATCCGCCTTGCGCGCGGTCGCCGGGCAGGATGACCGGATGAAGGCTGAGAGTCTGGCGCGGGAGCGCCGGAGACCCGTTGAACCTGATCCAGGTAATGCTGGCGAAGGGAGCCAACAAGCTTCCTCCCCGCCTTGCCGGACGCTGAAAGTTGAAATGGTCATAACCTGCAGCAGGATGCAACCCGGCCTCCGGGTCCGTTTTCATGCTGCATTTACTCCTCCTTGTTTATGATTGCCTCGAAAGATTCCTTCGAACCGCACAGCAGCGATCAATTGCCCAACTCCAAGAAGATCCATGTCCAAGGCCAGTTGCATCCGGACGTGCGGGTGCCGATGCGAGAAATCGAACTGGCCCCAACTCATTCCGTGCGCGGTTCTGTCGAGGTCAACGATCCGGTCCGCGTCTACGATTGTTCCGGGCCTTGGGGCGATCGGGGATTTCATGGCGACGTCACGCAAGGGCTGCCGCGCTTGCGCGAGCCTTGGATCAAGGCCCGCGGGGACGTGATGGAATACGATGGCCGCCGGATCCAGCCGTTGGACAATGGATATCTCTCCGAGAAACACGCTGAGTACGCCAGCCAGGCCGAACGCAATCGGCTGCTCGAGTTTCCCGGACTCCGTCGCAAACCGTTCCGCGCTTCGGCTGGGCATCCGGTCACGCAACGGTGGTACGCCCGAGCTGGCGTCGTGACCCCCGAGATGGAGTTCATCGCCATTCGCGAAAACCAAGGGCTCGAAGCCGCGCGGGACGCGGCGGGAGCCGGCCGCAATTCTCTGGCCCATCGGCATCCGGGGTCGGCCGCCTTGGCAGGCGATCCCGAAGCAGCCGTGCCGCCGGTGTTCGGCCGGTTTCCCCAGCGCATCCCGGCCATCATTACGCCCGAATTCGTGCGCGCCGAAGTGGCCGCCGGCCGGGCGATCATTCCAGCCAACATCAATCACCCGGAATCCGAGCCGATGATCATCGGCCGCAATTTCCTGGTGAAGATCAACGCCAACATCGGTAACAGCGCCGTGGCCTCCAGTATCGAGGAGGAAGTCGAAAAAATGCGTTGGGCGACCAAATGGGGCGCCGACACGGTCATGGACTTGTCCACGGGCAAAAACATCCATGCCACCCGCGAATGGATCCTGCGCAACAGCCCGGTGCCCATCGGCACCGTCCCCATTTATCAGGCGCTGGAAAAAGTGGGCGGCAAAGCCGAGGAACTGACCTGGGAAATTTATCGGGACACGTTGCTCGAACAATGCGAACAAGGCGTGGATTACTTCACCATCCACGCCGGGGTGCTGTTGCGGTTCATCCCACTGACGGCCCGGCGTGCCACCGGCATTGTCAGCCGGGGCGGCAGCATCATGGCCAAATGGTGTCTGGCCCATCATCAGGAGAGTTTCCTCTACACGCACTGGGATGAGATCTGCGAAATCATGGCTGCTTACGA
The DNA here is from genome assembly GCA_035577805.1 of Verrucomicrobiia bacterium. Classification (GTDB taxonomy): domain Bacteria; phylum Verrucomicrobiota; class Verrucomicrobiia; order Limisphaerales; family JADJPG01; genus DATLUX01. Next base: position 20,221 of record DATLUX010000209.1, read on the forward strand.
CGTCAGCTTCAGTATTGGCGACGGATTGCGGCCCGGCTCGATCGCGGACGCCAACGACGAGGCGCAATTCGCCGAGTTGCGCACGCAGGGCGAACTGACCGAGCGCGCCTGGCAGCAGGGCGTGCAAGTGATGAACGAGGGGCCTGGGCATGTGCCGATGCATTTGATCCACGAGAACATGACCAAGCAACTCGAGTGGTGCCACGAAGCGCCGTTCTACACGCTCGGCCCGCTCACCACCGATATCGCCCCCGGCTACGATCACATCACCAGTGCCATCGGCGCCGCCATGATTGGCTGGTACGGTTGCGCCATGCTCTGCTACGTCACGCCCAAGGAACATCTGGGGCTGCCCAATAAGAAGGACGTGAAAGACGGCGTGATCGCCTACAAGATCGCCGCTCATGCCGCAGACCTGGCCAAGGGGCATCCAGGCGCCCAGCACCGCGACAATGCCCTCAGCAAAGCCCGCTTCGAATTCCGGTGGGAAGATCAATTTAACCTGAGCCTCGACCCCGCCACCGCCCGCGAATTCCACGATGAAACGTTGCCCCAGGACGGCGCCAAAAGCGCCCACTTCTGCAGCATGTGCGGGCCTCATTTCTGTTCGATGAAGATCACCGAAGATGTTCGTCAATACGCCGCCAGTCAGGGACTCAGCGCCGAAGGTGCGCTCCAACAAGGCCTGCAGGAGAAGGCCAAGGAATTTGTGGCTCAAGGCGCGGAGATCTACAGCAAAGCTTGAAACTCGCTCATGAGCGCCCAAAACCAATCGGGCTTAAGCGTCGAGCCGCCTGCGTCCCACGGGCTTTCCCTCGCTGAGTTGGAAGCCGGTCTCGACGGCATCCGCTCGGCGCCCCGCGATCAAGGCAGTCTGCGGCTGATCGTGCGTCGTCCGAAAAGCGACGCTCGCGAGGTGCTGCAGCAAGCGCACTTGGACCTGCGCGAGGGCTTGGTGGGCGATAGTTGGAAAGCTCGCGGGAGTTCCAAGACGGCTGACGGTTCTGCCCATCTGGACGTGCAGCTGACGCTCATGAACGTTCGCGTGATTGCGTTGTTGGCGCCGGACCAGAGCCGCTGGCCGTTGGCGGGCGATCAGTTGTTTGTGGATTTCGACTTGAGCCAAATCAACGCGCCGCCAGGAACCCGCTTGGCTTTGGGCTCCACCGTGATCGAGATCAGCGCGTTGCCGCATACCGGTTGCCAGAAGTTTCGCGCCCGTTTTGGGCCCGCTGCCCTCAGGTTCGTCAATTCGCCCGAAGGCCGCCAGCTGCGGTTGCGCGGGGTCAATGCGCGGATCATCCAGCCGGGAGTTGTCCGAGTGGGCGACGTCGTCAAAAAACTCTGAGCCAGGCTGCGGCCCGGAGCCGTTTTTGTGTTTTCGTTGATTTTGTCTTGTGACGCCGGCCATCAAGCTCATTTCCTGGAACGTCAATGGACTGCGCTCCGTTTTGCGAAGGAATTTCCTGGAATATCTCGAGCAAGAGGCGCCGGACATTCTGTGTCTGCAGGAAACCCGCGCGCATCCGGACGAGGTGGAACAGCTGTGGCCGGCGCATTACACCACTTACTGGAACACGGCCGAGCGCAAGGGTTACGCCGGCACGGCCATCTTTACCCGGACCCGCCCGCTCCGCATCACCACCGGGATCGGAATCAAGAGTCATGACGGCGAAGGCCGCGTCCTCACCGCCGAGTATGAGGATTTCCATCTGGTCAACGTCTACGTGCCCAATTCGCAGCGGGAACTCACGCGCCTGGCTTACCGACAGACATGGGATCGCGCTTTTCTGCGTTACTTGCGGCGGCTGGCGGAATCGAAGCCCGTCATTTTCTGTGGTGACTTGAACGTGGCCCACAGGGAGATCGACCTGGCGAATGCGCGGGCGAATGTCGGCAATCACGGATTCACGCCTGAGGAACGCGCCGGCTTTCGCGCTCTGCTTAAAGCCGGGTTTCTCGATACATTCCGCGAATTTGAACCTGGTCCGGGCCATTACACCTGGTGGAGCCCCATGCCCGGTGTCCGCGCCCGCAACGTCGGCTGGCGCATCGACTATTTCCTGATCTCCGCTCCGCTGCGACCCCGTCTGCGACGAGCGTTCATCCAGCCGGATGTCACCGGATCCGACCATTGCCCGATCGGTATCGAGTTGACCGCGCAGTAGATGCGGTTAGCCGGTGCGGTTAGCCGGGGTTAGCCGGGGATTGACCCTGCGTCCTCGTTTCGCGCACCCTTGCGTCCAATGCCGAAGGCTGAAGCGCTCAAAACATTTCTGGAAAGTCAGTTGCCGACGGCTCTCGAGCAGTTGGGGCAGATGGTTGGGATCAACAGTTACACCGGCAATCGCGACGGCGTGAATCGCCTGGGCCGTTTCACCGCCGAATGTTTCGCGCCCCTCGGATTCACCGCTGAGTTCGTTCCGTCCGTGAATCCTCATTACGGCGATCATCTGGTCTTGACCCGCCGCGGACGCACCGAGACATCCATCGCCATGGTGTCGCACCTGGACACGGTGTTCCCGCCCGAGGAAGAAGCGCGCCACCAATTCCGCTGGCAACCCGAAGGCGACCGGATCTACGGGCCGGGCACCCACGATATCAAAGGCGGGACCGCCATGATGTGGCTGGTGCTTTCGGCCCTGGGCGCCCAGGCGCCGGAGGTCTTCGAGCGCATCACCTGGAAATTGTTCTGGAACTCATCCGAGGAAACGTTGTCGCAAGATTTCGGCGACGTTTGTCGCGCGCGCCTCGATCCAAACACACGCGCGGCCCTGGTCTTCGAAGCGGAAGGACGTCTGGGCGAACAGCGTCTGATGGTGGCCGCTCGCAAAGGGCGCGCCACCTGGCGCGTGACCGTCAATGGGCGCGGCGCGCATGCCGGCACCAAACCTCGGCATGGGGCCAACGCGATCGTCCAGTTGGGCGCGGTGGCGCAAAAAATCGCTGCCCTCACGGATTACTCACGCGAACTGACCTTCAATGTCGGCACCATTGCGGGCGGCACAGTGGTCAATCGCGTGCCGCATGAAGCTGTTGCCGAAGGCGAATTTCGCGCGTTCATTCCGGAGGTTTATGCTCACGGCAAGGCCGCCCTGCTGGCCCTGGCCGGCCCGGGCGAGATCGCCAGCCCGGTCGACCGTTTCGCTTGTCAGGTGCAGGTGGAGATCCTGACCGAAAGCCGCCCTTGGCCGCGCAATCCCCAGACCGATCGGCTGGCCGCGATCTGGCAACAAACCGGCCTAAGCCTAAACCTCCCCGTCGAGGTGGAAGAACGCGGCGGACTTAGCGACGGCAATCTGCTCTGGGACATTGTCCCCACGCTCGACGGCTTGGGCCCCTGGGGTGATAACGATCATTGTTCGGAACACAGCGCGGACGGTTCCAAAGTTCCGGAATACGTCTCGGTTTCGTCCTTCGTGCCGAAGGCCGTGCTGAACACGATGGCGATCGTGAAACTTGCCGACTCAGGAGGGTGATAGGCGAAGATTGTCGCGCATTCCACGCCCCAAACGAAGCTGGACTCTGATTACGGCTCTGCCATAAACGGGCATGCGTCTCCCGCTTCCTTTTCTTCATTTGGTCTTGTGTTCATCGCTCGTTTCCGCTGCGCCCTTGAACGGGGCGGAGGCTGGTCTTCATCGCTACCTTTATCTGAGCACGCCGGATGGGGCGCAAGCAGGCGGGTCGGGCAAGGGCATTCTTGTGTTTGACATCGACCAGGGCCATTGCTTTGTGCGACGCCTCGAGATTCCATTCAAGGAAGGGCTGCGCGGCTTCTGCGGCAACGCCCGCAATCACGCGGTGTATTTCTCCAGCACGAGCCAGCGTCTGGGCGCATTTGATGTCGAGAAGGAGAGCATCCTTTGGGAGCGTCAGTATGCGGCGGGCATCGATCGCGCCTGTGTCACCCCTGATGGCAAGAAACTCTACGCGCCGACTGGCTGGTGGTACCGCGGCACCAATAGCGGGTTCATCGTGATCAATCCCGCGGACGGGAATGTGCTGAACTGGCTGCCAGCCGGGCAGCAGGCCCATAATTCCATCGCCAGCCTGGACGGACACTATGCCTTCCTAGGCACCGAAACCAATTTCTGGATGTTCCGAACTCGAGACGATGGATTAGTCCATCGGTTTGAAGGCGTGGGCGAAGCTGGCGTGTTTCCTTTTACAGTCGATCACCGCAGTCGCCACGCTTATGTGTGCCTCGGCAAACACGTCGGATTCGATCTGTTGGACCTCACCTCTGGCAAGGTTTTGCACCGGGTGTTCGCGACCGATACCCCCATTCCCCATCGCACTCATGGTGCGGCCCTGACCCCGTGCATCCCGAAGTTGTTGGTGATTTTGCTGAGCCACCGTGTCTTGGCGGTAAGAATGATGAGCCGGTCAGAAGAGAGCGGCTCAAGTAGGGGTAGACAGGTCAGTTCCAGAGAAGGTGCAGGTCGTTGTTTTTTACGAGCACACATAGCTTGAGCAGGCGGGACAAACCGGGCCGTTGCCAAAACTGGCCACATCCCCGCAGGC
>DATLUX010000210.1:0-26413 GCA_035577805.1 Verrucomicrobiia bacterium
GCGACCGACGTCGAAGACGAACGCCGTAACGAAGGATGAATTGCTCACCATTGTTTCCAAGGGCACGCCCGAATTCGAACCCGACACAAAGCATTCCTACAGCAATTCTGGCTTTTTCATTTTAGGTCTCATCGTTGAAAAGTTAGCAGCCAAGTCGTACGGGGAAGCCCTCAAGGAAAGAATCACCTCCAGGATCGGGCTTAAGGATACATACTCCGCGACCGGAAACATCGATGTGAATAAAAATGAAACTCTCGCTTACATTCACTTCGGCGGCGACTGGAAACAGGCGACTGAAACCCATTCCAGCATCCTCTTCGGCGGGGGACAGATTGTCTCGACACCGAACGACCTGGCCAAATTCATCCACGCGCTGTTTGGCCTGAAATTGATTTCTCAGGAGACTCTCAATCAGATGAAAATGATGAGGGACGGCGAAGGGTTGGGGATGACAACCTTCACATTCGCCGGCAAGACGTTCTATGGGGAGACAGGCGGGGGCGACAACCGTGGGGCGTGGCTGGCTTACGAACCGGAGGAAAAACTGACGATCGCTTATGCTACGAACGCGAAGATTTACCCCGTAACCAATATTGTGAGCGGCGTCGTCGACATTTACTACCATAGGCCGTTTCAGATTCCCGCCTTGGAATCAATCGCGGTCAACCCGGACGTGCTGGACCGGTACGTAGGAATTTATTCCACCCCCGACGCGCCCGCGAAAGCTACGGTTACAAGAGACGGCTCGACGCTTTTCTTTCAACCGCCGGGCGCGTCATCCGGGGTCCCCCTCGAAGCGACGGCCGAGGATAAATTCCAGATCGAGGGTGTGGCAGTCTTTACATTCGACGCCGCGAAAAGCCAGATGACCGTTAAGCGGCGCGGCGGGGAGAGAGTTTTCACGAAGGAAAAATAGCCGTCGCCGGCTCCCTTTGAGCTACGCGCGCATTGGTGACTGTGGCGAACCTGGGCGTGAACTACCGGGACGCAGGCAGACTCGCGGAGGCTTGCCGCTGCTGGAAGAAGCCTACAGTTTCACTTCCTCCTCATTCGTCCGTCCCTCCGGGAGTACTGCGCCGCGCCGGAACAGGTCGAGCATGGCCTCGCGGCGCACTTCACGCCCTGACCATTCGTGACGACAGTTTCTTCGGACTGAGAATGCTCGGTCGGTGGGCGGTTTCTGGCGCAAGCTGGAGCCGCCCATTTGAGCTTTGCTGAAAGCCCATTCGCTACAGCGGAAGTCGGTTGACCAACAAGTTGACTCACGGTTGACTCATCATTATCCTGCTCGCCTTGTGGGAACTCTACCGCCGCGGTTTCGATACCCATCACATCTTCTCGATTGACGAAGTCTATTGGGAGGACCGTCCACGCTACTACGCCGGCTTGCAGGCCGTGCGCGCTGAAGCCGGCAACCTGACGGGCTGGCTCGAATACACGGCCGAAGGACTCCGGTTGACCCTGGAGAAAGTCTGGCTGCGGATCCAGCGACTCACCGCGAAATCCGGTGCGGAGAAAATTGTCCTGCGGCCCAAGCAGGAGCAACTCCTGCAACTGCTGCGGGAACGCCAGAGCATGACCCCGAAGGAAGTCTGGAAAGCCATCGGCGTCTCCAAGCAGGCCGCGGCGAAACTCATGAGGCCATTGCTCAACGCGAGATTGGTGCGCAGAGTCGGCTCCCAGAAGTCGGGTCGTTACATCTTGGGCTGACCAGGTCCGCCGACTGCCGGTGCCGGCACCATTCGAATCAACTTCTCCTCCTCCCGATTCGTCCGCCCCTCCGGCAGGACTTCACCGCGCCGGAACAGGTCCCAGAAGCGGACCGGGCTGCGAAGGCCAGCCACGGCGAGCCCATTTCCGTCGTGGGAGAACGCGACGGAAACATTAAAATCGGCGTTGTTTGTGAAAACGTTCATCACTTCTCCCGTGGCGGCGCGCAGCAGTTTCACCGTCCGATCCGAGCTGGCCACCGCCATCAGACCGCCGTCGGGCGACCACGCCATGTCAATGACCTGGCCGTTGATGGGATAAATATTGAGTTGTTGGCCGGCGCTCAATTGCCACAGGTAGCGCCATTCAAAGCCGCGCAATTCCTCCAACCCTTCGCGGGGAAAATATTCGCGCAGGAAATTGCGAGCGTCGCCATAGCTGCCTTTTTCGATCTCGGCCGTGGCCGCAAACATGTCCGCGGCATACTGGCTGCGCCGGGATTGGATCGATGCGTTCTTGAACTTTTCGGCGTGCGCTGTCTGCGCCGCAAACGGCCTGAAGAAACGCTGGCCGTTCGGCGAGGGGCTTCTCGAGGGCCAGAGCGAACAAGGCGGCCTCACGTTCCTGCGGTGAAGGCATGGCGGAATTGCTCATCTGCTTCTAAATGCGCAATTGCGGGGCAAGAAGTATGCAACTATTTTTCACAAAACTTTGCGCTCCTGATCGCGGCCCTCAGCGTGGCCGGGAGCGCAGTTCGACCGTCAGCCAGGCACGGGCGTAGGCCCACCATTGCTTGGCCGTGGGCACGGCGATGCCCAGCGCGAGCGCGGCTTCGTCGAAACTCATGCCGACGAAGTAACGCAGCTTCACCAGTTCGGCCTTGCGCGCATCGAGGGCGGCGAATTTCTCCAGAGCCTCGTTCACCGCCAGCAACTGGTCGTCGTCGGCAGTGGGAGAAGGAATTTCGATTTCATCCATGTCCACCTTATTTTCATTTTCGAGCGCCGGAAGCTTATTTTTCCGTTCCCGGCGCTATTTTCGGCTCATCGCGCCTATTTCCAGCTCCCCACAGCTTACATCCTTGTTCAGCGCACTCTTCTTCGGCACTCGCTCCTTACCTTCTGCTCCCGGTTGATACACCGCGAGTTTTCTCGATCTGATAAGCAGGCTGGATTGTCGAACTGGACGCGTTAAACTCCGCAGCATGACAACGCGACGGCTCGGAATGGATCTGCTCGTGCTCCTCGTGACACTGACAACCGAGCGTGGGATTGCCGCGGACGATGGCTTGAAACCCTGGTCCACGAACACCCACACGACCGACGTCAAGCGCTCGCATGTCGAGGAAATCGCAACGGGGCAGCACACCTACAAAGTCACGCAGGCGGGCACTATGGACGGACGGAGTTGCCGCTCGCCCATGGGATGCGGCATTGCGCGGGAAGGGGCCTTGCTCCAGCCATGGGAGTCCAACCGGTCGGTTCGCATGGAGAATCTGGGGGAGACCGACATCGTCAATCCGTGGCTTTGCAACGGGCGCAACAGTTTTCGCAACGTCGCGGAGATCATTGCCGCCGCCACCACCCCGGATATGACGGACGCCGAGAAAGCTTACGCGCTTTGGTTCCAGGAAATTCAGTACCGCCATCATTCCGGTGGGGACAACAACGAGTTGCTCGATCCGGTGAAGGTCTTCAACGTTTACGGCTACAACACCTGCGGCAATGACTCCATCGCTCTGGCCACGTTGTGGCGCGCGGCGGGCCTTCAGGCGGCACCGGCCCGGGCTCTCGGACACTGCATTTCCCAGGCATTTTACGATGGCGGCTGGCATTTCTATGACGGAGACATGCACTCGGTCTATCTCCTGCGCGACAACGAGACCGTGGCCAGTGAACAAAACCTCGTGCGCGATCACGACCTGATCAAGCGCACACACTCGAAGGGCATCCTTTTTCCAGACACCTGGTGGGATGGACAGGGCATGTGCGCGATGTATTTCCATGAAGGACCGGTCACTGGCCAACGCGGCGGAAATGCCGCAGCAACCATGAACATGGTCCTGCGTCCGGGCGAGGCGCTTGTCTGGCGGTGGTCTCAATGCGAACCGGTTAAGCACCACGGAGCGCTGCAGACGATGCCTACCTATCCATCGCTGATCTACAATGGCCTATGGGAATATCGCCCCGACTTCTCCAAAGGAATCTGGCGCAAGGGGGCTTCCAGTGTGGAGAACATCACCTCCGGTCCCGCTGGCTTGGCGGCTGAAGAGGGCAAGACGGGTACAGTGATCTGGACCCTGCGCAGCCCGTACGTGTTTGTCGGAGGCCGGATCGAGTCGGAAAGCGCTGCGGCCAAATTCTTTATTTCCGTGGACGACAAGACCTGGCAGACGGTGAAAGACAACTTGGACAAGTTTTTCTCGACGGTGGGCCAAGCGCACTACGAGTACCAGCTCAAGTGCCAACTGGAAGGGCCCGCCCGGCTTCGCCATCTAGCGATCATCAACGACCTGCAGATGGCGCCCCTGGCTATGCCGGAAATGATCGTGGGCGAGAACAGCTTCGCCTATTCGGATCAGTCCGCCAGCGATCGCAAAGTCCGCATTACGCACGAGTGGGTGGAACGGTCCGCATCGCAACCCCCTTCGGCTCCGCCAGCCGCGAGCTATCCACCCGATGGCGGCGAGGCCAATGGCACCGACATCGTTTTTCAGTGGACTGCCGCCCAGGATCCCGATGGCGATGCGATTCCTGACTACCACTTCGAGTTGTCTACTCGAGCCGACCTGAGGTATCCGCTCTCTTTGGATTTCTACAAGCTCATCTCGCGAACTGCGGATGTAATCAAGGAGAAGGGCAAAGACGGCTCGGTCGTGGCCAAGGCCCAATATACCTTGTCCCAACCCGGCCTGCTTACGCCGGACCGGAAGTATTACTGGCGCGTGCGGGCGATGGACGATAAGGGCCTGTGGGGGCCTTGGAGCAAGACCTGGAGTTTCATTCCTCGCGGCCCAGCGATTCCCGTGAACGTGACCCTCGACTTCGATCCGGTCAAAGGCACGGGCATTCTCCGGTGGACCGCGAATTCCATCGGGCGCCGGCCAACCCAGTACCGCATTTACGGCAGTGACGAGAAGGGATTCACGATCGCCGACAAGGCCTACCAGAGCACCGTCGGCATCACCAAAGCGGAGATGGCCCCGTGGAATCCCTGGTTCCCGGCCAACTTCATCGCTGAAACCACGGCAACGGAGTTGGAGATCATTGGCGCCAACGTTAAGTTTCCCGCCGCCAACAAGACCTACTACCGCGTCGTGGCAGTGGATGAACAAGGCAAGCGCAGCGGGCCTTCCGACTATGCGACCGCTCCTCGACCCGTGATCTACAGTGAGCCGGTGGTGAGCGCCAAAGTCGGCGGCGAGTACCGCTACCAGGCGCGCGCCAACCGGTCCCTCGGAGACCTGAGCGCCCGCATGAAGGACAACCAACAGGTGAGCGGCTACTTTGACATTGAAAAACCTGCGTTTCTCCTCGAGCAAGGTCCTGCTTGGCTCAAGATCGATCCAGCCACGGGGATGCTTTCCGGCACACCGGACCGTGCGGGCCGCTTCGACATTGTGATCGCGGCGCGCATCGAACGCAACCTGCGGACACTGGACGAAAATACGCTCAGCTGGGGCAACGAAAAAGTGCTCTCCACCAGCACGGAGCGCGTCGGAGCCGCCACCCAGCACTTCGTCATTGTTGTGCAGTAGTCTGCCATCGTCGGCATTCCTGATCATGGATTTCGAAGAGGTGAAGACGTTTCATGCAACTCAAGCGGCCGTGGGTCCACCCAAGCCGCCCATGAACTCCTGGCGGAGCGTGCGCCATTCACTGACGGTCATGCGCCATAGGGGTGCCAGCAGCCAGGGGAAGTGCCGCTGGCACCACCAGAGCAACCGTCCATGCCAGGGGCAAACGATGATGGCCTGATTCCGCACGACCCCGCGAAGAATCGCCCGCGCCACGTCCGCCGGCTCCATCATAAAGCGCCAGGGCAGCCGCTTCAGGTATGCCTCCTTGTTGACCCTCACGTACGCTGCCCGATCCGGGAAGTTCGTGCGGACCATGCTGGGGCAGGCCACACCTATCTTCACGCCGAGGCTCGCCGCTTCCACTCGCAGCGAAGTCGAGAAGCCGACCACTGCCCATTTCGTCGTGCTGTACGGTGTCAGGATTGGGGCTGGGGTGAGGCCGCACAACGAGGACACGTTGAGGATGTGACCGGAGCGCTGGCGGACCATGACTCGATAAGCGGCCATCGTGCCGTAGACAACGCCCAGGACGTTCACGTCCACGAGCCGTCTCCAGTGTTCGGGCGTCAAATCGCGCAGTTCACCGATCACGCCAAAGGCGGCGTTGTTGAAGAAGTAGTCGAGCCGGCCATGGCGCGAGACCGTTTGCTCAACCAGCCCCTCCATTTGCTTCGCGTCCGCCACATCCACCTCGGCGGCCTCTGGCCGGCCGCCCTGGCTTGCGATTGAGGATGCCAACTCCTGCGCCCGATGGAAATCGATGTCTGCGACCACGACGGTCGCCCCTCGGCGAGCCAACTCCTCGCATAACGCCTGGCCAATGCCAGACGCTCCGCCGGTGACAACCGCAATTCTATTTTGAAAAACGCTCATAATCGCCTTGTCTCTCGTCCGCATTTTGAAGCGCCGCTCGGCGACGCTGAAGGAAACGAATCCGCTCGCGGTCTGAGGCGGTTCGGTCATCGGCACGCGGACCGCCCGCACTTTGAACTCTCGATCTTCGCAAAGCAAAATATTGCTGAAGAGGGACCTGGACTTGAAGCGTCGAAAACAGAGTAGAACATGCGATCAAGAAACTACCGATCCAGTGGCTTGTGGCTGCTCGTGGCTTTGACTGCCTCTGCTTTCCCCGGCATCGATTGCTCAGCCAGGGCCGATTCCGTGCTCTTCGATGGGCGATTTGATCCCAAGCACATCACCACGCAGGACGCGGTTGTTGAGGAATCCAGAATTGCCACCGGACGAGCGCTGCATGTCGTAACGGGCACACTTCAGCTGTGGCCCGGCATCACGTTGCACGCGCCGGGGCATTGGGATTTGTCGGGGTACGTGCACGTGACCGTGCGGCTGCGGAATGCGGGCACGAACGACGTGCGCGTGAGTTGCCGCGTGGACAATCCCGGCGCCGACGGGACGAAGAACTGTGTGACGGATTCCCTCGCTCTCGGGCCGGACCAGAGCGGCGTGCTCAAGGTTGCGCTCAAACGCACCAGCGATGGGAAACTGGGCGGTAAACTCTTCGGGATGCGCGGTTACCCGGTCACGCCCGGAGGACCGGGCACGGTGGACCCGAAGAATATCACGCAGATACTCCTCTTCGTGAACAAGCCGAGCGCGAGCCATACGTTTGAATTGCAGGACCTCCGCGCCACCGGACCCTATACCCCGCCGACCGCGAGCGTCGCCGATGCCGAACCGTTCTTCCCGTTCATTGACACATTCGGTCAGTACAAACACCGCGACTGGCCGGGCAAAGTTCATTCGCTGACCGAACTTGCGGAACGCCGCGCCGAGGAGGCAAAGGAACTCGCGGCCCAGCCCGGCCCTTCCGAGTGGGATCAATACGGCGGCTGGAACGGCGGTCCACAGCTCGCGGCCAGCGGCTACTTCCGCGCGGAGAAGTACCGCGGAAAGTGGTGGCTCATTGATCCCGAGGGGCATTTGTTTTGGTCGCACGGCATCGATTGCGTGCGGGCCCTCGATCCCACGCCCATCGATGAGCGCGCGGAGTGGTTCGAGAATTTTCCCGGCGACCAGGTAGCGCTGCGTGAATTTCTATCCGGCGGCTACGCGCTCAAGGGCCATTATGCCGGCCGTTCGCCGAAAACGTTCTCTTTCTCGGGCGCGAACCTCTGGCGCAAGTATGGTGCGGACTGGCGACAGGAATACAACGAGGTCATTCATCGCCGCCTGCGCAGTTGGGGCCTCAACACCATCGGCAACTGGTCCGACGAAACGACCCGGTTAATGCGGCGCACGCCTTACACTGACACCCTCAGCTCGCGCGGCGCGAAGAACATCGAGGGCAGCGACGGCTACTGGGGCAAGTTCCCGGATGTGTTCGATCCGAGCTTCGAATCCGGCGTGCGGCGCTCGATGGGGGGACGAAAAGGTCGGACCGCAGGCGACCCGTGGTGCCTCGGCTACTTCTCCGACAACGAAATGTCGTGGGGCGAAGACACCTCACTCGCATTGGCCGCGCTCAAGTCGCCGGCGGAGCAGGCGGCAAAGAAAGCTCTCGTCGTCGACCTTAAGGCCAAGTACGACGACATCGCGAAACTCAACACGGTGTGGGGCACCAAGCACGAATCCTGGGAGGCGTTGTTGGAAAGCCGCGAAGCGCCCGACAAGAAGAAGGCGCACGCCGATCTCGTGGAGTTCTACTCCAAGGCCGCCGAGCATTACTTCCGCACCGTCCGCGACGCCATCCAGGCCGCTGCACCGAACCAGCTTTACCTCGGCTGCCGCTTTGCGTGGGTGAACGAACGCGCCGCCATCGCGGCAGGCAAGTATTGCGATGTCGTCAGTTACAATCTCTACAAGCGCACCATTGCGGACTTCAAATATCCCGGTGCGGACAAGCCGCTGATCGTCGGCGAGTTCCACTTTGGCGCCCTGGACCGAGGCATGTTCCACACCGGACTCGTGCCGGTGGCAAACCAGTCCGAGCGCGCGCAGACTTACCAGGACTATGTGCTGGGTGCCGCGCGCCATCCGCAATTCGTCGGCACGCACTGGTTCCAATGGAAGGACGAGCCGACCACCGGCCGCGTCTATGACGAGGAGAATTACCAGATTGGCTTCGTGGACGTCGCCGACACACCGTATCGGGAAATCATCGAAGCCAGTCGCGCAGTGGGACGGCGACTTTATCGCGAGCGGATTGCCGACTCGGAAAATCCAAAGCCCAAATGACGCCTGCGCTCGTCCAAGATTCCCGTCAATTGGTGTTATCCGTTTGTTCGCGGGCCGCGCCGCTTCCGCACAACCGCGCTGGCAGCCTGAGTGGTTTGCCGCGAGTTCACCGGCGAAACAAAACACTGGCCACCCATATTGGCGCCGCGGATACTCCCGCCCACAGCTGACGATGAAGGCTCCCGCTTCCGCAAATTCAGACGAGCAACCGCTGAGCCTGCGGGAAGCGCAATCTCCGTACAAGGCTGTTGTCTGGCGACAGTTGAGTCCTCGTGAGCGCTTGCGGCGGAGCTGGGCGATGCGCTCGCGCCTCCCCGATCCCCACGCTGCGCATGATCGCAAACTTTTTCCAAAGCCTTGAAGACATCCAGGTGGATTATCTCCTCATCAGCGGCCAGGCGTCGAAAAAGAAGTCAACGCCTGGATGCAAAGCCAAATCCTCGAACTCCAGGACGCCGACCGCCGCTACTGGCGCGGGATCCAACGGCCGGTCCTGGCTTTTATACCTGCAGCTATCAAGGTATCAGCGCTGGCTGGTCCGATATCTATTCTAGATTTTTGGACTGCCAATGGCTCGATATCACAAATGTAACCCCAGGAAATTACTGGCTGCGTGTGACGATCAACCCAGATCATCTTCTGATGGAGTCGGATTACTCCAACAATTCTGCGACCGTACCCGTCACCATCCCTGCCAGTCCAGCGAAAGGGAACCATTAGAACCGCCGGCAACAATCACCCGCGGAAGATTGAGCGGGCCGCTATTGCTCCAAGTCGTGGCGCTTGCAGTTTGGAATCCAAACATGGCGAGCAACAGCGGGCATATTCTTGCGGAGAGCCGTATAACGGAGAATGTCTCAGGCCCTGTTTATGATTTTTATGATTCACGCGACGACGAATGGCGTGGCTCAGAGGATTATCTCGGGCTCGGATCGCTACCCGCTACCGGCCAGAACTTCCCGAATCGTTCGCAACGGCAGGAAGAGCAGCAGCGGATTGTCCGGCAGGGAAACAAAGCCGAACCGCTCGTAATACGCCTTGGCTTCGGCGTCTTTGGCATCGACGAACAACCCGATGCCCCCGGCGGAATCGAACACTTCGACGAACTTCTTCATCGCCGCCACCAGCAACAACCTGCCCAATCCCTGTCGCTGGCGGGTCTTCGAGACGGCCAGCCGGCCCAACTTCACGCCCGCGACTGCTCGTGGCAGCCGTCGCGCAACTTCGGCCGGCAGTTGCTCCGCTCGAAGTTGGCAGATGTTCAACGTGAAATAACCGGCGATCGGTTTGGGCTCCGCGGCGGCCTCGTCGACCAAGACGAATGTCCGTGAAAGGCCGCGCTCGGTGTGTTGGCGGGCAGTTTGCCTGAGGTAGGTGTTGAGCGGTTCGCTCCCGCAATCGAAACCATCGCGGTCGTGCGCTCGCGAGAGAAGTTCGACCCTAAACACCGACGAGTTCGCGATAAGCTTTGACGGCTTCCTTCAATTGCTTGTTGGCCTTCGGCGGATGCTCCAGCATCGAAAAGACCTTCTGCGCGTCGCGCTGGGAGAGGCGGAGAATGGTCTCGCGCTCCAGAATCCGCTGCGCCTCCTGGTAGGCGGATTGAACCACGAACTGATTGAGCGTCGCCCCTTGAAGTTGGGCGGCCTGCTCCAAGGCGTCTCGCATTTCCGCGGGGACCCGTGCCGTGATCCGAATTCTCTCGTCGTCGATGGTAGGCATAAATCGATCTCTTGGGCCCGGTGCCAATTTGCCACCAGTATACCAAACTGCAGGTCCTCGTGCAACTGCCGCCGTGCCGCCGTGCCGTTGTGCCGTTGTGTCGCCACCTTCCCCACCATGCCAGCGATACAGGACTTCGACCTTCGGCCTGAAATGCTTCTCAAGTGACTGGATTGCAAAAGATTGAGACCAATTCTGCCGACGGAACAAAGACGAGGGTTCGAGTTTCCCTTCGCCGCTCCACTAATAATCAAGGGCCAATGAGATTGAGATTGCGTGGGCGCTGGACGCCTTGGGAGAAGCCTTGAGGTGTCAGCAGAAACTGGCCGAAGCTGGGCGCGCCTTTCGAGATGCTCTGGCCATCTTCCGCAGGCAATACTCATCCAGTCTTCGATCCTTCGACTTGACCAGCAGGCTAATTGTCTCGCGCCGCTTGGCGAAATCTGATAAAAGCTCAGGCGTGAGCGACGTCACCCAAATCCTGACAGCCATCGAGCAGGGCGACACCAACGCCGCCGAAAAACTGCTCCCGCTGGTGTATGAGGAGTTGCGCAAACTGGCGGCGCACAGGATGGCCAACGAAGCGGCCAACCAAACGCTCCAGGCCACGGCGCTGGTTCACGAGGCCTGGATGCGTTTGGTCGGAAAGGAAAACCCGAAATTCCAAAACCGCGCTCATTTCTTTGCCGCCGCAGCCGAGGCGATGCGCCGCATCCTGATTGACAACGCTCGCCGCAAACGCGCGCTGCGTCATGGGGGCGGGCAGCAGCGCGTTGAGTTTGAGCAGGTGCAGCTTGCCTCCCCAAGTGACGATGACCAATTGCTGGCTGTAAATGAGGCACTCGACAAGCTTGCCGTGCAGAACAAACTCGAAGCGGAATTGGTGAAACTGCGTTATTTCGTCGGCATGACCCTCGAGGAAGCGGCCGAGGTTCTCGGCATCTCCGCGCGCACCGCCGACAATTACTGGGCCCATGCCCGGGCCTGGCTCTTTAGCGAACTAGAAGGCCGCTGAGTCTGAGTTCTGTTTCCGCCGTGTCGTATTCGCCCCTATCAGCCTTCGCACGCTCAGCTTGGTTACTGAATACTGATTACTACCATCGCCTTGCGCCTTGGGCGTATTCAGGCACTGCCCCCGCAGAAGGCAGCTCGGGGCGCGGTCCCGCGTGTAGGCGGGACCGCTTCATCGTCCCTCGACTCCAGGACGAAGGAACTACCCAACGCTTCCTCCGATCCCCATCGCGAAGGGCCTAAAGGCCGCGATCAGGGGGCAGTAACCGAATGCGCCCTTGCACCTTTTCACGTGGTATTTCGCATTGAATGGTAGAGTATGCTTTTTCAATGAGTGCCCCGTTTGATCGCGAAGTGGCTGTCTTTAGTGCCGCCCGCCGATTACGCGCGGGTGAGCGGGCCGCGTATCTGGACCAGACGTGCGCCGCCGACGCAGCGTTGCGGCAGCGCTTCGAGGAACTCCTTGGCGCCAGCGAGGATGCAGGGGGCGTTCTTCAAGATCCCGCACCTGGAGCCCAGCGGCCGACAGACACTTCAGCTTCTGCAACCGCCGCGCAGAACGTTGCGGCCCAGGAGGAAGAGGCCGGCGATCGGATTGGCTGCTACAAGCTGCTTCAGCAAATCGGTGAAGGCGGCTGCGGAGTTGTCTATATGGCCGAGCAGGAGGAACCGGTCCGTCGCGGAGTCGCCCTCAAGGTCATTAAGCTGGGCATGGACACGAAGCAGGTCATCGCCCGTTTCGAAGCCGAGCGGCAGGCGCTGGCGTTAATGGATCATCCAAACATCGCCAAAGTCCTGGAGGCCGGCGCGACAGAGACGGGCCGTCCTTATTTCGTCATGGAGCTGGTGCGCGCGGCAATAGCGGCATCTATCTCCAGAACCGCTATGAAATTCAAATACTCGACTCTTACAACTGGCCGCTCTCCGGGCTGAATGACTGCGCCGCCATCTACAATTTTCGCGATGCTGATACAAATGTCGCGCGCCCCGCAGGAGAATGGCAGACCTACGACATTCTTTTCCGCGCTGCCCGGTGGAACGGCGCGACCAAACTCGAATCAGCACGCGTATCGGTAACCTGGAATGGAACCCTCGTGCACAGCAATGTCGCGATCCCGGGCCCCACTCCCGGCGGACAGGCAGAGTCGTCTGAGCCAGGGCCAATTTTTCTACAGGATCACGGCGACCTCGTCCGGTTTAGCAATGTGTGGATCTGACGGCGGCGCTGAACGCCGTGGCCGGTGCGGATGAATCGACCTGCTATTCGACGAACATTAATCCATCGCTCCTGTTGGACGGAACCAACGTGCTTGCCGTGGAGATTCATCAGTCTTCCACGACGAGTTCGGACGTAGGATTCAACCTGTCCTTGACCGGCGTTGGCGCTCCGTTGCCCGTCCTCGCTCCGTTGCCCGTCCTGGTTATCAGTCGCACCACGAACCGGTCGATATAAGTTGGCCCGTAACGCCCGGGGGCTTTCTTTTGGAACGAACCGATCGCCTGGCCCTTACGGAAACTTGGATGCCGGAAACGAACCTCCTTGTCCTGGCTGGGACTAACCATTTCCGCGTTACGCCGGCGAGCGATGCATTTTACCATCTCACAAGACCGTAGTACTTCCCCCCTTTGGTCGCAGGATGGTCAGAACCCTACCTCAAGCTGCGCCACTTCGTCGGCATGACCCTCGCCGAAGCCGCCGAGGCTCTCGGCCTGTCCGCGCGCACCGCCGACAACGACTGGGCCCATGCTCGGGCGTGGCTTTTTCAGTAACTAAAAGGCCGCTGAATTACCGTTTGCGATTTTCGCGACGCCCGCTCGTCCTTTTTCAAATCGCAAATCGCAAATGATCGCAAATCATAAATCGCAATTCCAGTTGCGCCTTCCTTCCTGAAATCTCGCATTGGTTAACGGTGGGCAAATCCCTCTCACGCACGAAAAGGAAAGCTTCACCAATGAACCCACGCGAATAAAGACAAGTTGCGCACAAAGGAAATCATGAAAAGCCACGCACATAACGCTGTCCCACAGAATCCAAACACCATCCACGAGCCCAGCAGCATCGGCCGACTGTTCCCACCGCTCTGGCTCGGGCTGGTGGCAGCCATCGCGGTCGGGACGGCCGGACCCCGAGCAAGCGGCGACGAGCGGCCCTATCAGTTCCAAGTCGTCACTCACGTTGGGGGCGCGGCCCCTGGCGGTGGAGCGTTCGTGAACGACTTCGAGCCGACCGCGCTTAACAACAAAGGCCAACTGGTCTTCACCGCTGAACCGGATATGCCTGGTGAGGAAGGCGCCTTTCTGGCCGATGGCGGAACGATTCAACCCATGGCGCGTTTCGGCCAGAGCGCTCCGGGTGGCGGCAGCTTCTCGCTCTACGAGCTGGGCAATATCGGCCTGAACGACTCCGGCGACGCCGCTTTCGGCTTCATGCTTGATCCCTTGGACTTTGGCCCGCCCGTTCATGGCGGTCTTTATCGTTGGTCCCACTCCACTCGAATGCTCAGCGCGGCGGTGGTTCCGAACGTGACGCCCGACCCGAACGGCGGCGTCTTTGTCGGCGTGGACTTCAATACCAGCCTTAATAACAGGGGTGATGTCGCCTTTATCGGCTACGTCACTGATACTCCGGTTGGCCTTGGTGAAGGCTTCTTCATCCAGAGCCGATCCGGCAGCATCTCCACCATCGCCCGCACCGGTGATTCGTCGCCCGACGGCGGGACCTTCGTATTGTCCTCCGATACCGCCCCGATGAGTGCCGTGATCAACGACGCTGGTGACGTCGCCTTCGAGGGCAACACGACCCTGGAGCCGGATGTGCACTACAACAAGCTCTATGTGCGCCGAGCTACGACGGGGAAAATCGAGTTGGTTCCGCGGCCAGCCGGAATATTCCGGACGGTCAGCCTGGCAATCAATAACCCCGGGGACATCGCCTTCGGAGGGCGTTACGCCGAAGGCCGCGGGGTGTGGCTGCGTAGTGGCGGACAGACCAGGCTCATCGCCAGGACCGGTGATCCGGCACCGGGCGGCGGGACCTTCAGTTACATCACTGGCGCCAGCTATTTCGGCGACATGGCCTTGAACAACGCGGGTGACGTTGCGTTTGAGGCCAGCGCGACGCTCTCCGACGGCAGCCTTGACGAAGCAGCCTACTATTACTCCAGTGGGACCAAGACGCTGCGTCGTCTGGCGGGCATCGGCACCGTCATTCCGGGTCATGGCACCATCGTCAGCTTAGAACAGGTCGGCGCGTTGGTCTTTCCAGGAGTACCCGTCACCGGCGTCCCATTCAGCTATATGGCCCTAAACGACCGCGGCCAGGTCGCCTTTGTCGCCACGGTCACCGACGGAGCGACCGTCTATGGCGTACTCTTGTTGGGCACACCGGAAGGGCCATAGCCAGCGAAGCACAAAGAAAATCTCCTGCTCGCGTAAGCAGGGAGCGGGTCTTGATGGCAAATTGTGTGTCCGTCAAGGCCCGCTTGCTTTCCAGCGGCGCTTCTATCGCCTGACACAGTTGTAAAAAGGTGCATCCCCTCACTCCAATGCTCCAACCGAATGCGCTGCTCTGAGAACCTGGACCATTCCCGAACCTTGGTAGCCCGGCTCTTCGCGGCCGGGCTGCTCCTGGCCAGCGCCAGCAGCGCCTTGGCCGCCGCTTATGACGTGGAGCCAATCAGTGAGTTTCGAGCACGCGATAGAACCGGCGCGGCGCGTTGCTGGCGTTGGTGTCCACGAAGGTGAACAAGTTGGTCGCCAGCACGTTGGTCAGGAGACTTTGCCAGGTGACGAGATTGGCCAGGTTGGTGGTGAATTGAAAAAAGTTGGTTTTGCCCGGCACAATTCCTTTCGCCGTGAACTGCATCCAATTGTTGCTGGTGAATGCGGGCGCGGACAACTGAATCGTAGGCTTGAATAAATCGCTGAGGTTCGTCCCGGTCTTCGCCGCGTAGAGCAAGGGCACATGGAAGATCTCTTGAAGGGTGCGAAAGGTGGCGGTGTGATCGAGCCGGTTGCTCATGCGGTACCCGCCTCCCTTGGCCAAGGGCGACAGCACGATGGTGCCGAATGGACCGGCGACGTTGCCGGTGCCTTCGTCCCAGGTGATGATGATCGCGCCGTTGTTACTGTAGGCCTGCGAGCTCATGATCCCGGGGATCTCGTTGGCGAGCCAGGTATCGCCGGTCAGGATGCGGTTGGCGGGGCAGCCGGTGCCGCCGTGCATGCAATTGCACAGATTGGGCGTGATGAAGTTGTAGCGGGCTATGGTGTTGTTGGTCAGATCGCGAGCCAGTTCCGTGTAGGGCCGGATGTGGTTGGTGCAATTCGTGGCGTTGAGATAGATGTCGTCAAAATAGACGAATGGGTTGTGGTAGGCCGCATAAAGCCCGCTGCTGGCCGTCGGACAGGTCGTGCCGCTGATGTTCTCCTGGTAAGCCTTCCATGAGATGCCCGCGTTTTGAAGTTGGATGACAAGATGGTTCGTGGTGTTGAAGTGGTGGGAGGCCGGATCGCTGCTGTCGGTCGCGACGCCCCAATTCGTGCCCGATTCGAGCCAGAGATACTGCGGCAGGCTGCCGAAGGTTCCTGGCACGATGAACATGTTGCTGGCGTAGGAGGATTGCGGGAGCAGGACGTTCTTGATGAACGGCGCGTTGGGGCCGTTCACAATGTCGGGCCAACTGACGTTCTCCATGAGAATGAGGAACAGGGCCTGGATATTGGTGTGGCTGCTGGCCTGCGCGCGAGAGCAGCCACAGGCCACCAGCGCGAGCGCGAGTAGGAATCGAGTCAGGCAGTGCAGAGCGGCTCCAGAAGCCAGCAGGACGGCAGGAGTCTCGCACCGGCAGTGATCACGGTGCCAGACAACGCCCCACACGCCCCACTCCCGCCCGCCAACCTGCGCGTCATCTCCGTTCCTTGAGTCTTCGAACGATCGCGTCAGGTTCATGGTGCGCTCGCTTCGATCATCACATCGTCCACGGCACGTCCCAAGGCTTCCAAATAGGCATCGCCATTGGGATGGTGCGTCATGGCCACGAGGATATAATGGCGTCTTGCGCCCGTGACGATGGCCGTGTCATGAAACCAGTCCTCCCACCAGCCGGCTTTGCGCAGCACCTGCACATCGCGGCCAGCCAGACCTTTGACGAACTTATCATTCAAATGCGGAATGTCCGGCGATGCGAAAATCTCGCGCATCGTTTTGGATGCCGCTGGTGAAACCAGCCGGCCTTGTTCCAGCAGCAGGTAATAGCGCAGCAATTGCCGCACGGTCGCGGCGTGCGAGTGGTTCCCCACAGGGTCGGCGTAACGCTCGTCGCTTCGGCCATAATGTTTGCCCACCCACAGGCCGCCACCGCGCTGCGCGTCGTAAAAGTCGTAGCGGGCCAGCACTTGCTGAATTTGCTTCAACCCCAGCTCGCGTGAATACTTCGCCGCCATCTCATTATCCGACGCCTTGATCATCAGCCCCAACTCCTGGCGCGTTTGGGAATCGAGGTTTGTCGCCGCTTCCAGGTGCAGTTGAAAATAGGCGAGCAGGATGCCGATTTTGGGCACGCTCGCCGCGTAATCGATCCGGTCAGGACGAACCATGGCCAGACGCAGCTTGCGTAAGTCCAGCACACCGACGGCAGTCTGCTCAGTCTTCATGCCCAATCCAGTGCGCAGGCGGGCATCCAGCGCGACCAATCTCGCCTGAAGCGAACCGTCCACCGGTGTGTCGTAGTTCAGCGTGTAATGGGTGTAGCTGGTGTCCTTCTCGAAATCCGTTTTCATGGTTGGTGAGATGCTGCCACAACCCACCGCGAAAAATGCGAGCGCGACCGCCACTCTCGACCACCGTGCTTTGACCAGGCTTATCGGTTCACGAGGCAATTCATTCATAGTCATCATCGAACATCCTCACCACCGACGGCGGCCAGGTGAGGTTGGCCGCTGGCGCAACCGCAACCCCCACCAACAAACAGAACAGAATAATTCGTCGCACGAGCAAAAGCATCCCGGAGGTGTTTCGGACCGGATGAGGCGTCTCACCATAACGCAAGCCGGGCCGATGGTGCAAATGGATTAGACATCAGACTGCGGACAACCGAGCGTTTTTGAACCGGAGGAAGCGCAGTTTGACGAGACTCCGTTACCTCCGATATCGCCTGTTCAATCCCCTGTGCATGCTGGCTTAAGGGTTATTTTCGTTTTCGAATTCGGAAGCAAAGAACACTATGACGACCATGTTATGGTCGTTTAGAAGGCGCGCACTGCTGGCTGGAGTGCCAGTGGCGTTGGCCATGTTAAGTCTGTCTGCCGCCGCGCAAATCCCCGCGCGCAGTGCTTTTGATATCCTGGAGGTCGGGCGATGGTCCAACCCCCCCAAAAAAGTTAACCCGCTGGCGGCGCACCACACCTATCACAGCGTCGCGATGAATTGCGACGTAGGGTACAGCATTTACCTGCCGCCGAACTATGCGTCCCCCGCTGGGCGCTATCCCGTCGTATACTGGTTGCCAGGAGGGGGCTGCACTGAGGAACCCGACAGCCTCTCGATTGCCCAAGGCCTGTTGGGCGGTATGGACGCGGCCATCAGGAAAGGAAAGCTCCCGCCGCTCATATTTGTGGTGGTTAACGGCGGGCGATACACGCGCTATTACGATTCGCTGGACCGCAGCATCATGATGGAGACGACGGTCATCAAGGAACTCATCCCGCACATCGATGCCACCTACCGGACCGTGGCGAGCCGAGATGGACGCGCGGTTCAGGGAGGATCCATGGGAGGCATGGGCAGCCTGAAGTTTGCATTCAAATACCCCGAACTGTTCAGTTCGGCGGTAGCCTTTTGCCCGGCGCTCCTCGATGCCGACGCGAACATGGAGAGAAATCCGACCCTGATCCCAGCTCTCTTCAATGGTGACAAGGCACTTTTCACTAAAGACAGCCCGGCGGCTATGCTTATCACCAATGCCGACAATATTCGCGGAAAGTTGGCCATCAAAATCGTCATTGGCAGCGAGGATGGTTTGCTGAAGTGGACCGAGCAACTGCACACGAGCTTGGTGAAGCTGAAGATCTCGCACGAGGTAGAAATTGTCGGAGGCGTCGGGCACGATTTCGGCGCACCGGGGACAGGCATTTATGAATATCAGTTGCGCGGGCTACGCTATGCGGCAGACCATTTCGTTCTCCCTCAGCCGTAAGGGGCTCAAGGGAGGCGAGCGATGCGGGAGGCCCGGGTCGCTTTCAGCCGATTTGAAGAAACAATTAGTTGCGTTCCGGCGCTTGTCGGGTAGGCTGGTTCTATCTTTAGACAACTCGTGATTTCAAGGCATGGAAAATCCTCAGTTGAACGTGATTCTTTGATGATTTTGAGACCCGAAGCTCGGGAACAGTCTGGGAAACAACAGTTAGTCTAAAATAGTCTTAAATCTCAAACCTTGGTCCGTCCATGCCACGCCTTCGTTGGAATCTCCTGAACTGGCCTAACAGCCTGTTCCTCATTGGCACCTTGCTCATCGCCCTGACGGGGGTGCCGCTGTATCTCTGCTTTTACGGGTTGGATTGGTTCCAGGTGGCCCTGTTCTTCGCCTACTTCATCGCCACGGGCCTGAGCATCACGCTCGGCTATCACCGGCTCTTTACGCACCTGACCTTCAAGGCGCGATGGCCGGTCCGGTTGATGACATTGATTTTCGGCGCGGCGGCTTTTGAGAATTCCGTCCTGGCGTGGGCGGCGGACCATCGCAAGCACCACAAATTTGTCGATCACGACGAGGATCCGTACAACATCTCAAAAGGTTTTTTCCACGCGCACATCGGCTGGATGCTTTTCGACGTGTCAGCCCCTTCGTTGGAGGGGGTCCAGGATCTGCAGCGGGATCGGCTCGTGCGGTGGCAACACCAGTATTATCTGCCGATCGCCATTCTCACCTGTTTTGTCCTGCCAGCTTTGCTGGGCTTGCTGTGGGGTGGATGGACCGCGGCGCTCGGCGCGTTTCTCATCGCCGGAGTGGCGCGGGTCGTGTTCGTGAATCACATGACGTTCTTCATCAATTCCTGGAGCCACACCTGGGGCCGGCGGCCATACTCCAGCCGCTGTTCGGCGCGGGACAATGGATTGCTGGCTTGGTTCACGTTCGGGGAGGGATACCACAACTTTCATCATGCCTTCCAACACGACTATCGCAATGGGGTGAAGCCGTGGCATTTCGATCCGACCAAATGGTGCATCTGGCTGTTGCACAAGATAGGTCTGGCGCGCCAACTGCGGTGGGTGCCGGAGGAAACGATCCTGCTGGCTGAAATCGCGGAGCAACAGGAGCAACTGGCGGCCCGGTTGAAAGTCGCGTCCGTGCCCATGTCCGACTCCCTGCATCGCATGCTGCAAGCCGCGCAGGAACGGCTCGAGCAAGCCTCAGCCCAGTGGGAGCAGCGCAAGAACGCCTACCGGCTGGCCGCGGAAGCCAAGATGGAGGCCTCGCGGCACAAGCTGGCGGAGTTGCAACGGGAGTGCGGTGAAGCCACGGACCGCTTGCGCGCGGCCATTCGCGAATGGTGGAAAACCTATCGCATGGCCCAGGTCCAGCTGGCGTGACGTGCGGTTCGGTCTCGCTCGTCATTCATCTCCGCCAATGCGATGCTACGGCGTGTACACGACGGTTTCATTCGTGTCCACCTGGTACCGCCACTTGGCCACATAGTCCGGCCCCGGCCGAAAGTCGGCACTCGAGAACCTTCCAGTAGTCAAAGCCCTGCCGGCGCTCGCGGGGAATGAAAGCCGAACGGCTGCCGTGCCCGTCAATGTGCTACTTGCCGATGCATCCTGTGTCGTAGCCCACTGCCTTCAGCACTTTGGGCAACGTCACAGCGTTGGTGCTCAGCGGCACGTCGTTGAGAAATACGCCGTGCGTCAAGGGCCGCTGACCCGTGAGCAGGGAGGCGCGCGTTGGCGAGCACACTGGCGTGCCGGAAACGGCCTGAAGGAAATTCACGGACTGCCGCTCGAAGCGATCGAAGTTGGGCGTTTTGACATTCGGATCGCCGGCGAATCCAAACGCCTGGGCGCGCCATTGGTCTGCGATAACGAACAGGATGTTGGGCCGCGCCGCATCAGCCGCACTCGCCTGGCCAGCCAGTATCAGCGCCAGGGGCAACCGATAGAACAGAAATCGCGCGAACATGCTTGCAGTGTGACCCCCCTCTGTGACAGCCGGCAAGAGTGGCATGACCTTCCAAAGCCTTGACACAGGTCAAGGCGGCGCGAACGCCGTCATGCCAGCCTGAGCGTGATGCCAAGCGTAGGCGTGGCGTCCTTGTTTGAATTATGTCCTCACTCATCGGCGGATTGATTCTGGTTCTGTTGTTCCACCTGGTGTTTCTGGCCCTGGTGGCGGTGGTGGTGGGGTTCTTCTCGAAATCGCGCCTGGGCCGGCCAGCCCGGGCCGTGATCGAGTGGCTGCCCCCATTCCTGGGCGGCGCCGCCCTGAGGGACTGGGCGGCGTGGGCCGCCGAACAAGTGGCGCGGAAACGCCTGGCCAGCCAACGCACCGGCGAGACCGCCAGCCAGTTGGCCATCGAACTGGAGGACGCCGCCATGCAGGCGATGCTGCCCCTGGCCGATCCAGCGGACTTGGAACGCGCGATGACCTGCCCCGAGACCGGCCAGGGACGCGTGGGCGTCACCGCGCCGGAAGCGCTGGCCATTGTCGCTTACATTCGTAAGCACAAGTCGCGCGCCGAGCAAGAGCGGTTGCGCACGCTGGCCGCGGAGAACGCCAGGAAAATCAGCACGCGATCACCCGGCGACGGCTCGCCCTCCCCATGCGCTCTGCAAGGCGCGGACCACGTGTGCTGCGTCTTCGCCCGCAGACCCTTGCGCTGCCGTCCGCTGCACGCGCTCTCGGTCATGCGGGCACGGCGCGAGCGCGATGAGGTTGAATCCTGTTTGCCCGGCGATGACATGGAAGCGCCCCGGCACGAAGAATGGGTGGCGAAGGGCATCGAGATTGGCCTGACGCGGGCGCTCAAGTCCGCGGGCCTGGATGCGAACCTTTATGAGCTCAACAGCGCCCTCGCCACGGCATTGGGAACTCCCGATGCCGCCGAACGATGGGCTCGGGGCGAAGACGTGTTCCAATCTACTTTGCGCTGGGACCAAACCGGCGCCCAGTACTTGCTCTGATTTGAGAAACGGGCAGCTGGGTCGAGCGCCCGCCTGCCCTCGAAGTCTTCTGGCACCCTTCCAGCCTCCAGGGTGCAACTTGATTTCGATCACCGTTCCGGGGGTCTCCGCTACGCTGCGACCCCCGGCTACCGTCTGGCAGCCCTCCGGGCTGTCCCGCCTTCGGCTGGTATGAAACTCTGACCAACAAGGAGTATGCCTCCGCGCAAATAATGTCCAAACTTCAGTGCGAGCAAGACGCCGCCGTCCGAACTGCGTGTGGCACTTCCTCTTCCGAAATTTTCGACCAAGAGCGGAATGAGCCTGGGCGCTCTCGTCCGGCGCCTACCTGCTCCTTAGTCCCAGTGTTTTTGCCGGAACCCTTCCGCGATTGCTGAATCCTACATAGGTCGCTGCCGCGTTTTGACGGCAGCCTTGAACTCACAAAACAAAAAGCGAGCATAATAATGAAGTTACGCAACCAATGGGCTGTCCGGTCCTTCGGGTCAGCAGTCAAATCCATCCAGTCAATCGCGGTGCTGTTGTGCGCAGCGGCGGCGTTGGCAACGCCAGCTGCCCACGGCTCCGGCGGGCCCGAATTGCCAGCCGCCTGCGATCGCATTGCCGTGCCCGAGGGCAACCGGCTCGTCTTCCACGTTTTCGCGGTGGGAGTTCAAACCTACCGCTGGAACGGGACGAATTGGATCTTCGTTGCGCCCGAAGCAACTCTCTACGCCGATGCCAAGCACCGCAGGGAAGTGGGGAAACATTTCGGCACTCCAACAGGGGTGGCCTGGCAAACCACCAGCGGCAGCAGGGTCATTGCACAGAGAGTGGACGCTTGCACCCCAGACCCGACGGCGATTCCATGGGTGCTTCTGCGGGCCATTTCTGAGGAGGGGCGTGGGGTCCTCAACCCCTTGAGCTATGTGCAGCGCGTGAACACGGTCGCGGGAGTGGCTCCTGTGGAGCCAGGCGCGCTCGTCGACGAAGAAAGGCCAGTGCCTTACACGTCGGAGTACTTCTTTTACCGCTCGACCGCCACGCATTACCGCCAGGCCAACCTGGTGTCGGACTTGGCCGGCGTGGCGCAGGGGCAGGACACCAACCTGGTCAACGCCTGGGGCGTGACGTTTAGCGGCACGGGCCCGTTCTGGGTGGCTGATAACGCGGCCGGCCTAGCAACGCTTTACGCCGTGACCAACGTCCCCAACGGGGTGGACCTTGTTAGCAAGCAAACCCTGCAAGTCACGATTCCCGGAGGCGCTCCCACCGGCGTGGTCGGCAACAACAAAGGCGGCTTCAACGGCGACGTTTTCCTGTTTGCCAGCCTGAGCGGAATCATCTCCGGCTGGCGCGGCGCGTTGGGCACGACGGCGGAAACGCTGGCCGCGCGCCCAGGCGCTGCTTACACGGGGTTGACGATTGCCACCAACTCCAACGGCCCGCTCCTCCTGGCCGCCAATTTCGCTGAAGGCACCGTCGACGCCTATGGCACGAACTCCAGCCTCATCGCGCAATTCGCCGACACGAACGCGCCCGCCGGGTACGCGCCTTTCAACGTTCAATCAGTCAACGGCATGGTCTTCGTCATGTTCGCCAAACGCGATCAAACGGAAGGTGACGAAGATCCGGGCCGCGGCCGCGGACTGATCGACGCGTTTGCCCCGCAGACCGGAGCCTTCACTCGGTTCGCAACCGGGACGGACGCGGGCGGCCACTTGGCCCAGATCAACGCGCCCTGGGGTGTGGCCTTAGCGCCGCTCACCTTTGGAATACACGCCGGCGACTTGTTGGTGGGTAATTTCGGAGACGGCACGATCATGACCTTCGGGCTGGACGGCAGGTTCCACGGCCTTCTCAAAGACCAACGTCCGATTCAAATCGAAGGTCTTTGGGGATTGAGCTTCGGCAATGACGGCCGCGCTGGAAGCGCCGATACCCTCTTTTTCGCCTCGGGTCCGCTCGACGAGAGCCACGGATTGTTCGGCAGCCTGAAACCAGCAGCCAACGGTCATCCACACGAACGTTGACAAATTAATCAACCAGCGACCCCGGCGCTCGCGTTCCAGTTGCTCGCGAGCCCGGGTCGCTCCGCCCGGATCGTGCTTCTCATTCTGCAACCGACTGGGAGGCGCACGGGTCGGTTCCTCTTCGCTCGCGAATCCTGCCGGGTTTTGCGTTGTTCGATTTGCTTGTGGAAGGCTTAATAAACATAAGGGATCATGCGCCAAGTCGTGAGTGCGTATTGAGCATATTCGGGGTATCGTGCCACCATCAGGGACTCCTCGCAGAAGATTCGTAGGATCGCGCAGCCCCAAACCATTCCACCGCACAAACCGGCGCTCCAAGACCAATGCGCCGCTACCGCCGCCGAAGTGAACAGGCACAACGCTGCGTAGATCGGATGCCGAATGTACCGATAGGGTCCGCCAGTCACCAAGCCTCCTTCCGTCGGATCAGCCACCACATGAAAGCTGCGCCGCCCAAAGGTGACCCGCGCCCATACCAACAGCACAAGGGCCAACACCTGCGTCGAGATGACGAGTGGAGAGGATGAGAAAAGAGTCCGCATAGCCAGCAAACCGAGCAAACCGCCAATCATTCCGAGGTAACCAATGATCGATAAGGTCTTCAACATAATGTCCACGCGCAAAACATCGCAATTGCCTTGGCCCAAGGCGACTTTCAATTGCCTTGGCCGAAAGGCAGCCTTTCTTTTGGCTTTCTGTCGGACGTGTCCGTGCGGCAAATGTAGAATTCGCCAAGGATGCCTGGTCGGCGGGAGATGATTCCCCTTGGTTGGCTGCTTGAAAAAGGGTATGGCTCTCTCCACTTCAGCCTATGAGACGACAAACTCTTGGAGAGGAGTGGCCATCCTCCGATGGCAGCAAGAACGCCTGTCCGTGTGCCGCATTCCCGTTTCGACGTATCTTCTCACTTCCAATGGTTGCGGCGCTGGCGATTCAGCCTTTCCTCGGGACCACGACGGCTATGGCGGCAGAAGCTGAAAGCGCCGGCCGGACCGTCCAGCTGGAGGCCGGACTGAACAGGGGCTCGGGCGGTTTTGCCTACCCGGTAAGCACCGCCAACCGACGCTTCATCGACCAGACCGGCAAGATCTATCTCTTGAAAACCATGTCGTCCTGGGCGATGTCGCAAAACTGTTCCGATGCCGAGATTACGCAGGCTCTAGAAGGTCTGAAAGCCCTGAGATTTAATGCCATCACGGTGTCGCCCTTTGGTGTCCATATGAATGACAGCTTTGGCGATCGATATAAGAACAAAGCCGGCCAGAGGTTTTTTAGCGCTCAACCATACGCTTCATCCCTGGGCCCGGCTTGGTCTTCGATGGACTGGGTGATGCGCGAGGCTACTCGCTTGGAGATGACCGTCGTCTTTTCGTTTTTCATGAGCTGGGGAAATACCGGAACGGTGCCGGATCTGGTCGCCGCCGGAACCACGAATGCCTACAACTTTGGAAAGGCCGTCGCCACCCGCTATGCCAGCTACCCAAATATCGTGTGGCATGTCATGGGTGATTTCAAATGGCGCTACAACGAGGGACCTGCTCTGGGTCTGGATGCCATCTTCCATGGGCTTCGAGATGCTGAAGGAGCCAGCCATCGTCTGATCATCGCTGAGCCAGCCAATGGCTCAACCTCCTTTGACCAGTTCATATCAGCCGAAGGCACCGATGGATATAAATGGTTCAAACAAAGCGCTGACACGATCTACCATTACGGCAGCAGCTCCGCTGAGCAGTTCGACAAGGTCTATAACCAGGCCAGGGCGGCCATCTATCCCGTGGTCGACATCGAACCCCCCTATGTGAACGCACCACACTATAAGAATCAACAGAACCAGGAGTTACGCGAGCGAAACTACGCCACGTTCATCCGCGGCGCGGTTGGCATCAACTTCGGCCACGAAAAGTGGTGGCCGTTTGGGGTGACCGGACTTTTTGACGGCGGCCCTGGCTGGCTTAATATCCTGAGCGAAGCGCCCCAGTTGGACGCCAAACATACCTGGATAATCCTGGATGCTTACGTGACCGATCCCACCTGGAAGCCCGATGCTGGAACTTTCCTCAAAAGCGGTCTGGGCAGCGGTGATGATCAGGCAGCCTCTGGTTATTCATCCCGCGCTGCGCTGGTCTACTTCCCAACGAGCCGACTCGTCATCGTTGATACAACGAAAATCGCGAGAGGCAGCAAGGTGCAGCTGCGGTGGTATGATCCCACCAGCGGGAGTTACACGATGATCGCGTCGTCAGAGGCCAAAGCCTCTGACCGTTCACTATCCTATCCAGCAACGGGCCATGCCGACGGTTTCAATGACTGGGTCCTGGTCGCAGACGGACATTAGCAGCATGCGGCCAGGCCTCATGGCGATGCCTGGCCATGGCCACTGGCACAAGGCCAGAATCACAAAAACTTCAAAGGTCGGGAGCCATGGATTCGCTCCCTCGCACCACCGAAATCCATTCGGATGGAGTCGGAATAGAGCTCGTCCCCCCAGATTTTCTCTCTCCGTGCTGAAACGATCAGGGTTCGGCAGCCATACCTCGACGCAACGGCTCAAACACCTCGTTGACGTAAGCTCGCGAGAACAAATGTGAATAAAGGGACAGGTCCGCTCTGTGAAAGCAAAGAAGGCTTGTCTGGGCCAGGGGGTTGATGTTTGCTGTGGGCGTGCGCCAAGGACGCATGAAAGCCCCCGGCAGTCCGGCTTATGCTTTTTATCATTGCATGAGCCGAATCGTGGATCGTCAATTCTTGCTGGAGGAGCCGGAGCGGGATCAGTTCGAAAAGTTCATG
>DATLUX010000211.1:0-20412 GCA_035577805.1 Verrucomicrobiia bacterium
AGTCCTGCGTCTGTGGACCGCCACCGACCAATGTGGCAACTTCACCAACGCGGTCCAGACCATCTCGGTGATTGATACCACGAAACCCAGCCTGGTCTGCCCGACTATCCGAGTCCAATGCGCGGCCGACGTGCCGGCACCCTACTCCGATCTGGCAGCATTCCTGGCGGCGGGCGGGACGGCGACCGACAGTTGCAGTCCGACGCTATCCTTCTCCCTGATCAGCGCCAGCGGGCTGGTGGGGCGTTGCCCCGGGCAGGTGACCCGTGTCTACCGCGTCACCGATGTTTGTGGCAATGTGGCCGAGGGCACTCAGACGATCACCGTCGATGACACCATCCCGCCCGTCCTCGCCTGCGTTAACAACGTGACATTGGAATGCGGAGAAGCCTCGCTCGATCCGGAGGTCACTGGCAGCCCGACGGCGACCGACAACTGCACGACCAATGTGCTCATCACCTATAGCGACGCCGAAGTTCCGGCCAATTACGACCTGAAGTTCTACGTCGCCGATCCGGACTCGGGGACGGGGCCGTATTCGCCGACTTATCTGGAGTTCGGGCCCGACAGCTTGCCTTGCCCGGAGGACGCTCGTCTCACCGGCCGGGCACTGGATCCGCTGCGCAACGCCGTCGCCTACGCGCCTTCCGGCCAACTGGACGCGTTGACCTCCATCGGGAATGTCCCGCTGGCGTTCGGACAAATCGTGCCATTCGAAACGGTGATTCAGGTCACCGGCGGGGTGGGTCCTGAACGTGGCACGATCGAATTCACCGCCGCGTGGAGCACCTACACCACTTCCAACAACCGGTTCGGCTACGACCCAAATTACATGGTGTATTGCGCCTTCGTGGATGCCGCCGACCCGGGCTCGATCGACCCGAACCTGAACGCCCGAGTGGAATCATACAGTTCGATGGTGATCAACCCGGGAACCATCGCGGAGAGAATTCAAGGGACTTTCCGGGTCTCAGGACTCGATAGCGGCGATCGCGTGGTCGTGGAAATCTGGATGGTCCTCATGTCTTCGATGGAGAGCCACTCCGGGGGCACCGTGGCAGCGGACCTCGTTTCGGCTCAGACGGCTTCCGTTCCGCCAGTGCCCATCACCATTGGCAACCAAACCGATTCGCTGGGTAATCTCTCCAAGATCGGCACCCTGCCCCCGCCGCAGCAGCAGCCGCCCCTGGGCCCGCTGCCCTCGCAGCCGCCCGCCTTGCCTGGGGCCACGGTCAGCCTGATTAACCGCACCTGGACCGCCACGGACGATTGCGGCAACAGCTCCCAATGTGTGCAAGCCATCACCGTGCGCGACACCACACCGCCGACGATTCTGTGCCCACCAGACCGGAGCGTGCTCGAAGGAGACGCCTGGACCTTTGAGCAACCGGTGGCTACTGACCTCTGTGGGACGGTGACGGTGCGGCTCCTCGATACCACGACCAATCTCACGAGCCAAACCAGTTATCTCGTGACGCGGCTGTGGGGCGCGTATGACCAGAGCGGCAACAGCGCCACTTGCCAGCAGAATGTCACGATCCAGAAAGCGGCCGTGCCGGCTCTACAAATCAAGCGGATTGACCTGGCCAACGTTGAGCTAAGCTGGGCCGCGCCTTCCACAGGCTGTCAGTTGGAGGTTTGCGACAATTCGCAGTCCTACTACTCATGGACCACCGTGCCGGTGGCGCCCGTGGTCATCTATGGGAGGAACGTGGTGGTCCTTCCCTCAACTTCATCCCAGAAGTTCTACCGACTTCGCAAAGGACCATAACCTCCGCCCCTTTCGCCGGCCCGCCGCTCTTTGCTCTTGTCGAAGACCGGCCCCGGCGGGCCGTGGAACCGGACGGACTTAACCTCGGTCAGGGCGTCCGGTCAGCGCCCTGGTCTTTTGAAATGGTTTCGCGCGCGTTCGACTTTCACTCGGATGACGCAGTCATCCACGTGATCGTTGATGAGCCCCATGGCTTGCATAAAGGCGTAGACCGTGGTCGGCCCGACGAATTTCCAACCCTGCTGTTTAAGCTCCTTCGACAAGGCCACTGATTCGGCGGAGGTCGATGCGGTCTGCGGTTTAGCAAGCTGCTTCACGCCCGGTTCGTAACGCCAGATGAAAGCCGCCAGGGACCCTTCCCGTTTAACCAGCTCCTGAGCCCGTCGCGCATTGTTGATCACGGCCTCGATCTTGCCGCGATGGCGGACGATGCCTTCATCCTTAAGCAAACGATTAAGGTCACGTTGAGTGAAACGCGCGATCCGATCGAAATCGAAATCATGGAAGGCGACCCGGAAGTTCTCGCGTTTCGCGAGGATCGTGCGCCAGCTTAACCCGGATTGAAACCCCTCGAGGCTCAGCTTTTCGAAGAGGCGGTGATCGTCTTCAACTGGAAAGCCCCACTCGGTGTCGTGATAGGCTAAGAATTCCGGAGCCGCGTCGCACCAGCGGCAGCGTGATTTGCCATCGGGACCTACAATCGTCGTGCTCATTTGATTTCATTCTCCTTTCTTGGGCTTCCTCCTGACTGGCCTGCTCGCGCGCCCGCCGGCCCGCCCGGCGCTTTCCGTGCACGACCTCAGCCAGTCGCACATCTGCTCCACTTCCTGCCTGATGAATTTCTCATCATGAAAGGCGTTGGCCAGAGTGGCGACGCCCTGGCTGCGGGCGAGCAGGTGCATCGCCAGCGCGTCGGCCTCTGCTGCGCAACCGAGCAGGGCGAATTGGCGACGCAACCAGGTCCGAAACAGCGTAAAGACCCGGTTGGCCTGGGCCTGCGAAGAGTGATTCAACTTCGCCAATTCCGTGCACAGCGTGCCCACCGGGCAGCCGTAAAGCTTTATTCTGGCCCGGTTCGCGATCAGAATATGGATGAAGCTCCGGATGCGATCCTCGGGTTGTTCCCCGCTGGTTTCCCACTCTTCCAACATCTTCTGCGTATTGGCCAGGCGCCGATCGATGACGGCATCCAGAATGTCGTCCTTGGATCTGAAGTGAAAGTAGAAATTGCCACGCGAGATGTGGAGGGCATTGGCGATGTCGGAGAACGATGTATACTCGTAACCTTGCCGATAGAACAACTGATCGGCCGCTTCGACAATTTGATCGCGCGTTGTCCTGTCGCTCATAAAACGTCCCGTCGTCCGACCTGGGACCGAGGCTAGGACGATCGTCCTACAATTGTCAAGGCTCGTTCTCCCTGCTCGCGCGGCAGGAGCGTATTCAGGTGCCCCTGCACAAGGCAGCTCGGGGCGCGGTCCCGCATGGGGGCGGGACCGCTTCATCGTGCGTCGGCTCCAGGACCAAGGAACTACCCAACAGCCCGCCCCGAGCGCGGGCGGGGGCTTCCTCCGATCCCCATCTCGAAGCGGCCCCGCACATGCGGGGCCGCGATCCCCCAGGGGCAGTGTCCGAATGCGCCCGTGCGGCAGCAACGGCGCCAGGAGGCGGGAGAGTCGGAAACCCTTAATCCCTCGAGAAACTCCCAGGTCTCGTTGGTTGTCCCTGTGTATTCTCCCTTGCGTCCGCTGATGAGTTGCAGTATTCGGGGCGAATGAGGCCACGGCGCGTCACGGGGCTGAAGCCGCTCACACCTATGAAAAGAATATCGCTTCTATTACTGGTTGTCGCCGCGGGCATCAGTGGCAGGGTGGAGATTCCGGCTTTGGCTGCGCCGCAGGCGAAGGACCCGCCCCCGCCGACTTATGTCGGTTCGACGCCTGCGGTGAAACCGTCCGTTCCCGAGCCCGCGCCGGCCTCTCCGGTGCCGCCGCCGTCCGCCTCGGCCCAGAGCGGCTCGAACAGCCTCGAGAAACTTGTCATGCCCATTGCGCTGCATCCCGACCCGCTCATCGCCGTCATTTTGCCGGCCTCAGTCTATCCGTTGGAGATTGTCCAGGCGGCGCGGTTCGTGAAAGACACCAACAACATTGCCAAGCTGGACGAGCAATCGTGGGACGAGAACGTCAAGGCGGTGGCCAGATTTCCGGCGTTGATCGCGCAAATGGACGCGGACCTGCCGTGGACGGTTGAGCTGGGCCGGGCGTTTCTCGCCCAGCCTAAGGAATTGATGGACACCATCCAGTCTCTTCGCGCCAAAGCGCGCAAGGCGGGCACCCTTCAATCCACCGCGCAGCAAGTCGTGACTGTCACCAACGTGGTCGTGCAGCAAACCAACGTGACGCAAGTCGTGACCGTGACGAATCAAATCGTGCAAGTCCAGCCATCCAACCCGCAGGTGGTGTATGTGCCGAGTTATCCACCAACGGTTTATTATCCACCGCCCGCTTATGTGTATAACCCGTTAGCGCCGCTCGTCACCTTTGGCGTCGGCATGGCCTGGGGGGCCATCCTTGCCAACAACTGCAATTGGTACCACGGCGACGTCGATGTCGACATCGACAGGAACGTGAATATCGACCGCCCTGACCGCCCTGACCGGCCCGATCGGCCCGACCGGCCAGCATCGGGCAATCGGGCCGCCAACACGGGCGCCAGATCCGCGCAACAAAAATGGCAGCCCGACCAAAGCCGGCTGCGTAATTCCGGCGCCCCACCCTCGGCGCAAACACGCGAAGCCCGCGGTTGGGGCGGCTCGTCCGCTCAACCGTCGCAACGACCCTCCACCGGCGGCGGCGCGCGCCCCTCCCAACTGCCGTCAGCGAGCGCGGGCGGCGCGCGTCCAGGCTCGCCTGGCGCCTCCTCTCGGCCGGCGCCATCGACGCGACCCAGCGGCGGGCAACCCTCGGCCAACCGTCCCTCGCCATCGCAATCTCCCAGTCGCTCCAGTGCGCCGAATTCCTCCGCCTTTGGTGGTGTGAGCAGCGGCGGAGGCGCGCGCGACTTCAGCAGCCGGGGCTCGGCAAGCCGCGGTGGCGGTGGATCTCGCGGAGGCGGCGGGCGGCGCTGAGTCGCCTCAACCCTTTTACTACCTGTGAAAACTTTGTTTCGCATCCAATGGGCCGGGCGCAGCGCCCGGATGGCCGGGGCGCTTTGGCTGCTCTGTTCGTCAGCCGGGCTGGGCGCGGCCGAGACGGGCAAGGCTTTTGCCACGCCCCAGCAGGCGGTGGACGCGTTGGGCCAAGCCGTTAACACTACCAATCGGGCCGCCCTCGCCGTTCTCTTCGGCCCGGCGTCTGAAACTCTCGCCAACCCTGACAGTGTCCAAGGCGCGCGGGAACTGTCCGAGTTCACCGCCGCATTCAACACGACCAACCGCCTAACGCGAGAGTCGGACACGCGGCTGGTTCTGGAAATCGGCCGGGAAGCGTGGCCGTTCCCGATCCCCCTGGTCAAAGGGCCCCGCGGCTGGCAATTCGACACGACCGCGGGTCTGGAGGAAATTCTCAACCGCCGCATTGGCCGCAACGAACTTGAGGTGCTGGGGGTCCTGCGAGCCTATGTCGAGGCGCAACGTGAATACGCGAGCCGCGACCGCGATGGAGACGATGTGCTGGAATACGCGCAGAAGTTTGCCAGTGCGCCCGGCCAGACCGACGGGCTCTATTGGCCGACGGAACTGAACGGCGAAGTAAGTCCGCTCGGGCCATTGGTGGCGGAAGCTTATGGCGCGGGCTACGTCGGCCTGGCGCCCGAAGGTGGCAGCGGCCCGCAGCCTTTCCACGGCTACTTGTTCAAAATTCTGACGCGCCAGGGCCAGCACGCACCCGGCGGCAAATACAATTACATCATCAACGGAAATATGATCGGCGGCTTCGCGCTCGTCGCCTGGCCGGTGGAATACGGCGAGTCTGGAGTGATGACATTCATCGTCAATCATCGCGGCCGTGTCTATCAGCGCGACCTGGGCAAGGACACCGCGAAAGTGGCGCAAAAAATGGACGCCTATGATCCTGACCCGGCGTGGCGGGTTTCGGCAGACTGACTCGTCAGCTTCTGGAGTTTTTGGTTTTTTTGGTTGGCAGGCCGTGGTGAGCACGACCGGCGTTTCCAGCCGACGCTGGGTCGAAAGACCCAGTGCCAGGGGTGCCTCGCTGGCTAAGAATGGGTCGATGTTCCAGCAGTTGTTTGAACGCAGCGCTGACGCGATTTTCCTGTTTGATCCGGGCAGGGAGGTTTTTGTGGACTGCAACCAGGCCGCCGTTGAGATGATGGGCGCGACCAGCAAAGAACAACTGCTGCTGGTGCATCCGGCGGACCTCTCGCCGGAATTTCAGCCGGACGGGCGCAATTCGCGCGAAAAGACTCCGGAGGTGATTAACCTCGCCCTCGGCAAAGGGAGCCATCGGTTCGAGTGGCGCGCGCGGCGGATGGATGGGACGGAGTTTCTGCTGGAAGTTTTGCTGACACCGGTTCAAACCGGCGAACACCCGCTGCTGGCCACCGTTTGCCGCGACATCACGGGCCGCAAGCGCGCCGAGCAGGAAACTCTGGATCTGAACGCCTCGCTGGAGCAACGCGTCGCTGAACGCACCGCCGCTCTCAAGACCAGTGAGGCACGGTTCCGGGCCCTGGTCGAGAATGCTTCGGAAGCCATTCTCGTTTTTGATGGCGACACCGGACGGTTTCTTTTTGGCAACGAACACGCAAGCCGTCTGTACGGAGTGCCGATGGAGAAACTCGTCACGCTGACTCCCGCGGATGTCAGCCCGGAATTCCAACCTGGGGGACGACGCTCCAGCGAGCTGGCCCGCGAGAAAATGGATCAGGCCCTGGCTGGCGATACCCTGGTTTTCGAATGGACTCACCGGCGACCCGACGGTTGCCTCTTCCCCACCGAGGTGCGTCTGCTGCGGCTGCCGGCCGAAGGCCAGAATCTGATCCGGGCCAGCATCATCGACAACACCGAAAGACAGCGCGCGCAACGGGCTCTGCGCGAGTCAGAAGAAAAGTTCCGCGCGCTCTTCGAGGGCTCGAGCGAGGGAGTTGTCCTCCAGGACGAAAAGCAAATCCTCGAGGTGAATCCAGCGGCGGCGCGGATTTTGGGCTACCAAGACCCGCAGGAACTCCTGGGCAAACACCTCGCGGACACGGCGTCGCCGTTCCAGCCGAATGGGGAAAGCTCCAACGTGCTGGCTCGCCGATATATTCAAGAATCCCTGGCCAATGGCAGCGCGCGTTTCGACTGGATGAGTCGCACGCTCCAGGGCCAAGAGATCCCGCTGGAAGTGACTCTGACCCGAATCGAATGGAGCGGACGCCAGGTCATCCAGGCGTTGATCCACGACATCGGCCACCGCAAGAAAGCCGAAGCGGAACTGCGAGCCGGCGAAGCTCGGCTGCGGGAAAGTGAAGCGCGCTTTAGCGCGGCATTTCATGCCAGCCCGATCATTACTGGCATCAGCCGCGTGAGCGACGGCAAGTTTGTGCTGGTGAACGACGCCGCCCTGGCCTGGTCGGGCCACCACCGAGATGAAGTTCTCGGCCGCACCGCGCTCGAACTGGGCGTCTGGGAAAGCGCGGCGGAACGCGAGAAGTTTTGGGATGTGGTCCGGCGGACGGGTTCAACCCGGGAGCAGGAATGCCGGTTGAGAAATCGTCACGGAGGCGTTTCCACCATGCTCGGATCGGGCGCCATCATCGTCCTCAATGGCGAGGACCATCTGCTCTTCATGATGATTGACATCAGCGAGCGGAAAAGAGCCGAGGCCGGGTTGCAGGCCAGCGAGGCGCGTTTGCGCGAAAGCGAAGCACGCTTTAGCGCGGCCTTTCATGCCAGCCCAATTATCACCGCCATTTCCCGCTCCAGCGACGCCAGGTTTGTTTTGGTGAACGACGCCTTCCTGAATTGGGCGGGCTTCGAGCGCGATGAAGTTCTTGGCCGCACCGCCAATGAACTGGGCATTTGGGCTAACGCCGAGGAGCGGAAACAGTTCTGGGACGAAGTCCGGTCCGCGGGTTCGGTCCGGGCGCGGGAGTGCAGGCTGCGCAATCGCCACGGCACCTACTCGACGATGCTGGCGTCGGGGGTCGTCATCGCCTTCAATGGCGAGGATCATCTGCTGGGCATCATGCTCGACATCAGCCAGCGCAAGCAGGCCGAAGCGGAGCTGCACCGGGCGCTGGAACGCGAACAGGAACTGAGCCAGCTCAAAAGCAATTTTGTCTCGATGGTCTCGCACGAATTCCGCACGCCGCTTGGCATCATCCGGTCCTCGTCGGAACTCCTCCGCGACTTCTACGAGCGGATGCAGCACACCGAACGCAACGAACAATTGGAGTCTATCTCCCGCAACGCGCGGCGCATGGCTGGCATGATGGAGGAAATTCTGATCCTGAGCCGGCTCGATGCCGGCAAGCTGGCCTTTCAACCCGTGGCGCTCGACTTGAATTCCTTCTTCCGTCGCATGGTGGATGAACTGCTTTCGGCCACGAACCGACGGTGCCCGATCGAGTTGTCGCTGGCGTCGATTCCGCCGGCAGCGAAAGCCGATGAACAGCTGCTCGGCCACATTTTCACGAACCTCCTGAGCAACGCGGTGAAATATTCTGAGCCCGAAGCAGTGGTGAGTTTCGCGGTTCAGCGCGATGGTCCGGACGCCGTTTGCGTTGTGCGCGATCACGGAATTGGCATCGCCGACAAAGATCAGCAGAACTTGTTCAAAGCGTTCCACCGCGGCGGCAACGTGGGCACCCGCCCGGGCACCGGGCTGGGTCTGCTGGTGGTAAAGCGTTGCATCGAACTCCATCGGGGCAAGGTGCGACTGGTCAGCCGAATCGGCGAAGGCACCACCGTCACGGTCAGGTTTCCAGCTTTTGGGAAAGACGCTTGAGAACAATCCGGCGCTCGAGGACGAGCCGGAGGCGGGCCCTTCGTCCCATTCCATTTTGGGGAACGGACGCCTCCCTCAAGGCTCAAACCAGATGATGAACATTAACACGCCCCATCGCCTTGACCGGACTTTGATCGGACTTTGATTTCAATCGAGTCCGCGGATTCTGCGCTCGTTTCAGCGGATTCCGTTCCCGCCAGAAATGACGGTTGGCGGCGCGAGCTTTAGGCCGGGCGAATCAACGTGAGAAAGAGCGCCAAAGATATGAAAACCAAGGCTGAATTTCATCCAACCGACGCGGCGCGATCCGCTGCCTTCAACCTCAATCAAACAATCGTTTCGTGCACTGACCAATAGCGCGTTCCCGGTCGGGCTGACGAATCTGACCGGGCTCGTCATTCAAGGGACCAGCCTCACGAATCTCGATTTGCCGGCGGGCCTGACGAGTCTGACCTTTCCCCTACTCAGCGACAACCAACTCGTGAGCCTCACGTTGCCTCCGGATATGACAAATCTCGTTTTGCTTCTCCTGGATGGGAATCCTCTCACAACTCTCGTCCTGCCTGAGCCATTGGCCGCCATAAATCTGGCGGATCTGACCACGTCTCTGAATGCCCAGAACGTTTCCGTGTTCACTTACCCCTTGACGCCTCAGTTGGTCGCGCCTCGACAGCGCGGCGATGGACGCTTCCAGTTTGCTCTGGCCGCGCCGCCCGGCGTCTATGTCCTTCTCGTCTCAACCAATCTGGATGCCTGGAGCGAATTGACGGTATTGACCAACCAAATCGGCACGTTCCGCTTCGAGGACGTGGCCGCCCGTCTCTGGCCTCAGAAATTTTACCAAGCCCGCTCATTTTGAGGGTCCCGAACAAAAAGTCCTGAGCTCGCCGTCACGACCAAACCTGCACTGGGTCGAAAGGCCCGCCCGGCGGAAGCGAGCCTTTGGAACCACTTTCCTCCCTGACTCTCCCACTCACGCAAATGCGACTCCGATTCGTTTGGAGCAACGGCCTCCCGATTATTCGAGTACCGAAAGGTGCCAACGGTGGATGCCCTTCGCTCCAGTCAGAGACGCGCAAAACAAAAATGAAATACGTTATGATGAACACACGAAACAAAACGGAAAATCAAACGCCTGCCCTTCGCCGACTGAGGGCGTTGGCATGGGTAACGCTTCCCGCCACCAAGACCGCCGCCGGCGCACTGGCAGCGCTCCTGCTGGCTTCTCAAGGGTCGGCGGCTTCCTTTTCTTTTTCAACCGGAGAGCCGGATGGAAAGATCGCCACACTCTCGCGACCGTCCAGCCCAGGCAAAATCCAGACGGAGACAGCCGACGATTTTGTGGTGACGCAGTCGGTCGTCATTAGTCAGGCGACCTTCACCGGCCTACTGCCCTTGGGAACAACTGCATCGAGCGTCGGTAATGTGGAAATCGAAATTTACCACGTTTTTCCGGGCGACTCTAACACCAATCGGACTCCGAACGTGCCGACGCGGGCCAATTCCCCCGGCGACGTCGAGATAGACGACGCGACGCGCGATGGCCTCGATGGCAGTCTGAGCTTTACCGCCACACTCGTGAATCCCTCCTTCACGGCGTCGAACTCCGTGGTGAACGGAATCAATCCGGGTCCCACCCCATTCACCGGTGGGGAAGGCGCGGTGGACGGCGCAGAAGTTGTGATCGCGGTGACCTTCAACCCGCCGATCGCTTTGCCAGCTGGTCATTATTTCTTCCGTCCAGAGGTCGAGTCGAGCAGCGGCGATTTTCTCTGGCTGTCCGCACCCAGGCCGATTGTCGCTCCGGGCACTCCCTTCTTAGGCGACCTGCAAAGCTGGATTCGCAATGACGCGCTGGCCCCGGACTGGTTGCGCATCGGCACCGACATCACCCATCAAGGCCCGTTCAACGCAGCCTTTTCACTGGCCGGCGAAACCGATGAGGACGGCGACGGAGTTGGTGACTCTTCCGATCTCTGTCCGGACACTGTTCCCGGCGCCATTGTGGACGCAATCGGGTGCAGCATTGACCAGCTCGCCCCGTGCAGCGGTCCAGCTTCCGGCGGAACCTGGAAGAATCACGGCCAGTACGTCTCCTCGGTCACGCAAGCTGCCGAAGCGTTCGTAGCGCAGGGTCTAATCAGCGCCGAGGAAGCGGATGAGATCGTAGCGAGTGCAGCTGAGTCCCACTGCGGCGCCAAGAGGCAGGTCCTGCGGAATCGAACCCGTTAATGAAACCTGTAATCGTGCAAGAACGAGGCAAAATGACTTCGGTGATTGGCGTGTCGGTTAGGCAAATCGCCAGCCTGCCTTACCCAGTCGATTACTCCTCCCTTCACGAGTGTTAAATAAGGCTCAAAACCCGGTCGAAGCCAGTGCTTCGACCGGGAAACAGATTCGATTGATTCCTCAAACCGTATGAGCGCGACATTTTGGCAACACATTCACGGCGGCAGCACGCATTTTCCCATCGTCCTCCTGCTGGCCTCGGTCGTGTTCGACTTCGCCGCCTGGCGGGCGCGGGATGAAAGCATGCGGCGCGGCCTGCACGCCGCTGGATTTGGTTCGGCGGTCGTCGGCATGCTGGGCGGGCTGGGCGCGGTGGTTGCCGGCCTCATCATGACGCGCGGGCGAGTGCTCGGTGCTGGTGCTGAAAGACTTCATCATCAGTTCGTCTGGCCCGCGGTCGTGGCCTGCGCCGTGTTTGTGGGATGGCGTCTGTTCAGGAGCGGACGAATTCCCCAGGGCCGCATCGGCCTGTACCTCGCCGGGATGGGCGTTGCTTCCCTGCTGATGGTGGGCGCGGGCTATTCAGGCGGGGAGATGCTCTTGGCCGCAGAAAACGAGAATATTCCCACGACGGTTGCGTTATACGCCCCGATTTCCAACTCGGATCAAATGGCAGGGCTTGCCGCAGGCAAGCAGTTATACCTGAAAGACTGCGCGCGTTGCCATGGCGCGGATGCCCAGGGCGACGATGGGCCAGACCTGCACGGTTTGGACC
The DNA here is from genome assembly GCA_035577805.1 of Verrucomicrobiia bacterium. GTDB lineage: Bacteria > Verrucomicrobiota > Verrucomicrobiia > Limisphaerales > JADJPG01 > DATLUX01. Next base: position 11,729 of record DATLUX010000211.1, read on the forward strand.
TGACCGACGAACAAATCGCCGCGCGGATCCGCAATGGAAAGAAAGGCCAGATGACGGCCTTTGCGGGAAAGCTCACCTCGGAGGAGATCAGGTATGTAATCGATTACTTGCGCATGTTGAAATAACTCACGCTCGCCAACTCCTGCTTGATGATGAAATGAAAACGATACTGATCCGGCGGGCTCGGGAACACTTTCGATCAAAAGTAGATCTTGCAGACCGCAATGGCGGACAGCACGCACACCAGATCCACCAGGAGCATGATGGCAATCGTATACCGGGTGTCCTTGACCTGCACGGATCCGAAGTAGAGCGCCACGACGTAAAAGGTCGTCTCCGCTGCGCCCTGATAGATGCAAGACAATTGCCCGGCGAGACTGTCCGGGCCATAAGTCTTCATCGCGTCGAGCATGAGACCACGCGAGCCGCCTGCGCTGAAGGGCCGCATCAACGCGACCGGCATGGCGCTGATGATCTGCGGATCCACACCCAGTCCATGGAGCATCGCGCCGAGACCGGCCATGACCAGATCCATCAGCCCCGAGTTCCGGAAGATGCTCAACGCGACGAGCATGGCGATCATGTAGGGAAGAATCCTCAAACCCGTGGTGAATCCTTCCTTGGCTCCGGTCACGAACGAATCAAATAGGTTCGTCCCGTTCGCTCGAAAGGTTTTCTCGTGCCAGACACAGTAGAGCACGATCGCGCCAATAATGAACAGCAGGACGCCGTTGCTCAAGTTGCCGGTGACATGGAACTTTTGGATCCGGGGCAATTGCGTGAGGTAAAGCAGCAGCGCCGCGATCACCGCCGTGATCGTCGTCAGGCAGGACAAGACCAGCACATTCCAGAGCCGGATCCGTTGGCGCAGTCCCACCAGGACCAGCGCGGCCAGCGTGCCGAGAAACGACGTGATGACGGTGGGCAGCATGACATCCGCCGGGTTGGATGCGTGGACGGCCGCCCGGTAACCGATGATCGACGTCGGGATGAGCGTCAAGCCCGCCGCGTGCAGGCACAAAAACATGATCTGGCTGTTCGAGGCGGTGTCCTTCTTTTGGTTCACGTCTTGCATGCTTTCCATCGCCTTAAGTCCGAACGGCGTCGCGGCGTTGTCCAACCCGAGCAAATTCGCCGCAAAATTCATCGTCATGAAACCAAAGGCCGGATGCCCTGGAGGCAGCTCCGGAAAAATCCGCGTGAAAAGCGGGGTCAGTGCCTGAGCCAGTCGCGCCATGGCCCGGGAATCATGCAGCAAGTGCAGCAGCCCGCAAAAAAAGGTCAGATACCCGACCAGCGGCAGCCACAAGTCCAGGACCGTGTTTTTGCAGGTCGGGAAGATGCCATCGGCCGCCTGCTTCCCGCGGCAGACCTGCACTACCCCGCTGTCCTGCAGGATATACAACTTGTCGCCGGACTGGATTCCCGCGGACGTGCTCGACACAAGGTTCGAAGAGAGAGCAGGGTCGCTCTGCTGAAGAGCTGATGCTGTCAGTTCATGGATGACGACGGGATCGTTCTGCTTCCCGTTCACGATGTGGTTGAGTGTGTAGATCCTGCCCGTGGCCAGCAGGACGAAGATGTAGACGATGCTTCCTCCCACGATCGTCGCCCAGAATCTGCTCAATGCCATAGTGTGCGGGCTTGAGCATGATTTCTTTCCGCCGCACTAGGCAAGCCCGTTGCAAGGCGTGGTTAATGTTATTCCAGACGAGGCGATGGCCCTGCTGCGCGCCCTCATCGCCCTCATTAACTGCCGCACGCGACGGGACTCGACGAAACTCAGGAAATCCAAGATGTTGCCAGGTGCACTGAAGCAAAGCAGAAAAGAATATGTTCACAAAGGAAATGATCACGGCGTCGCAAGCCAAGGTGCAAAGCGGGGCGGATTATCCGCGCTTGGTTCAGGAACTGAAAGCCATGGGGATTCGGAGTTATGTGCATTTTGTCGCCGACGGCTCCAACGTCTTCCATGGCGATGGCGGGCATGCGGTCACCGTCAGCCACGTGCAGGAGACCATCCTGGTCGCGGACCGAGCGTCCGAGGACCTGCTTCGTCGCAGTCTTTCGATCCATCAGCAAGGCAAGACGGATTATCCCACTTTTTGCCGGGAGGCGGGCGAGGCGGGCGTGGCCGCCTGGACGAGCGACCTCGAGGCGATGACCGTGACTTACAGTGACCTGACGAACAAACCGATCCTGGTCGAACCAATTCCAAGGCCGAAGTGAGCAGCTTCTCGCGATCGACGACGACGGTCCGTTAGCGAGTGGCACTCTTCGTTCAGATTACTTCGTCACTTCCTCAAACATCTTCCTGAAACAATTCGCTTCGGTATGGCTTGGAGTCTTTTGGTTTCGGGGCGCTTTTCGTCCATAAACTCATCGAGAAAACCGCCCGCGCCAGACCAAATCGTTTGCACCACGCCCTGAAAATGTTGCTTCGTCTGTGCGGTCGAGGAATCGCGGAAGCGCAGCATGTCCCGCACCTGGGCCGCCGCTGCCTCCGGATTTTTCCAGGAACAACTCACCACCTCAAGTCCCTTCATTGCGAAATAGACCGCTGTTTGATCCGGGCGCGTATAATGCGGTTAGCCCACATTTGAATTTGAGCGCCAGCCGCGGCGCACTTTGCAAAGTGTGACCAACCCAACCATCGTCATGCGCCAGGAAACCGTTTGGGCCCAAGGAAATGGTCGGCGTCGATCCGCCAGCATCGGTCCGCCAAGGGTGCTCGCGGCGCACTTTGCAAAGTGTGTCCGCGGCCATCTTAATGAAGCGCCTGGTAGCGTTGCTTGACGGAAGTCGGGCCACTTTGCAAATCTCGTTTGATGCCAAGTGAGCCTCTCCTGCGACCTTCGCTGTGGCGAACGTGTCGAGTGTTAGCAAATCACAAACGCCTGCAGATCTTTAAACGGCTTCTCCATGAGCCCGGCCAAAACGTCACTGAGATCGCCCGCCAACTGCGGCTGCCGCTGGCCGTGGCCAGCCAGTATCTGAGAGCCCTCGAGTCTCGCGGATTGCTCAAGGCGCAACGCCGAGGGAGACGAGTCAGGTACCAGGTGGCAAACGCCGTGGCCGGAACCGCCGTCGCGCCATTGCTCCGGGCGCTGAGACGCACGTTCGAACGGGACGCCAAGACAATCCCAGCAGTGTTTCATCTTCTCACGGCATTCACTCATCCCAGACGGATCGAGCTCTACCAGACGCTGACAGGGCGGGCCCAAACGGTAAAACAACTCCAGGTTAAACGACGGATGTCCGCTCGCGCCGTGACCCGCCATTTGAAGAAGTTGGAAGGGCGGAGCCTGATCGTGTTTCGGCTGGGGACCTATGCAGTGAAGCGCCCGCGGGGAGAAATCCGGCGGGCGCTGGCGTCCATGGCCCTCCGGCGAACTTGATCAGCCCACTTGAACTTAAGCGCCAGCCTCGGCGCACTTTGCAAAGTGTGACCACCCCCCTCGTCAGGCGCCAGGAACCGCTTGGGCCCAAGGAAATGGTCGGCCTCGATCCCGCAGCGTACGGTCCGTGTGAGGATTGTTTCGCGGCGCACTTTGCAAAGTGTGCCCAAACGGCGGAGGAACATATTCAATCGCGGACGTTGTGCTGGTCTGCCAGCAACGGGTTGGTCGTGATCAGCGCCGCGGAACCCGAGCCAGCGACGGGTTGGAGGACATACGTTGTTACGCCCTCCTCACGGGTGGTCCACAATGGCAATAGGTTCCCCCTTGAGCCGGTCGTGTCACCGGTCGACGAGGCGAGATGGCCTCCGGCGAACTTGAATCAGCCCACTTGAACTTAAGAACCAGCCTCGGCGCACTTTGCAAAGTGTGCCCTCCCCCTCGTCAGGCGCCAGGAACCGCTTGGGCCCAAGGAAATGGTCGGCCTCGATCCCGCAGCGTACGGTCCGTGTGAGGAGGTTCGCGGCGCACTTTGCAAAGTGTGCCCACCCCTGTGCCTCGTCTGTTTATTATTGTCATCGGAGGCGTTTGGAGGGTTCGTGAAGATGAGCCGATGGGGGCGCACTTTGCAAAGCGTGCCCGAGGTTTACGGGAGCTTCAGGGCCAGCCGGTAAAATGCCGCTGGTTCGCGCGGGGAGAAGATGACTTGCCAGCACCCACTGGCGAGAGACGGCTCGAGTTCGCAACGTCGCCAGGTCAGGGACAACGGGGAGGGCGCTTGCTGGAGCTCCCACTGGACGGCAGACGCGCGCCACCAAAGATGAAGTTGGTCCTGGTTCATCCACCCGAGGGCAAGCCGCGGCTCGCCGGGCAGCCCTGCGTCCGGCGCAAATACTACCAGATTGCATCCCACCGGACGTCCCTCGACGCCACCGCTGGGAGTATTGAAGGTCCGCCCGACGTGCGTGGCTGAGTCTTCGATCGCCATCGAAGTTGAACCGTCTCCATCCAGATTCAACGCGTCATGGACTTGATAGTCGCGCATCAAAAGCTCGGCCGCTTCAGCGACGGTCATGCCCTGGCTTCCACCGGCTTCATCCACCGTGAACAGCACCAGGGTCTGGCGGTCCCTGGTCAGCCCCGCGACGGTGCGCGCCCGGAGGACGTTATACCACGACGCTGAGTCGGAGTAGCCATTGGTCAACCCAACAGGACCGCCGGAATACGTCGGGATGGAAAGTTGGCCAGCTTGGACCACTTGGGCGCTGCCGGAAAAGGCCGTCCATAACGTGACCGGTTCCTGCACGTGCCGGTTGTCGGCGTAGGCGGGATCCCAATGCACGACGCTGGCCTGGTTCGAGGCATCGATGTTGAAGGCCGGCGCAAACGGAAGGATGGCATAACTCTGATCCTGATAATTCGTTCCGATGGGTTGCGCCTCGAATGGCGAATAAATGCGGTCAGGACCTGTTCTCCTCGCAGGCCACTCCCCAAGGTCTGGAGCCCCCAAGCCGCCAGGCACCCACAAAGCCAATGCCGCCATCGGCTGCGGTGACCAGCCGGCCGTTCCTGAGGCGGGCCGTGCTTGCGGTGCTCAGCGCTCGATCCCGATCGGGTAGAGCAAATACCGGGCATCGAAGTAAGGACTGTGTTCATAAAACCAGCGCATTCTGGCCTTGGGATCGGCGGCGAAATTGGCATCAGCCGCCAGTTTCGCTTCGAAGGCCTCTTTCATTTTCGGATCGTCCGCGAGCATTCGCTCAGCCAGGGGAGCGAGCACATAACCTTCGATGTATTCGGTGCGTTGCAATATCTCCAGGAAGAAACCCCAGGCCAGGAATGAATCGTTGCTCTCGGGCTCAAGCAGTGTTACCGCCAGATCGCCCAGCGGTTGGTCGGTCGGCACGCGGACCGATCCGGCCGGGAATGTTTCTTCGACCGTCTCTGCCTTGACGCCCGTGGTGAGAGTATGGCGGCCTTCGAACGGATGAAAACCGCTGTTGGGCTGAGGCTGCGGGTTGACCAGGCGATACATCTCGACGATCTGCTTCCGCGCCGTCCGAAGAGATTCCGTGCGAATCCCGTGCAGCTTGAGGCGCGAGATAATCTCCGGCTTCGTCACTGGCACCCAGTAGGCGTTGGGGCGGCGGAGCTCCACTTTCGGTTTGCCAAGAGTCACCGGAAGGGCCGGGTAAACTTTGGGCGTGCTTAGCCAGTGAATTTCCGTTCGGCCGCTGGCCGGGGAGACGAAGGTTTCGTAGGAGACACCGAGGAAATCGCGCGCGATCTTGGCGCTGCCGCCATCGTCCCAATTCATGGGAATGAGCGCAGGCCTGGCTGCCTGATCGGTATCAATGGCCTTTTGCAATTCTTGCTGGCTGGCTCCGAGGATTCGCAAAGACGCCTCCAACAGCACATAAGTGCCGAGCACCCGCTGCCGAAAGGGTTTCAGGGAATGGTTTTCCACCAGCACCGTGGGCAGGTGACGCAAGTCACCGTAACCTTGGGAGAAGCGCGGCATGGCCGTGCTGGACGAGAGACCCTGGCGCGGATCGCGCTCATTGACTTCAAAGACCAGCAGGCCGGGGATGTGACCGTTGGCCTGTAAAGCGGTCTCCACCGCGGGCCGGTAGATTCGGTTTAGCCAGTCGCCGATGTGCGGCGACCAGGCGAAGACACCGGTGTCGCCGTTGTAGCCGAACGTGATGTCGTATTGATAATCCATCCCGTCGGTGACATGCACGTCGACGTAAAGTGCCGGCGTCCATCGGTTAATGAGCGTAAGCATCGCCTGCATCTCGGGTGTGTCCGCTTTCACGTAATCACGATTGAGATTCAAATTCTGAGCTGTGGCCCTCCAACCCTGGCGGACCGGCCCCCGTTGATTGGGTCGATTCCATTCTGAGGAGCGTTCATGTCCGTCCGCGTTGAGAATCGGGACGAAGAGAAGATTCACCCGGTCGAGCAACGAAGCTTTGCCGCGGAGCGCGATATCGCGCAGGAGCATCAATCCCGCATCTTTCCCGTCGATCTCGCCCGCGTGAATGCCAGCTTGCACCAGCAGCGTCGGCCGACCGGTTCTGCGCACAGCGTCCGGGTTGGAGGCCCGGCCTTTGGCGGCGACGACCATGTAAAGCGCACGGCCTTGCGCGCTGCGGCCGAATTCCTGAAGGGAGATCAGAGGCGAAGCCGCATCAAGTCTGCTCAGATACGCAATGGTTTCGTCGTAGCTTGGCGTTGCGTTCAGGCCGGTTCTTTCCGACGGTGTGATCCATGGATCGTCGCTCTTCGCAATCAACGCTTCGCTCGCTCCTTTCCATGGCAACGGCGCTGGCAAGTGATCGTTTGCGGTGACTTGCCCAATCGTGGCCAGCAGGGCACAACACAGGAGTGGGCCGATTAAACTGGCAGTCGTGCATACGCGCGGAAGAGAACGTTTCATGCTGGAAGGTCGGCTTTACACAAGAGATGTGTCGACGGTCACTGGCGGAGTTTGTTGTAGATCTGCCGCGCAGTCGAGGGAGTTGCTGCCGGTGATGGTCTGGCTTGATCCTTGACTATTTGTTGGCAGACGAGGATTGCTATAGCAGCCATATTCAAATGAGCGATGTCACTCAAGTGCTGCCCGCTGTAGCTCTTTTTTTCTTGCCAGGAGTTTCGGCTGACAGTGGCTTGGTGCGAGCTTTCATAGCCCTGAATGAGCGAAACGCAACCAATCGTATTTGTGGTGGACGATGACCGGTCAGTCCGCGAGGGATTGATCGATTTGATTAGCTCCGTCGGTATGAAGGCAAAGGCCTTTGCCTCAGCGCAGGAATTCCTGCGGCAGAAAAGACCGGATGCGCCAGCGTGCCTGGTTTTGGACGTGCGCTTGCCCGAATCGAGTGGGCTGGACCTGCAACGGCAGTTGTCGCAATCCGCAGAGCCGATCCCCATCATCTTTATTACCGGCCATGGGGACATTCCCATGTCGGTGCGAGCGATCAAAGAGGGTGCCGTGGAATTTCTGTCCAAGCCGTTTCGCGATCAGGACCTGCTGGATGCGATTCAACAGGCCCTCAAAACCGACGAAGCGGCGCGTAAACACCGCGCCCGCGCCACCCAATTGCGCCGCCGCTATGAAGCCCTAACACCTCGGGAACGAGAGGTGATGCAGTTCGTGATTTCCGGGATGCTGAACAAACAAATCGCCGGCGAGTTGGGCACAAGCGAAGTCACAGTCAAGATGCATCGCGGACAGGTCATGCATAAAATGGAGGCGGAATCGGTCATCGAACTGCTTCGGATGGCCGAAACGATCTCGGTCATTCCAGCGGGGTCACCCCATACCAAAGTATCGTAGAAGCAATCCTCGCCAGGGTGCCATTGTTTCCTTTCACGTCATAAGTCAACCGGCCCTCTCGAGTGGAACTTGGTGAACCTATGCAACCACAGGTCGAAGAAAAATGCGAGCTGTGGCTTGGCGTTCCCGGCCGGGCATCTCTAGGGTCTGAGGCGTTGTCCTCATGAAGGCGCTTGCGACACTGCAGGTATTGTCGGACGACGGCGAGCGCGTCTTGTGCAGGGGGTGGCGCTCCGAAGGCAACGCGAGCACGCGGCTCGCCGTCCTTCCCGCCGCCGAGCACCCCGCACCCGCCAGCCTCGATCGACTGACGCATGAATACGGACTGCGGGATGAGCTGGACAGCGATTGGGCGGTGCGGCCGCTGGATCTGGTGCGCGAGCGCGACGGGCCGGTGCTTGTGCTCGAGGACCCGGGCGGTCAGCCCCTCGATCGCTTGCTGGGCGTGCCTATGGAGACGGGCAAGCTGCTGCGCCTCGCCATCGGCATCGCGGCGGCGCTGGGTAAGGCCCACCAGCGCGGGCTCGTGCACAAGGACGTCAAGCCGGCCAACATCCTGGTGAATCCGGACAGCGGCGAAGTGCGGCTCACGGGTTTCGGACTCGCCTCGCGGCTTGCGCGCGAGCGCCAGCGACCCGAGCCGCCCGAGTCCATCGCCGGAACACTCGCTTACATGGCCCCGGAACAAACCGGGAGAATGAATCGCTCGATCGATTCGCGAAGCGACCTCTATGCCCTGGGTGTGACGCTGTATGAAATGCTGACCGGAAGTCTCCCCTTCACGGCTACCGATCCGATGGAATGGGTGCACTGCCACATTGCAAGACAGCCGGTACCGCCGAGCGAGCGGTTGAAGGGCATTCCGGGCCCGGTGTCTGCAATCGTCATGAAGTTGCTCGCCAAAACTGCTGAGGAGCGCTACCAGACCGCCGTCGGTCTGGAGA
>DATLUX010000212.1:0-6929 GCA_035577805.1 Verrucomicrobiia bacterium
ACTCACCAGCCCGATGCCGCCCAGCACAGAACTGCTGTTCGTATCCAGTGCCCAGCCGTCGGTACTGCTTAAGAATAGTTGAGAACTAACTGCCTCCGGATAATGCCCCGACTGGACTCGCCCGCCCACAAACAGAGCCAGCTGCTCTCCGAACACTCCCAACGAGAGCGGGCCGAGGCTGGATTGACCAACGGAGGGGATGGTCTTCTCCGTATCTGTTTGAGGGAAGAATTGAGTCAAGGCAGCTCCGTCGGTCCGGCCGTCTTCGTAGTTGGCAAAGCCGATGAGGAGGCTGACTGCGCCACCAGGCGAGCGAGTGGCAAGCAGCGTGGTTTGATCGCGGGCCGGCGTCTGTGCGCGGCGCATGGGATGAAAGCCCTCTTTGCCATCGTTCAGATACAAAACCTGATGTTCCTTGGCCCCGGCCCCGATCAACAGATCTTCCCAGCCATCACCGTCCAGGTCGTACCAGGTGATCCCTGGCCCGAGCTGGCTCAAACGCCGCGGGAGTAACGGTTGCCTGGCAAAATCATCAAAGTCTTCTTCGCGATGGGGGCGGGTCAATTTGGAACTGACATTTTCAAACAAGGGTTTGCCGAACTCGCGGGGCGGACGCCGGGAAGGGTCCGCGGGTGTTTGAGGAACGCCCGGCGCTGGTTCAGCCACCTCATAAATAGAGTTGGGAGCGACGTTGTCGATCACCGTCCGGGAGCCGCTTCGCCAGCTCACTTCAATTCGGGTTCGGTTGCTTTGACTTCTTGCGGCGAACACTCGCTCCGGATCATCTCCGGAAAGATAACGGCCGCCGCTCATCATCTCCTGGCTTTGCATCGGCAGGCCCTCGGCGTAAACGGCAATCCTGGCGCCAATCCCATGAACATTGGGGGGGCGTCCTTTCAACCGGACGGCCAGCCGCGGAGCCCCGGAATCGTTGCGATAGAGGCCGACCGCCCGGTCCATCTCATTGACCACGACGTCTAGATCGCCGTCGTTATCCAAATCCGCCATGGCCACTCCATGGGCAACACCGACGGAATCGAATCCCCATGCGCGTCCGCATTCTTCAAAGCGGCAGTTGCCGAGATTGCGAAACGCTTGTTTGGCCGTCTCTAACCGTGGCAACGGTGGTCGTGTCGACGGGGAGGTTCCGGGTTCCATCCGGCGCGCGCGTTCCTTGGTCAGATCGGCGTCGTTGGCATCGCGCAAATTACCCGTGGTGATTAACAAATCCTCAAACCCATCCAGGTCCACATCCAAAAACGCAACGGCCCACGACCATTCCGAAGCATCCACCCCGGCGTATTGAGCGATCTCGGCAAAGGTTCCATCGCCGCGTCCCAAGAAAAGTGTGTTGCGCGGAGTCTCCGGACGGAAGAGCGGGTCGCGAATTGGAACTGCTGCCTGCACGTGGATGAGCGAGCCACGTTGCCGATGGCGCCGCTGATGACTGCGGCTCATCATGTCCAGGACAAAGAAATCATCAATCCCATCGCGGTTGATGTCGGCGAAATCCACCGCCATCGAAGACAGGCTGGACTGCCGCCAGGCCGTGGCCGGCAGCGCTCTGAAATGGCCATGTCCATCATTGATCCAAATGCGATCGGGAGAATTAAAGAAATCGTTGCAAACGTAGAGGTCGGGCTGCCCATCCCCGTTGAGATCTCGGAACGCCACCGACAATCCCCAGTCACGCGGCGCCTCTTTCAGCGCTTCGCCTTTCTCGTCCAGAAACGTCCCATCGGTCCAGGACAGCGCGCGGAATTTTCCGTGACCATCATTCAGGTAGACCGCGTCCGGTTCGCCCCGCTCCACCAGACTGACGCCACGCGCCTTGGTGAAAACGGGTGCGAAGAGATCCGGCCGGTTGATCACGAACTTCCCATCCACGTAACCGGCGCGTAAATCCAGTTCCGCGCCGGAGTCTTTCACCGTGTTGGTGTGATAATTGGCTACGTAAAGATCGAGAAAACCGTCTCCGTTGATATCGCCCAAGGCCAGCGAGGTGCTGCCCTGCCCGGTCTGCAGCCCGGACCCGATTACCTCCTGGAAAGTGCCCGCACCTTGATTCAGAAACAACCGCGTGCCGCCTCCAACCGCATTGACCAATAGATCCAGGTCCGCGTCGCCATCCACATCCGCCAAGACCGCTCCGGTGGATTGCTGTCCCGCACAGGCCACTCCGGCTTTCTGCGTGATGTCTTCAAATCGCCAGTCCCCCAGGTTGCGGTAAAGCCGATTGGCGCCGTTCCGGGCGCAGAGATAAATGTCGATCCATCCGTCGCCATCGACATCGCCCAACGCGACGCCCGAACCGATTTCCAGGATCTGGTTTGCCGCCAACAGCGCCTCCGCCAATTGGTTGGTAAACCGGGCTCCAGTCCTCTCCGGTGGCATCAGGGTAAAACCCGTTTTGCCTGAGGACGGCACGCGCAATGGGGCGCAGCGATATTGGGCAGATTGCGTCCACTCCAGGGGCGATGGTTGGGCGGGGGCGCAGAAGGCGATAGGGCCGGCGGCGAGCGCCACCAGCAACACCGTTCCGTAAACGACGGGGCGACGCGGCGCTGCCGTGGGAGGAGACAGCCCGAATCGTCGAGCACGATTCGGGCTGAGCGGCCGGATTGGGTTGCTCGACGGCACGTCGGGCTAATCGGTGAAGAGCCGGTAGAAACCGGTCGGTTTGGCCATTCGGACCGGATCATCGTCAGTAAAGCTGGACGTGGCGCCAGTGGCGATTTGCACGGAGATGAAGGCCCAGGGTTGTTCCCATTTTTGCTTGTATTCGACGCTATAAAACACGCCGGGTAGACTTCTCCAGGTGATGGTGACGGAGGCGGCGTCGCGAGTGATCGATCGGATCTTGAGCTGATTGGCCAGAGCCGCCTCGCGATCGCGCAGATTCGTCAATTCCGACGCGGTCAGGACCTTTTCATAGAAAAAGGCGTTGTCGATGAATCCAATCCAGCCTTCGTTGCTGTTATCGGGTCGAAGGCCGCCGATGGCGGTGGTGGAGAAGCCGCTGCTGAAGCCGGTTGGACCGCTGACCGCAACCAACGCATCGTTGGTGGTCGACGCGTCGAGGTCGACATACATCACCACCTGAGCGGCCGTGTCATCATAGGTGGCGGCGATGAAACTCCATACCTCGGTGTTGTCGGGCATCGGTGTGCCGGCCAGCGGCGGGGCATTGCCAACGAAAGTCGTGTAACGCAGACCTCCTTCACGATCGTCCATTCCAATCGTCCGGTCCCAACCGCCGTCATCCGAACCGATCACCTTATGCAAACCGCCAAGAGCCGACGCCTTGACCCAGGCGCCCATGGTCAGAATTGGGCGTTGTGTGGGATTGATGTTGATCGGGGCAATAAGACGTTCGACACCGGTAAACTCATAACCGCCCTCGCGGAAACCGTCCCCGGGTCGATAGGCCGGCTCCGCTCCGGCAACCAGGGTCAGATTATTGCCGTGCCCGCTATCGTCGTGCAACGGATCGGCTGGGTCGTCGAAGGTATAGTAGGCAATCAACGCAGCCTGCGGATCGGAGAACGGAACGTTCGCCGAGAGATCAATGTTCTTGGAACGTTCCGCGCTGTCGTTGGAGATGAACTCCAGCGACGCCTGCAAGAGACCCTGTCTTTGCGGATTGATCGTCACTGAAACGCTGGCGCTCGCCCCTGGCGCCAACGTCGGCGGAACGGCCCCCAGCGTGTAGCTGACGGCATCTCGCCCCACCACCCGGGCGCTGGCAATGGCCAACGGCTGGGAGCTCCCGCCGTTTTTGATCTGAACCGGCACGGTCTTCGGAGAACCGTCAGGCAAATCGCCAAACACGGTCCCGGTTGGCAGCACCAGCACTGGATCGGGGCCAAACTGCAGCAGGGTTTGTTTGCCTCCATCGCGCACGGCGCGGACGGTTGCGGCATCCATGGCGCCACTGATGAAAAACACGTTGTCGATCGAACCGACCCAGTTTTCTCCGCCGTTGGGACTAATCGCGCCGATGCCAACGGTGTTGGCTCCGGTTCCCATGGGCGCTTCTTGTTCGATGACTTGCAAGTCGTCGTCGGTAGTGGAGGCGTCGAGGTCCACGTAAAACAAAAGGCGACTGTTCGCCTGATCGTAATCGGCCAGCAGAAAGGTCCAGGTTTCCGTGCTGGTCGGCGTTGGCGGTGGATCGCTTTGGGTCGGTTCAAAATTGTTCAGACCGGTAAAGGCGGCATAGCGTAGCGTGCCGTCCGGCAAGGCACCTCCAGCCGCCAAGGCCCGGTTATCCAAACCAATCGTCCGATCCCAAGCCCCGTCGTCATGGCCGATCACTTTGCGCAGTCCTGGATCCAGGCTGGCTGTCTTCACCCAGGCGCCCATGGCCAGATGCGGTACCGCGGCCGGATTGATGTTGATAGGCGCGGCCAAACGCTGACTGCCGCCAAATTCGAACGCCCCACCGCTAAAGCCGCCCGCCGGGAGATAGTTGGGATCGGCCGCGCCACCACCCAGACCGTTCTGGAGAGTTTTGCCACCGCCGCTGTCATCCTTCAGCGGGTTGCTGGGATCGTCAAAGGAGTAAAGGCCAAGCAAGGTCTGGGTCGAGACAACCCGGGCGGTTAAGTCGAGCAGAATGGATGGTGTGCTGGGGTCATCGCTTTCGACCGTGGCCGTGGCGGAGAACAAGCCGACCTGACCTCGTGAATCGAGCCGGAATTCGATGGCACCGGCTGCTCCTGCGGCCACTATGGCCGGCAGCACGGTTTGCACCGAATAATAACCAGCATCTGGTCCTGCCAGAGTGACGCCAGTGATGTGCAACGGTTGGGTGGCTCCGCTGTTCTTGATGGGAAACGAAAGGGTTTTGACACTCGGAACTTTACTAAGGTTGCTCAGGTTCGGAGCCGACGTGATTAACAGATTAGGATCATCGGGTGGCGCATTAAAGATGGCTTTGGAGCCGCCATCCCGAATCTCGGTCAAGCGTTCAACCGTGAGGATTTCATCGTAGAAGAATGCATTGTCGATGACGCCCACCCAGCCTTCGGCGGCGTTGTCAGGACGCAGTCCTCCGATGGCCGTCGTGGCAAAGCCGCTCCCAAACGCGGCCGGCACGGTCACGACCGAGAGCGGCTCACTGGTGATGGCGTCCTCATCAACGTAAAGTGAGAGTTGACCGCTGTTCGCATCGTAAGAGGCCGCAATAAAGGTCCAGTGATTGGTGCTGATGGGCCCCGGACCGCCCACCGCCGGCGGACCGCTGCCAATGAATGAGGTGTAGCGGAAAGGTCCTTCGCGATCATCCAACCCGATGGCGCGATCCCAACCACCATCATCCGAGCCCATGATTTTTCTCAAGCCCGGGGCGAGACTCCCGGCCTTGACCCACGCTCCCATGGTCATGACCGGAAGCGTTCCTGGGTTAATATCGATCGGCGCAACCCAACGCTGGCTGCCGTTGTAGGCATAAGCCGCGCCTTCAAAACCGCCGGTGGGCAAAAGCTCCGGATCGGCGCCGACGCTTTGTAAATCCGCCCCCGTCCCGCTCCGGTCTTTTGTCGGAACCGGCCCATCAAACGAATAAAAGCCGATGAGCGCGGCGCGTCCGCTTGTTGCCATCGCCACCGCCGCGATAAACAGACAGACTCGGAGCGCACAAACACGTGCCTGCACTCGAATCCACAGTAGGTTTATTGGTTGCATACTTCCTTCTTTTGTTTTTGGTTGTCGCTTTGGTGAATTACGAATTTTCACCACCATCAGGAAGAGGTAATGGTCGGGGCGGTGAGATTTGAACTCACGACCTCTTGCACCCCAAGCAAGCGCGCATACCAAGCTACGCTACGCCCCGACCGAAACCAGGCCAGCCGATGCTGACGGAACGCAAATACTTATGCAGCCACGGAGTGAATTCAACATATTTCCTGGCTCATTAGTCGTCGAACCACTCGTCCTGTTCATCAAACGCGGGCACGGGGATGTTCAGAATCTTCAGTTTGCCGATGGCTCGATGGCGGCATCCGGGTTTAATGTAGATGGCCGTCAGCGGAGCCACGGGCACGCGTCGGCCGTCCAGTTCCATTTCTCCTTCGCCTTCCAGCACCACATAAATCTCGGTCATCTTCTTGTGATAATGGGTGCGGGAATCAGCTTGAATCTCGACCACATGAACGCTGGCCACGTTATCCGTTGTCTCGGCAAAGGCGCGCCGCGTCCAACCGCAAGGACAACGCTGGGGCGGAAGCTGATCCAGCCGGCTAATAAGATAATTGGACACTGTCCTCAGGCTTCTTGCTGACGGGGGAGCCCCAGCGGGACGGATGGGGTTGGGGTCGGTGCGGGCGACTGAGTAGTGGCCGCGGACGTCGGCGTAGCCCGTTCCAGCAACGGTTCCACGTGCTTCATGACCTGTTGCAATTCGCCGTTTCCGATCAGCCCACAAATGTAGTGGCCAATCGTGGTCCGCAAAATCTGGGCTTCGACCGGGGGCAGACTGCGCAGGAGGGTTTCGGCCAAGGTATGCCCAACGGCGGCGAACGTATTTCCGTTATTGAATACAAAGGGGCCGGCTTTGTGCGTTTGCCGGCAGACATCAAAAGCATCGCGCACTGTCATCGACCGGTTGACCGCGGCGTCCCACAAGCGCTGGGCGGTTTCCACGCCGGCGGGGTTGGTGAGCGGTTCCGCGTTCTGCGCCTGGCACAGGGCGCGGTTGATGGTCACGACTGAATCCCAAGGCACGGGGGCCATCCATTGCTTCGCACTATGAGTCACAGGTTCGATTTCTTTTGGAGGTTCGCTTGCGCAAGGAAGCCTTGATGCGTTGGAGGGTTTGCACGCCGGAGCTGCCTTCCTTGTTGTCTGTCCCCACGGCCTCGGTTCGTTGCAAGCGCAGGCCGGTCTTAACGGCTGCGCGCAGGAAGCGATCAGCTTCGGGTTGCAGG
>DATLUX010000213.1:0-12509 GCA_035577805.1 Verrucomicrobiia bacterium
AAAGAATTCAAGAAAGCCACCAACGACGTGACGAGCGAACTTCATAGCGCGATGGACGACCGTTACACGCCTCCGCCCCCGCCACCCCCGCCACCGCCGCGGCAAATCGACAATCCGGCCCCCAGCACGCCGGCGCAAACGACGCAGACCACTCAGCCGGACCCAGCCCACAAGGCCTGATATTTCCGCTAATTTCCGTCTGAGTGACCATGGCTAACCAGCTGGAAGATCCACGTACGCACGAGGCGGAGGCGGGTTCCGCCGGGCACGGGCACGAACACGACCACGACCACGAAGGCGGGCCAGTTAAAACATTCCTCGAACATCTCGAAGACCTTCGCTGGGTTCTCATCAAAAGTTTGGTGGCCTTGGGTGTTGGGATGCTCATCTGCCTGATCGGAGGCGATCATGTCGTCAGGATCTTAACCCGCCCCTTGAGCAGAGCGAAGGTCCCGCATAAAGGCACCAATGAAGTGTGGACGGTCTCAGCAGGGACAAACGTCCTGAAGGTTTTTAAGCTGACCGATGATCAGCAAGCAGCCTACGGGACCGGCACCGACAGGTTCAAAGCCTGGCAGTTGGGCCTGCAGCCCAACGGAACAAATGGGTTTCTCGTCACTCTGACGCCGGACCTCAAGACAGATCCTCGGACCGCTGAACGGATGCACATTGCCTTGGCCACGATCAATCCCGTGGGCGGCTTTTTTGTAGCGCTGCAAGTGGCCCTTTACGGCGGCACAGTGCTGGCTTCGCCGTTCATTTTCTATTTTGTGGCTGGGTTCATCTTCCCTGCTCTGCGCATGAAGGAGAAGTATTACGTCTACCGCGGACTCGGCTTCGGGCTGCTCTTGTTCGGGCTGGGTGTCAGCTTCTGCTACTTCATGCTCATGCCTGTGGCGTTGTCGGCTTCAGCGATGTATTCCAACTGGCTGGGTTTCGAAGCCGATTTCTGGCGAGCGGAGGAGTACATCAGTTTCGTGTGCAAATTCATGTTGGGGATGGGAGTGGGGTTTCAGATGCCGGTGGTGTTGCTGACTCTGGTCAAGATCGGCGTCCTGAGTTATGCGATGTTATCCAAGATGCGCCGCTACATGATCGTCATCAACCTGGTGTTGGGCGCGGTGTTGACCACGCCGGAAGTGTTGACGCAGGTGATGATGGCGGTCCCGCTCCAGGCGCTCTACGAAATTACCGTGTGGATCGCCTGGTACTGGGAACGGCGCGATCGTAAACGCGAAGAAGCCGAGCGCCGCCGCGAAGAAGAACAACTCAAACGCCACCACAGCGCCCCCCACGACGCTTAGTCCAGTGCGGAGTGCGGAATGCGGAATGCGGAATTCGAGCCACTAGCGAAGCCGGGGTATTCGCCATTCGCCATTCGCCATTCGTCATTCGTCATTCGGAATTCAATTCCGCACTCCGCACTCCGCATTCCGCACTGAAAGGGCCGTGGCGGTGAGGCTGGGGACATCAGAGACGTTGAACATCTGCGGGGCTGGGTCGATCCGTTTCATGAAACCGCTGAGGGCTTGGTCAGGGCCCAACTCGATGAAACGGTTGAACCCTTGAGCCAACAGATAACGGATCGAATCTTCCCAGCGCACAGACGAAATCACTTGATCGACGAGCAGTCGATGGATCTGCGACGGACCGGCATGCGGTTGAGCGGTCACGTTGGCAATCACCTGGATCTGCGGAGCTTGCAGGGTGACCTTTTGCAGCGCTGCGTCGAGCTTGGCCTGAGCGCTTTTCATGAGCGTGGAATGATAGGCGCCCGTCACCGGCAAGGGCAAAGCGCGTTTGGCTCCTTTGGCCTTGGCGCGTTCGCAGGCCGCCTCCAACTTGTCGACCGGACCTGAGATCACGATCTGTCCGGGGCAATTTAAATTGGCTAGTTCAACGCCGGTTTCCGCACACACTTCGCGAGTTTTGGCTTCGTCCAGGTTAATCACGGCCGCCATGCCGCCTTTTGTTTCTTCGCAGGCTTCCTGCATAAACTGGCCCCGCTGACGGACCAGGCGAATGGCGTCTTCAAAGCGCATCACGCCCGCGGCGGTCAGCGCGGTGAATTCGCCCAAGGACAATCCGGCGGTGGCCTCGAACTTCAACCCGGGCACGCGTTCGCGCAGCAGCGCCAAGGCAACCCAACTCACCAGGAAGATGCCGGGTTGCGCGTGTTCGGTTTTGGTGAGCTCCGCGTCCGGGCCTTCGAAACAAATCTTGGCCAGGTCATAGCCCAAGGCGGCGTTCGCTTGTTCAAACCATTGTTTGCCCAAGGGGAATTGCTCGGCAAAATCCCGGCCCATCCCCACCTTTTGGGCGCCTTGCCCCGAAAACAGCAATGCGGTCTTCGTCAATGTCGCGGTCGCGGTCATAGATCGAGCCGACTAAACCGGAACCACCCGAAAAGTAAAAGCCGGATCTTCCTGCGGGCCCTTCTCCCATCTTGGATTGAACCTTTCTCCGTCCTGCCTGACTAAAGGTTCGGGCTGCCCGCCCGGGGCAGGCAGTCATCATTCCCTTGCACGACCCCGAAGAGGATTCGCGCGGCGACGCAGACCTGATCGCCTTGGTCAACCAAGGCGACCTCGAGGCTTTTACTGTCCTTTATCGCCGACATTGTGATTGGGTCGCCAACCTGGCCGCCCGCTTTACCGGCGACCACGCCCTCGCCCTGGATGTATTGCAGGAAACGTTCTTGTATTTCCTCAGGAAATTTCCCGGGTTCACCCTGACCTGCCAGCTACGCAGCTTCCTCTATCCGGCGGTTCGTAACCTGGCTCTCGCGGCCAGACGCAAAGCCGCCCGAAACCAATCCGATGACGGCCATGTGCCTGACATGCCAGCCCCGGTCCCAGTCGCGGGCGGGCCGGGCACGCTGGAGGATAGCCGGGAACAATTGCGCCTCGTGCTGGCCAACCTGCCGCCAGCCCAACGGGAGGTGTTGCTGCTACGGTTTGTCGATGGATTAAGCCTGCAGGAGATTGCCGATGCCCTTGAGATCCCGTTAGGCACGGTCAAATCCCGGCTGCATCATGCCCTCGAAACGCTTCGGCAAGACGAACGGACCAAACAATTCTACCAGGAATGAACCTTTTGCGGGCCTGAGATGCTTTCTAGGTGATGGACGAGTTCAAACCAACCGACCATGAGTTGACGCTGCCACCGCGCCTCGCGCGGGAGCTGAAAGCGCTCCAGGGAACGCCGGTGACCATTCCCCGCGAACTCGAGGACCGCTTGCTCCGGGAAGCCCAAACTCAACTGGCTTCGTCTCGAACTGGTCGACCCCGCCCAATCTCCAAACACATCGTGCCCTTCCCCAAATGGCTGGCCGCGGCCGCCGCGCTGGTCGCTTTGGTTGGCGTGGCCGCACTGATGCTCTGGTCGTTACGCAACCCAGTTGACCCGCGCCTGGATGTCAATCGGGACGGGCGCTTCGATGTGTTGGACGCCTTTAGCCTGGCTCGCCGCCTGCAACAGGGCGGCACGCCTGATCCCGCCCTCGACATCAACGGCGATGGAGTCGTCGATGACCGCGATGTCGAAACCCTGGCCGCCCGCGCTGTGCAATTGCAACCAGGCAAACCGAAAGCCCACGGATGAGATGAATGCGGAATGGGGAATGCGGAATGCGGAATGCGGAATGCGGAAACCTAGCCCGCAGAGCGCAAGCGGGGCCGTGTTGTTCCTGGTCTTGTTCGTCTGCGTCGGGCTCCGGGCACAACAGGACGATCGATGGACCACCAAGCCCGTGGGCACTGGCAGTTTCACCACGATGAATGTGTTTGTGGAATCAGGGTCACGACCGCTGGCGGCTTATCAGCTCACCCTGAACGTCGCTGGAACTGACGCCCGCATCGTCGGCATTGAAGGCGGAGACCCTGGAGCCTTCGAACAACCTCCGCATTATGACCCAAAGGCGATCCAGCACCAACGCGTGATCCTCGCCGCCTTCAGCACCTTGAACCCTGGGCAACTGCCCCAAGGCAAAGTCCGTGTCGCCACCATCCATTTGCAAACCAAAAACAACAGCACGCCCAGGATCAACCTTAAACTGCAAACCGCGGCCGGCGCGGACGCTATTCCTATTCCGGCTCAATGCCGTGCAGAAGAAAGGACAGGACCATGAGAAAGCACGATCTGCCTATGAACCCCGGGGGGAAAGCGGAAAGCGGCCTGCCACGGCGTAGCCGTAGGGCGAAGCCGGGAAAGCGGAAAGCGAAAACGCGCGAAGCATCCTCGTGCTCGTCCTTCGTTCTCGATTTTGGGGGGCGTCTCGGAACGAAGGGTTCAAGGTCCCAATGTGCGTCCGAAATTCGGAGGTCCGGGCTACCCATGAACCGACCCTCACCCGGCCTGGGGCCACCCTCTCCCACTCGCATCGGCGAAGCCTCCGGCGTAGCCAGGGTCGGATGGGAGAGGGGCTGAGAGCCTGCCCCGAGCTTGCCGAAGGGGTGAGGGCTCTTTTTCAGTGGAAGTTCATGACCCCAATGCGCGTGCACATGACGTGCAGGTGAAAGCTCTCCATGAACCTTCAACCTTCGCCAACGGCGTGGCAATCCGCGGTTCATGGTCGCAATGTGCGTGCAAAAGCAGATGGCAGCTCTAGGAACCAGCACGATACCGCTGGCGCAAAGCTTCGGTCAGGGCTTTCAGCTTTTGCCGTTCGGCGAGATCGAGGAGGGCAGCCAGATGCTCGTCTGAGCCAATGCCGCGCAAGGCCCCGCTTTGGTGCACGTTCAACGCCTGTTGCATGGCCTCGGCGCCCAGACGCGGATCGGGTTGTCCCGTGTTGTTCGTCATCGAATTGATCGCGGAACCGGCCAGAAAAAGAATGTGCTCGCGTAACCCGCGTTGCTCGGCGTCCTGCAAGTTCAGGATGATATTGCCTTGGTCGAGGCCGCCAGCCCGCGCGATCATAGTGGGCCGGATTCCGGGGAGTGGATGGGTCAACACGCGCTCGCTGGCTTCCCATTCCGCACCATGCGGATAGATGAACGGGGTGCCTCGGCGGACCGGGGCGGTCTGGCGGAAATCGATGCCGTCGAGCCGCGCCAGCAAGTCGATCACGTCCCGCCAGATGCCTCCACGGGTCCGCACGCCGATGCCGGCATTATGCCCGTAGATGGCCGGAGGAACGGGCCGATGCCGGGTGGCTTCACGAACCATTCGCACGGTGCCCAGGGCAAAGCTTTCGCTGAACATGACCCCGCTGGCCCCGGCGTCGAGCACCGCCTGCACGCTCTCGAGGATTTCGTGCGGAGCCCCCGTGATGTGCGGGGCAAAGATTAAGCCGCGTCCGCCCCGCTGATCCTGCGCGCGTCGGATGGAATCGACCGCGCGCTGGGCTCGAACTCGGACCGGTGAATAGTCCAGGCGCGGATAAAGGTTCTCGTCTTCTTTAACGAAGAGGAACAAGGAACAACCGGCGGCTTCCTCCACCAGCGACCCAACGAGTTCGGGCGTGATGCCGGCGGTGGGTTTCAGGATCGTGCCGAACGCCGGTTGCGTGGGGTCGCCGGGTTTGTCCCAGTTCGTCAGGGCGCGGACTCCTGGTCCGCCGTGAGCCGGCCCGGGAAAGGTGCGCAAGACGGGTTCGGGAATCTGCAGCATGACCAGACGCACGTCCTGGTTTTCGTAGACATCAAACAGAATGGCTCCAGCCACGGTGTGTAAGATGTCGGTGGAAGTGAGATGGCCGTCTGGTTGCAGGAGCATCTTGAGGGGATAGGCCATATGCAGCAGGCCCAGGCGGCCGGTGGCGTCGAAGGCGTCCACGCCCACAGCGTGTCCGGTGCATTGTTCGATGAGCGAACCTGGCGGAACATCCTTGGTGCCGCTGGTGGCATGGTAGCTGATCTCTTTGCCGGCCTGGACCAGGGTGGAGGTGCGCAGGGCGAGGAAATAGGTGGCGACGATCTGATCGGGCAACGCGGGCGGGGGCTGGGCCGCGAGCCGATCGGTCACAATCCGGCGCAGGCGTTGTTCGCGGGCGTCGGCGTCGTGCCAGAGAAGTTCTGTAGCGGATGGATCGAGTGACGTCATAGGCTTATCTCCCAAGGCTTATTCCCAAACGGTCACGGCGTCGGCAGCCCGATGCAGGGCGGCGTCGATGGTCAGGTCCGAGCCCTGGTCGTTTTCGGAGCGTTGATTGAAGAGCACAGCCCAACTCAGGCCGTCCCAACGGCGCACCAGGAGCGTGTTGGTTCCGGGCAGACTGCCGGCGTGCCAATAATTGAGCTGGGTGGCGCGGACAGGCCGGATCATCCACCCGCAAGCATAGTAGTGATCCGCGAGCGAGCCGTCCTCCTGCCGGGACACGGGAGGAGGCGGTGGTTGGGCCAGGAGACGCAACGTTTCCGGCTTGAGGAGCGGATGGCGGGCCCTCGGGTCCAGCACCGTCGCAAAGCGGATCAAATCCGTGGCGGCCGCGATCCAGCCCCCATGGGCGTCCATGGCTTCGAGGTTAAATCCACCGTAAGGGCACAAGACCGGACCTGGCCGGGCGGGAAACACGGACTCCTTCGTTTCGCCGTTGGGCATGTAATAGCGGACCTCGCCGGCAGCGCGCCCCTCTTCGAGGGAGGCCCCCAGGCGCATGCGTTGCATGCCGAGGGGCGCGAGAATTTGATGGCGCACGAACGTTTCGTACGGGAGCCGTGTGATCTGTTCGATGATGCGGCCAAGCACGCAATAACCGAAGTTGGAGTAGGCGTAGCGAGTGCCGGGATCGAAATCGAGCGGCTGCCCGAGCATGTAACGAATGATGGCCTCCGCATTGGCGGGAGGGGGCATCCCCACGGCCTTGGCAATAAGCCGCGGCCGGAACATCGGATCAAACGATCGTTCACGATCCCACCCGCCCGTATGCTGAAGCAGCTGGCGGACGGTGATTTGGTGCCAGCGTTTGTCCGGGATACCGCCAGGCTCCAGATGAGCCGGCAACTTGATGTAGTCCAAAACCCTCGCATCCAGCGTCAGGCGGTTGGCTTCCACGAGACGAAGCACGGCTGCCGCGGTAATGGGTTTGGAAATGCTGGCAATCCGGAACAACGAGTCAGCGCGCACAGACTGGCGCTGTTCCCGGTCAGCCCAGCCGTAACCTCGCGTGTAAACCAGACGCCCGTTTTTGGCCACAGCCAACGCGCCGCCCGGGACTCCGCGTTCGCTCATGAAGTTCTGCACCTCAGGGTCAAAGGCGTTGGCAGGCGTGACGCGTTTAGGCTTGGCCTGGCCAGGGGACGCGCAGAGTCCGCTTCGCTCCCGGCCGCTGATGGCAGCACTGGCCAAGGCGGCGGCCAGGAATTTACGTCGCGAAATCATTGACATTCCGTATTCCGCATTCCGCCTTCGCCTGCGGCTACGGGCGTGGCAAGCCGCATTCCCCATTCCGCATTCCGCACTGGAATCACGGTTCGGGCCATTGCAAGTGCCGATGCAGGAAGCGGTAAGTTCCCTGGCCATTGATGGAATGGGGGCCGTCGAAGAACTCGATCTCGGTTTTGTCAGAGATCTTGAGTTGAGCATAGAAACGGCGGACGCGGGCGAATTCATGAGCGACCCATTCATCGGGAGCAACCCCATCGTGGTGGCCGCGTTCGACCATAAAAGGCCGCGGGGCGATCAGAGCGGCCATCTCTGCGTAATTGTAGGTGTGGCCAAGATCGAACTCGTACATGTCATACTCGATGGTGTAGAGATAGCTATAGGGCGAATCGACGGTGGCGCATTTGGTGATCCACTCGTTGAAATCCGCGGAGCAGATGGAAAGACAGTACCGATCCAGGAGAGAGGGCACACGCATGGCGGTTTTGCCGCCGTAGGAAAGTCCATAGAAACCGATGCGCTGCGGATCGACGAACGGCTGGGCGCTCAACCAATCCAGGATACGCTCGTGCTGGGCCAGGATCACCGAGAAAAGGGAACAGCCAATCGAGTTGGCTTTGCGTTGGAGTGTTCGGAATTTATCGACTCCACGATACGGATTGTGCGGAGCGAACACGATGAAGCCCCTTTCAGCCAGGCGCGCGGAAAAAGCCCGGTACGGGCCGAACCCGCTGGCTTTCGGGTCGTCGGTGATGGTATCGGCGGGGACCCCTTCCAGGCCGTGTTGACAGACGACCACCGGGCGGCGTTCGCCGGGTTTGAGATCTTTGGGCAGCAACAGCACACCCCAGGCATACACATCCGGCCAGACATCCAGCATCACGTCGTAACCGGTCCATTTTTCTTTATCATAAATTTTTCGTGAACGCGGGTTGGGAGGCAGGCTGGCGGGCGGCAGCTTGCCGATGACATTTTGCCAGAGATTAGATCGATGGGCCTGGGCGGCGACGGCCCATTCGGCGGGGTCCCTGGTCTTGATGGAACGCCAGAAGGTTTGGTCGCGCTCGCGTTCGGAGGCGCGCAGCAGGCGTTGGGTGTAATCAACCAGTTCGCGGACCTGACGTTTCTGGCGTTCACCGGCGCTGAAGTGGGGTCCACGCCGATCGGAAGGGGGCGGGTCCGGCGGCCGGAGCGTGCGGCTCGGCACGCCGAGGCGGGCCAGCAATTCGGTGAGGGCCCGGTCTCCGCACGGGTTCAAAGTTGAGCCTTCGTTGCCATGCAGGAAAGTGATCTTCGTCCCGATGTTTTTGGTCAGGTCGCGGGCGCGGTTGACTTCAAAATCCACCGTATTGAATTCGGGCGTTTGCCATTTGCCGGACGCGGCGCCGCCGCGGCCCTCCTGGGTTTTAGGCGGGCCATCAATGCGGGGAGCTTCGCTGTGTTCGACGATCAGCGGGCGGGGTGCGACCAGGCTGGCAATTTCGGCATCCCCGAATTGCTGGAGAAGTCCAAAGACATTTCGATAGATAGGTTCCTGCCACAAGGGCTGGCGGGAATCGAAATAGCCGCTCACCAAGGCGGCATCGATCCGCGGGTCGATGGCGGCGGCGTACAAGGCCAGCAACCCCCCTTCGGCATAACCGATCACCCCGACTTTGGGAGGGGTGGTCTGGGTTCGGACCGCCTCCGCTTCAAACCAATCGACCGCCGCCAGGATTTTTTGGACTTCGTAGCCGATGATATGGCGGCCGAGTTCGAAGGCCTGGCGATAGATCCATTCCCGGTGGGGCAAGTTGGTGAAACGCCGCAGTTGATCATTGCCGCTCCAGGTATCCTTGCGATCGATCAAAGTCGGCACGAGCACCTGGCACCCGTTCTCCGCCAGGCGCCGGGCAAACTGAGTTTCCGGGCCTAGCCCGATGGCTAATCCGGCCACCATTTCCGGGGTTTGATCCGCATCGGGCACGGCGATGATGCAGGCGACGGCCGGCGCCTTCGGTTGCAACCAAAGGCCTTCCGCATGAACGCCCTCAAAGACCTGCCAGCGGACGGCGTGGATCGTGTAGCGAGCGGTTTCCTCCACCAGCGCCGGCTCGGTCGGGCTGGCCACATATTCGAGTGCCGCCAGCAGCCGCGCATCGACCGCGCCGATGATCCGCTGAAAGCGTTCGCGCTGGGCTTTGATGCTTTGGACATAGCTTTCAGCGGAACTCAGATCGCGCGTCCAGAGCTTGCTCCGTTCCGCGGCTGCCCGCTCAATTTCGCCGGTAAGGAACGTATGGATGCCGTCGACCATTTTAGCGGAAAGATCCCCACTGGCTTGCAGGGGGGAGGTTCCGGCCAACGGGCTGGTGTCCTGGGCCGGCGCCACCGCCGGTCCGGTGAGCAGGGTGGTGAACAGACAGCAGGCGACGAGGCGAGCATTCATGCGTGCAAGTGCAGTCGAATCGGCCGCACTATCCGAAAGGAGCCGGACGCTGTCGAGCGCGCTTTCTGAGCCCAGACCAGGATTTCCCCGAGGCCGAAACGCGCAGAAATTCTGCATTGTCTTGGGAAGTCTCGATGTTACACTAGCTTAGTCAGAACAGCTGCTGCCGCTCATGTCCAACGAGAATCCACCCCAGAAGGAAAACGGAACAGAACTGCTTCGGAACTCGACGCTGTACAAGGAGTTCCAGGCCGAACGGGATGAAATCCTCAAGCATAAATGGATTGAGTCCGAGAAGGCCGGTTATGACATCGGGTTTGAGCGCGCCCTGACCGACTGGATTGTTAAGCATCGATCCAAGTGGCGGAAGAGTCGGCAAGCCAACGCCCATCGGGACTAACCAGGGCGCAATGCGGAGGGCGGAATCCGGGACTAAGCCGCCCAATCACACCCATTTAGGTAGCCGCGGGTAGCGAGTCCGCATTCCGCACTCCGCATTCCGCATTGGAATACCGTTTTCCCTTGCCTTCAGGCTGGGTTTCGCCCAGTTCATTGCCGGTATGTCTGAGTCGCCGACGAGCCGTACCCCGATCCTTAACGCGCAAGCCATCCATCGGGTTTTGACGCGCATTGCGCATGAGATCGCGGAGCGTAACGATCAGAGTCAATCGGTGGTGGTGGTAGGGGTGCAGCGGGGCGGCATTCATCTGGCGGACCGGTTGGGCGTTTTGCTGAAGGGGATTTGGGGCCATCCGGTTCCGGTGGGATGCATTGATGTGAGCATGCACCGGGACGATCTGGATCAGCATGCTGCGCCCAAGATCATGCCCACGACCATTCCTTTCGATGTGAGCGGCAAGACGGTGGTGTTGGTGGATGATGTATTAAGCAGCGGACGCACCACGCGGGCAGCGTTGGATGCGTTAAACGATTTCGGGCGGCCCCGTCGCATTCAATTGGCGGTGCTGGTGGATCGCGGGCATCGCGAGTTGCCGATCAAACCCGATTTCGTGGGCAAAAATGTTCCCACCTCCAGCTCGGAACGAGTGGATGTGCGCTTGAAAGAAGAAGCCGGCGAGGACATGGTTTATCTGGAGAAGACGGCATGACGGCGAATGGGAATGCCAGTGCGAACCCGAGCGTGAAAGCGGCTGCGTCCACCGCAGTGTGGAATCGCCAGCACCTGCTCGACATCGAATCGCTCACCAGCGAGGAGATCCATTTGGTGCATGACACGGCACGCGCCTTTCGGGCCGTCGGCGAACGCGCGATCAAAAAGGTGCCGGCCTTGCGCGGCAAGACGGTGGTGAACCTGTTCATCGAACCGTCCACGCGCACGCGCATCAGTTTCGAACTCGCGGCCATGCGCTTGACCGCGGACGTGATCAATTTCACGGCCGAAGCGTCTTCGCTGAAGAAAGGTGAGACGCTCAAGGACACGGCACGAAATCTGGAGGCGCTCAACGCGGATATTATCATCATCCGGCACAGCGCCACCGGGGCGCCCCATTTCCTTTCTCGCATCCTGCGCGGCAGCGTGGTCAACGCCGGGGACGGCGCCCATGAACATCCGACGCAGGCGTTGTTGGACACGTTTACCATCCGCGAACGGAAAGGGCGGGTGGAAGGGCTGAATGTGACCATCTTGGGGGACATTCTTTACAGTCGTGTGGCGCGATCCAATATCTGGGCTCTGCTCAAGTTGGGCGCCAAAGTGACGTTATGCGGCCCGGCCACGTTGGTGCCGCGCGTGTTCGAGCAAATGGGCTGCCGGGTGACTTACGACGTCGACGAAGCCATCGCTCAAGCGGATGTGATCAACCTGCTGCGCATCCAACACGAACGCCAACGCAAGACGATGTTCCCCAGTATCGGTGAGTATACGAACCTGTTCGGGTTAACCCAGGCGCGCTTCGCCAAAGCCAAACCCGACGTGCTCATCATGCATCCGGGCCCGATCAATCGCGGGGTCGAGATCAACAGCGAGGTAGCGGACTGCGAACGTTCCGTGGTGCTGGAGCAGGTCACTAACGGCTTGGCGGTGCGCATGGCGGTGTTGTTCCTGATCAATGGGGGGAAAGGACCTCAGGAAGTGGCTGCATGAGGACCGTATTGCTGATTGAAGACGATCTGGACGTCCGTTCAGTCCTGGCGACGCTCTTGCGCCGGCAAGGATGGCAGGTCTTTGAGGCCGCCGCGGGCGAGGCCGGCTTGGAACTGGCCCGCAAACATCGGCCGCAGGCCATCCTTTGCGACCTGTTCATGCCCGGCACCAATGGCTTCCACGTCTTCTCCACTTTGCGCGCCGATCGCGCCCTAGGTCATTCTTTCCTGCTTGCGATGTCCGGACGCAGTTTCGAGGACACACGCCAGTCCGCCTTGGAAGCCGGCGCGGACGAGTTTCTGGCCAAACCAATTGATCCCGATCGGCTTTTGGCGTTGCTCGATCGGCTGGTGGCGCCGGAATCACCTGTTTACCGCGGCGGCTTGACGCCCGAGAGCAGCGCCGATGCGCCACGCATCCGGTTCTGGGGCGTCCGCGGCTCGGTGCCGGTGCCGGGACCGGACACCGTCCGGTATGGAGGCAACACCGCTTGCGTGGAGGTGCGCGCCGCGGGCCAGATCGTCATTCTGGACGCGGGCACCGGGCTGCGGCCATTGGGCGAGGCGCTCAGCGCGGAGTTTGGGTCGCGACCGGTCCGGGCTACGTTGTTAATCACGCACGCCCACTGGGATCATCTGCAGGGGTTCCCCT
>DATLUX010000214.1:0-8934 GCA_035577805.1 Verrucomicrobiia bacterium
ATACAAGCAGGCCGATAAAACGGGCGAAAGCATCAATACACTGCGCAATGATGTGGCTGCGATCAAAACAGCCGTGGATGCTTCGATGAAAGCCCTCGATGGCCTGGAGGCCTCGGCCAGCACCGACCCACGCAAAGCCTATGAAACGTACGCCAAAAGCGTCGATAAGGTCGAGTCGGCCCATCGAAAAGCCACCAAGCAGGCGGAAGAAATGCGCGAGCGCGGCCAGGCTTACTTCCAGCAATGGGAAACTCAGCTCGGCTCAGTGAAGAATGAAGAGATTCGCAAACTCGCTCAGGAACGCCGGGCCAAACTTCAGGAGACCTTCGGCAACATTAAGACTGTGGCGCAAGACGCCAACCAGGCGTTCCCTCCGTATCTGTCCAACTTGAAAGACCTGCGGACCGCCCTCGGCACCGACCTCACGGTGCAAGGGATCGACGCAGCCAAACCGATCATCCAGAAAACAAAAACGTCCGGCATTGAATTGCAAAAACATCTGGATTCGCTGGTGGCCGAGTTGAACAGCGTGGTGGCGGCGATCACGGCGCACAAGGCCCAAGCCAAGTGATGAGCCGGTGAATGTTGCTGCTCTGGCCGCCCGCCGCCTGGGGTTGGCCACGGCAACCGTCCGAAGCCTCCGAAACCATCCGGCGGGCTTTTGGGACGGAGCGCAATGGAGAAGGAGGGCAGGTCGTGTCGTCCTGCCCCTTACTCGTGTTGTGAACTCAAACGCATCCAGCGTTAGGCCGTGTCTTTCGCGCCTGCTGTGGGCAGGGGTGCTGGTGGGCTTGTGCGGCTGTCAGCACTCCCTTTCCCAATATATCTCTCCGCGCGTGACCGGACGCGTGGTCGACGCGCAAACCCACCAGCCCATCTCCAACGTTCAGGTGCGCCGGGTTGTGAATCGGCCTACCACCGACTCGATGGAGCCAGTGAAAGGAGCGCAGGCCCTGAAACAAAAGCCGGCGGCCCGTTCGGAGACGGATGGCACCTTCGTCGTCACGAGCCAAACTGAACTGATCTTCTTCCGCAGTTTCTATTGGTATTCCGTCACCCTCGCTTTCGAGCGCTCGGGTTACGAACGTTTGGTCCAGAGTTATTCCGCAACCAGTTCGACCATCAGCCCGACCGGCGAACCGCGGGTCGAGGCCGGTGACGTTGCGCTCACTCCGGCCTCTCGGACCCTCACCCGGCCTTTCGGCCACCTCTCCGATCGGACCCTGGCTACGCCGGAGGCTTCGCCGAGGCGAGTGGGAGGGGCTGGGGGTGAGGGCTCTTTTTCAGTGAGAGTTCATGGCCCCAATGCTCATGCGCATGACGTGCAGGTGAAAGCTACCTATGAACCGACCCTCAGGTAGCAGCCGACGTCAGGAGGCTCACTCTACCCCAACGCGTTCTCCGGGAAAAAGATCAGAGCCCTTCGACAGGCTCAGGGTGTACCTCGTTACCTCGGCTTACTTCAGATTGGGGTTCATGGTCCCAATGCGCGTGGGAAAGCTGGTGGAAGCTCTCCATGAAATGGTGGTTGAAATGGTGTGAACTGAGCGATGCAGGTGGAAAGCCCATACGATCGACCCG
Organism: Verrucomicrobiia bacterium; assembly: GCA_035577805.1. Lineage (GTDB taxonomy): Bacteria > Verrucomicrobiota > Verrucomicrobiia > Limisphaerales > JADJPG01 > DATLUX01. The sequence continues at coordinate 1,582 of DATLUX010000214.1, forward strand.
GGCGCAGATGTGCGAGGGCGCTATCAGCCGCCCCTTCTCACCCATACTGCCAAACGCCAGCCTCCGACATGCAGCAACCCAAGGAGAATCAGCAACAATCCATTGGTGACGACTGCAGCCACAATCGGTGTGCCTGGAAAACTCTGCACCGCCACCAGGACTGCCAGCGCGATGTTGCGGTTGGAAGTGCCCAACGCCACCACCAGTCGCGCCGCTGCCGCCGGCCCGCTCAGTGCGTAACCGGCAACAAACGACAGCTCACTCAGCAGCAGCATGGCCAGCAATGGTTGGGGCCCGGTCGAACGGATGGCCTGGAACTCGACGACAGTGATAAACGCAAGTCCGACGGCCCCGGCCCCCTCCGCCAGGATCTGGACCGGATCGGCCAGGCGGACTCCGAGGCGCGGGAGAGATCGGCGGCAGGCCACGCCGGCGACCAGCGGCACGGTGATGCTCGAGACCAGCACGAGCAGGATAAACCAGGAATTAAATGCCACCGAATCGTGGCCCGGCAAAGCAATCAGGCTCAGTCGACAGATCAACGGGGTCATAAACGCCGACAAGAACGGAAACAGCCCGGTCAACGCCGCCGCCAGGGCTGGATCGGCCCGGGCCAGCCGGGCGAAGGTCGGAATCACCGGCGCGAACGGTGCCGCCGCCAGCAACAACATTCCTACCGCGATGGGTTGTGGAACCTGAAACAAGCTCACCAACCCCATCGCCAGCAGCGGCACCCCCAGAAAGTTGAGGGCCAGGATCCAGCCGAGCCGACAGCGGCGCAGCGCATCGATGATCTGCGCCCAGTTCAATCTCAAGCCCGCGCTGAAAAGCAAACCCGCCAGCGCCGTCGTCGTCAACCAACGCACTGCGGTCTCGGTCCCAGTCCCGTGAGGCATGTCCCGGCCATTTAGTGCCGAGGATGTTCTTGAACCAAAGACAATTTTTGATGGAAGATAATTTCCTGTCCCAAGCATCGGCAATTGAATGCTCGGGCTCGGAAAGTCTTGTTCGGAAACCAGGCTAATCCCGATAATTGTCCGTGAGACGAAACGCCCCAGCGTCCATGCCGCGGCTGGACCAACGGCGCTGACGAATGACGAATTGACGAATCAGCGAGATTGCTTCGGTGATCATTTCCCGTTATCCACTTTCCTAACTCTCGGTCGGGTGTCTGGTGGGTGCCGGCTGCGGCGGGCAGCCCTTTGTTCGCGCTGGAGTGACGCCGACCGAGACCGCAACGTTGCAGGTGAGGGTGTGGGATAGCTCCAAGTTTTCGTCGTTTGCGGACGCCGTGACCGTGGTGGCGAAATCGGATTATCGGCCCCTTTTAACTATACCGTTCCTGTGGATGGTGACCTTGCTAAAAAGCGACCGGGCCTCCGGCGGCTGGTGGAGCCGAGGGGATTCGAACCCCTGACCCCCACAATGCCATTGTGGTGCTCTACCAACTGAGCTACGACCCCAGCCGTCCAGGCCCGTGACGGTAGAAATGCAGATTCCCCTTGTCAAAGGGAATTACGGGCGGGAAAAAGCGGAAAGCGGAAAGCGGAAAGCGGAAACAAGGGCGATTCGGGGGGCAGAAAGAGGGCCGACAGCAAGATTGGGGCAGAAAAATGGCGGGCAGAAAAATGCTGACCGGGCACGCGGCAGGAATCAACAACGATGAGGCATGATGCCGGCTGTGCGTTTAGTCAGTCTAGGCGGTGCGCCAACGGCCTTGTTTTTCTGCCGGTCATTTTCCTGCCCTGCCCCAACAATTTCCGGAAATCCGCTGGTTTCCGTTCGAAAATGCGGATAGATTTGGGCGTTCCGCGCGTATTCGCGTATTCGTATAGGCAGTGAGCGCGGTGCTGTTGGTATGGAAGATAAACCGATCCGCATTCTCCTGGTGGAGGACAACCCGCTGGATTCGCGGTTATTACGGGAATTACTCAAGGAAGTCACCACGGCGGAGTTCGACTTGCATCTGGCCGGGCGGGTGCAGGAGGCCATCGCGCGGCTGTCCGCGGAGAGCTTCGACATCGTGTTGACCGATTTATCCTTGCCGGACAGCCATGGGTTGGAAGCGTTCCGGGCGGTGCACGCCGCGGCGCCGAATGTGCCGGTGGTGGTGCTGAGCGGGGTGGATGACGAGACGCTGGCGATTGGAGCGGTGCGCGAAGGGGCTCAGGATTACCTGGTCAAGGGACGTCTGGATGCGCATATGCTGCGGCGCTCAATGAGTTATGCCATTGAACGCTCCCGAGCCGAAGAACAACTGATCACATCTGAGGCCTTCTATCATTCTTTAGTCGAACATCTGCCGCAGAACATGTTTCGGAAGGATTTATCCGAGCGTTTTACCTTTGCCAATCAGCGCTTCTGCCAAATGTTGGGCAAACCGCTGGAACAGATCATCGGCAAGACCGATTGGGATTTTTATCCGCCCGAGCTCGCGGCTAAATATCAAAAGGATGATCAAAAGGTGATTCACACCGGGCAGATCTTTGAGACGGTGGAAGAGAATGTCGGCCCCGATGGGCAGACCATCCATGTGCATGTGGTCAAGACGCCGATTCGGGATGCCAAAGGGCAGATCCTGGGCACCCAATGCATTTTCTGGGATATCACGGAGCGCAAACGTTTTGAAGAAACATTGCAGCTCAAGAATCTGGAACTGGCCTCGAGCGAGATGGCCCTGCGCCGTTCGCATGAAGAACTGAAATCCGCCCAGCTCCAACTCATCCAGGCCGAAAAAATGGAATCCATCGGCACCCTGGCCGCCGGCGTGGCTCATGAAGTCAAAAACCCGCTGGCCATCCTGCAGATGGGCGTGAATTACCTCACTAAGAAATTCACGTCCGGCGATGAGAACATACACATGGTCCTGCAGGAGATGAAAGAAGCCATTGGCCGCGCGGATTCGATCACGCGCGGCTTGCTGGACTTCGCCGCTTCCAAACAACTGGCGGTTCAGCCGGAGGATCTCAATGAACTCATCCAGGCCACGGTCAAGATGGTCCGACATGAATTAAGCAAGAACGGCATCGAATGGAGCCAGGACTTCGCGCCGAACCTGCCCAAGGTGGCGGTGGACAAGACCCAGATCCAACAGGTGTTCGTCAATCTCTTCATGAACGCCATCCATGCCATGCCCGGACGAGGAGCTCTTTCCGTCCGCACCTTTACCAAACAACTGACCGAGACCACTCACTTCGAGGGGTCCCGCAAAGCCACCCACCTGTGGGTCGGCGAGACGGTGGTGGTGGCGGAAGTGGATGACACCGGCTCGGGAATTCCGGAGGCGAATCTGGCGCGAATCTTCGATCCGTTTTTTACCACCAAGCCGACCGGCGTCGGCACTGGACTGGGCCTGCCGGTCTCCAAGAAGATTATCGAGCTGCACGGCGGTACGATCGAAATTAAGAACAAAACATCGGGCGGTGTCCGCGTGATCGTGGTCCTGCCGGGGAGGAAAGGTTAATGCCAAAAAAGAAGATCCTATTGGTCGATGACGAAAAGAGTTTGACCAGTTTGCTCAAACTGAACCTGGAGGAAACGGGGCAGTATGAGGTGCGGGTGGAAAACTGGGCGGAGGATGCCCTGGCGGCCGCCAAGGAGTTCAAGCCGGACCTGATCCTGCTCGATATCATCATGCCCCGCCTGCCGGGAGGGAATGTCGCGGCCATGATCGACGCCGATCCGCGGCTGAAAGGAACGCCGATCGTGTTTTTGACCGCCGCGGTGCGCAAACATCAGGTTGAAGAAAACGAGGGGATCATCTGCGATCATCCCTGCCTGGCCAAACCCGCGACGTTGGAAGAAGTGGTGGCGACCATCGAAAAATACGCGCGCAAAAGCTCGTGAGCTGTTTCGTCTGGCTGACGCTGCACCGTCGGTGTCTTGGAAGCGCGTCCATTCACAAGGCCACTTCGGTCTAATGCAGATTTACCATCTGGGCGCAGATGCAGTGTTGCTGCTGCATTTTGCGTTTGTTTTGTTTGTGGTGTTGAGCCTGCCCCTCATCGCTTTGGGGAGATGGCGCGGCTGGGAGTTTGTGCGCAACGTGTGGTTTCGCGCCGCCCATCTTTGTTGCATTGGGCTGGTCACGGCCGAGAGCCTGGCGGGGATGGTGTGTCCGCTAACGACCTGGGAGAATCAACTGCGCCTCAAGGCTGGAGGAGGCCTGCTTTATGAGGGGTCGTTCATGCAGCATTGGATTCATCGAGTGATGTTCTTTCAGGCTTCCGAGAGCATATTTACGGTCCTTTACGTGGCATTTTTGGCGGCGGTCTTGGCCTGTTTTTGGTGGGTGAAACCCCGTTGGCACAGTCGGTTGTAGCGGCTGAGCCCGGGTTGGTTTCCAGCCGCTTCAGCACGCCAATTGGGGCCATGAACCTGCACTGAAAGACCTCACCCCGTCGGCAAGCTCGGTGGGAGGCTCCCAGCCCTCCCAGGGGTTGGCAGGCTGGTTTGAAGCTGTCGCGGCGCGCTAAAAGTAACTGTTACCCGAGGGTGGCTGCAAAAACTCCGTAAACCATCGCTTGATATGGGCGCGGCGCGGTTTATTCTGGGAGTAGTTTCAGATCCGCCGCAGTTCGCAAGAGCACATCAACTTTTAAAGTCTTAAATACCACCATGAACCGATTCATCCTCACCTTTCTCGGCGTGGGGTTGGCGTTCGTCCAGCCAACGTTGCAGGCCCAAACGCCCGCGAAGCAGCCGGCCAGCCCCATCATTATCACCAACGGCCCCACCGGGACTGAGAACGGCAAAGCCCGTGCCAACACTCCGTATCTTTCCACGGGCGTCTCGGACATTATTCGGATGTTCCAAGCCGGCGTGGAGGAGCCAGTCATCATGGCGTTTATCCAAAGCTCCACTGTGCCCTATCATCCGTCCGCGCGGGAAGTGATCTATCTGCGTGAAGTCGGCTTGCCTCAGTCCGTCATCACCGCTCTGTTGAAGCGCGGCGGTGAATTGCGGGACCGCGCTGCGGAAGCGGATCGCGAGGAACGGGCTCGGGCGCCACAACCGGCCGCGCCGGCCCCAGCTCAGTCGCCGCCGGCTTCGACGACAACGCCCGAGGCTCAGGCGGCGGCTTATCCGGCTGCTACCTATGCGGCGCCTTATGCTTATCCCTATGCGAGCTATCCGACCTACACCTACGCGGCCTATTCCTATGGGTATCCGGCCTCTTACGGTTATGGCTGTGGCTATCGGCCTTATTATCCGTACTATTATCCTGGCTGTTACGGCGGCTATTATCGCGGTAATTGTGGGCGTTATGGCGGTTATTATGGGGCCGGCTATTGCGGGACGAGGGTTGGAGTCGGCTTTTACGGCCCGAACTTCAGCATCGGGTTCAGCACGGCTGGCGGCTATGGACATGGCGGCTATGGACATGGCGGCGGCATTTACTACACAGGCGGCCACGGCGGATATGGCGGCGGCATTCATTATGCCGGAGGTCATGGCGGAGGCGGAGGCGGCATTCACTATGCCACCGCGCGTGGCGGCGGGGGCGGCGGAATGCGCTATGCCGGCGCACGGCGTTAAGCGTACCTCAACCAGTTCCAGGGTAGACACTCCTTTGCCACGCCAGCTCGACTTGGCTAGGGGGCGCCCGTGTTTGGCCTAACGTGAACTCCAAGGCAGGACTTGATCACCAAGAGCCCTGTCGTGCTGAAGCGTCCAACGTCCAACGCCCACGCTCAACATTCAACGAACGGCGAGCGGGCTTTTTGAAAGCCGATTGGAAGTTCGAGCGATTGCCCAATCGCCAACTGGGTGATTGCCAGCAGGGGGTCTCTCGTTATATTCAAGCCGTCTGCCACGTTGGCGGAGCGGTCCTGATGATATGCAAGCATTAAAAATCCTGTTCATTCTGCTGGAGGTTTTGTTGCTGTTTAATCTCCTGATTTTCGTGCATGAACTTGGGCATTTTCTGGCGGCGCGCTGGCGTGGTTTAAAGGTGGATCGGTTCGCCATCTGGTTCGGCAAACCCATCTGGGAAAAGGAAATCAAGGGAGTGATCTATTGTCTGGGCACAATCCCAGCGGGCGGTTATGTGGCCTTGCCGCAAATGGCCACGATGGAGGCGATCGAAGGCAAGCCGGGCACCAAACCTGAGGAACTGCCTCCGATCAGCGTGTTGGACAAGATCATTGTGGCCTTCGCCGGGCCGCTGTTCAGCTTCGGACTCGCGTTTGTCTTCGCCGTGGTGGTCTGGCAGATCGGCCGTCCGGTGGGTGAATCGGAAACCACCACCACCATCGGCTATGTGGCCAAGGATTCGCCGGCGGAAAAGGCAGGCCTGCGGCCTGGAGACTGCATCAAGCAAGTAGACGGCCAGCCCGTCAGCCGCTTTGGCGGGATTGGCGATTCCGTGACTTGGCGGATCGTGCGCAGTGAAGGGGAGGTTGTTCCGGTGACCTTGTTGCGGGACGGCAAGGAATTAACGGTGCCGACCAAACCGACGCGCGAAAAGACGGCGGCGTGGGAACGGCGTGGCTTACGCCAAATCCAAGTCATGCCTCTGGAAACGCCGCTGGTGGCGAAGGTCGAGCCCAATAGCCCGGCGGCCCTCGGAAGGATCAAGGCCAACGATGTCATCACCTCCATCAACGGCACCAAGATTTATCACCCGCAAATCATCAGTGACGAAATTCGGCGGGCGCCGAACGACCCGGTGACGCTGGGAGTCAAGCGGGGGACGAACGAGTTCTCGGTGACGCTCAAGCCGGTGTTGCCGGAAGGTTGGAAGGATAATCCGAACATTTCGGAAGAGATGCGGTATCCGCGCCTGGGCATTGCCTGGGAGAGCGGCGGCCGGATGTCCATCGATCATCCGGCGCCGTTCGAGCAAGTGCGGGCCAGTGTGATGGCCATGGTCAGCACGTTGGGGGCGGTGTTATCGCGCAAATCGGACATAGGTCTCCAGCATCTGAGCGGGCCGGTGGGTATTGTGCGCATTTATTATCGGCTGTTTGAAAACGAGAACGGTTGGCGCCTGGCTCTGTGGTTCAGCGTGGTGCTCAACGTCAATCTGGCCCTGCTGAATCTGCTGCCCATTCCGGTGTTGGACGGCGGGCATATCACCCTGGCTTGCATCGAGGGCATCCGGCGTCGTCCGGTCAATGTCCGTCTGATCGGCGCAATCCAAGCCTCGTGCGCGGTCATCATCATCGGTTATATGTTGTTCGTGACCTTTTTCGACGTGCAATTCAAACGAGGCGCCCGCATTCCTGAACCCCGGTTTGCGCCTCCCGCCTCGACCCCTTAGCGCTGTGTTCTCCCTCGTTCCATGCGCGATCATGCCCTAACCTACTGCGGTTCCCCGTTCTGGTTCTCACGCCGGCAGACCCGCGAGGT
>DATLUX010000215.1:0-7787 GCA_035577805.1 Verrucomicrobiia bacterium
AGGTCAGTGAAATGTTATAACTATCAGCAGCGGGAGACTTAACGTAATAAGTCAGGGATCGATCTGCGCCAGTTGGTAAAGTAGATTGAAACTGAATTGCGGTTCCGTCAGGCAGGCCGTGCGCTATGTCTGTTACGACCGCCGGACTTGCCGCAGACATTGTGGCGGCCGTATTGAAATACGCACCGCCAGTAGTTATGCAGTCTCGCAATATTACCTGGGCAGCCTGAACCGTCACCGTAATCGGATTTCCGACAAGAATTCCGCAACCTTTGTTATTACTATTGAACGGAGGCGGCACCGAGAATGCACACCTCCTGAACATGATATTATTTGTCGGAAGACCACCACCAACGAGTTCCCCCGGATTATGAGAGTTAACGCAAGTTGCTACGAAAGATGTGCCGCCTTCGGGAAGAGAAGAAATGTAGACGATCTCAAAGTTTGCTGTCCCAGCCCCGATTCCAAGAGATACTCCAACAGCCAATGTAGCATTCGATGTGACATTGAAAGTCTGCGCAGTCCCCGCTGGCGTTCCTGATGTCAAGTGATCCAAATACGAATTATCTGCAGTTATATGTACGTTATTGGTAATTCCTGATGTTCCGGCAAAAGTCTGTCCATCAAAGTTCATCTCATCGAACAAAGAGGAATTTGCGCCGTAAAGAATAAACATGGACGGATATGTCGATGTTCCTTTCCATGTAAACGATGTGCTGACTCCTATGCCTTCGGCTCCGTTCGACTGTCCTCTGATTGATAATGCGCTGCCAAGACTTCCGGCATAAATGACCGGTCTAGCCAAAGCCATATTGGCTCCAGGAAGAACAAGCCTCCCAGTTACATTACCCCCTCCAATGATCACGTTTGAATTTTGAAACGGCAGCAGCGCATTCATTAAATTTGGTGAGTCGTCTGTAACACCATCGGCAACGACACCAGCAACCTTAGCGTTCCAGCCTTCCGGCCCAGGGACGTACTGCCACCATGCCCCGTCGTCGGATTGTATAGCATAAGTCGAATACGTCGGAGAAATCGTTCTAACATAAAAAGCCCCGCCGCCGTCTCCTGGCGTAGCGTATCCCAATGTCTGTATAGCTGTCGTCGTTATCGCTATATTAGTAGAAGATACCGCGGCTTTATTGTTGCATTGGGCTATAGTTGCGGTTCCAGGCGCGGCGGTCGGAACGATGAAGTTGGGATTATCTTGCATCATCGGCGGCGGCTAGCCACCCGTAGTAATATTTGTCCATGTAGTAGAACCGTTCGTATTTATGTACGCTCGATCGTTTGTCGTTGTCCCGTCCGTGCGAAGGTACAGACTTCCCTTTCCTGCGCTGATGCTAGGTGCACCAGAACCAGCATAAATGCCAAAGCTAGCCGCATTCGATATGGTAACTCCATATGCTGTCGATCCTCCAGCCACGATCGGACTACCAGGACCGGCTTGCAAAAAACCATTTGTTCTGAGACCGGTAGAAGAAACAAGACTTCCTGTAAAACTCCAATTCCCAGATGAGCTTACGTCGAAATCAGCTTTGCTAACACCGTTGACAGAAATGTTAAGACCTGTCGTAGAGACACTACTAAATCCCGTGGTCGTATTACCAACAAACAATGATGGATTTGCAGCCGTACCGGCCGATGACGTTCCCAAAAGCCCCGCCGCCGTAACGGCCCCACCGGATCCTGCGTAAGTGAAGCCCGTATCCGAACTAACAACGCCTCCTAAATTGAACAATACCTGTGTCGTCGCCCCACCCGTGATCGCCGTGGTGCCGATGATGAAGGAGGAGGACCCGCCGCCACTGACGAGCTGCGCAGACGCCGGCGCACCAAGCAGCGCGAGTGCAAGAGCCGAGAGCGCGAGCCGCTTCATATCACTGCACTGTCCCGTGGATGAAACCGACCGCGCTCAACGTCAGCGTGGCGCACGCCGTCGAAGAGATGGCGATGCTGATCCCCACGGACATGACGATCGGATTGAAGATATAGTTGACCGACCTCGAACTCCCCGCGGCGATATCGATGCAATCGACCATGTTCCCCGAGGCCTTGCCGGCCGTCGTCGCCCCATTGCCAGGCACCGTGGTCGAGTTGAACACCATCAGCCAGCAGGCCGAGGTGCACTCGGCATAGGCGCCGAAGAATTGGCCCGGCGAGTTGAGCAGCACACAGCCACTCACGGCAGAGCCACACACCACGTCATTGATCGCGCCCTGCGCCCGCGCCGGCGCTACCGCTGAAAGCGCCCACAGCAAGGCCACCGCGAGGATGGAACGTATTCTCATGGCTTCTCCTTGGGAGGGGCATTTGCCGCCTTGCGCAGCAGAAAATTGATCCGACGCACGGCGTCGAGGTCGGAGAGTTCCTTGGTCTCGATGGGGCCGCCGTCGGGGCCGGACATGGCGATAGCCTGCGGCGCCTTCCCGTAGGCACGGTCGAGCAGCGCAATCGCTGCGGCCACAACCGCACTGTCCGATTTCCCCTTGCTCAGCACCTTTGCCAGCCGCGCTATGGCCGCCGGGCAATGCTTTCGCGCAAGTTCCTGTATTTCTTTGATTTCTTTAGGTCGGCCGCCGGGATTGCCGGACTGGCCCTTCTGAAAAGCCATTCAGGGGCCTTGTTCTCAATGTTGAGATTTTGGAAATTGGTTCCCCGGCGCACTGCGCACCAAATAGGCTATACGGCCAATCTGGTGACGGGAACGATTACGCGCTTTTCGGCACCGAGGAATTTAATCAGTACGCTAATCCGCTCGTCGTCGTCAAGGGTCTCGATTTTCCCCAGCAGTTCACCCCATCGGCCAGCCCTGATTTTGACCTCGTCGCCCACATGCAGGTCCATGCTCTTGGCAAGGGCATTGCGCTCCCCAAATCCCCTGCGTTCATGCACGGATATGGCCTCGATCTTGTCCTCTGGGATCACCGCATAGCGGTCGCCCTCTATCATCAGCGGCTTGGACAACCTGATCCCAGGGGTGACAAATAACCGTGTCCAGCCCTCCATGGCGGTGGAGAACTTGACGAACAGGTAGCCGGGGAACATGCACTTTTCCCGCTGGTAGACCCGGCCAGAGCGGGTTGTATGCCGCTTGAGGATCAGCGGACGGTAGCTCGGTATTCCTATACGGAGGAGGCCATCCGCGGCGAGTTTTTCCCGCTGGACCTCACAAAGGGCGATGCGCCACACCTCGGTCAATCACGGCTCCTGTGGCCATAGGGACTCCTGTACCGCAGGAGACGGACGCATCGGGGTTACAGGCCGGCAATTACACAGAAATCCGAGAAGTTCTGACCACTCCCCATGCGTTGGCCCGAGCTGGGCGAGCCTCATCCAGCCCAAGCGCTCGTAGTCCGGGATCAATTGATGCGGCACAAAGGCGACGATCGGGCAGAGGGAACGGCAGGTCATTCGGCTGCCCCCGCAAATAGGGGCGCATCTTCCCCCGACACATGCGCGATCCTGCGCTTGATGTCCGCGACGTATTCTGCTTCGCGCTCGATCAGGATGGCGTCGAAGCCTTCCCGCATGCAGGCCATGCCGGTCGAGCCGCTGCCGGCAAAGGGGTCGAGCACGGTGCCACCGGGAGGCGTGATGAGGCGGCATAGGTAGGCCATGAGATCGACGGGCTTGACCGTGGGGTGCCGTGAGGCAAGGCGGTCGTCCTTGTCGGCCTTGGCACTGTAGAAGAAGCGGGCGGCGGAGCCGGAGTCGCATCGAGGATCGAATTGATTCCGCGGTCCAAAGTCTCCATAACAATTGATGCTTGGCTTCGCACCATTTGCCGGCCCGACGCTGCGCTGTTGCCCAGGAGCGGGCGGAAACGCCCCCACCACCTCGTCGCTGCCGTCGTGGATGACGTTGGCGGGCCAGCGGCCGGTGGCCGTATCCATCTCCCCCGTGCGGTTGCTGCCGTTCTTGCCGTCGCCGTAGCAATTAACCGAGTCCTCGCGACGATGCGTGAACTTCGGCACGCCGTCTGCGGCTTCCACCCTACACCCATCCACATTCAGTGCCCCCGTTCCATGCGCCAGCACATTGGCGGCTACGGTTCCAATTAGCGGCTTGCGTGCGAGGACGATGGGCTCATGAGCTGGCTTTAGGGCTGTGCCGAAGCCTTGCCATTTGCGGGCGGCGTCGGTGGCGGGGGCGGTGATGTCCAACTCTATATCGCTACGATCATTTTCTTGTCCTGGTGCCACAGCAAGACGTTTCGAGGACTTTGCGCCTATCCTTTCGCGATTAGCTTCGGCGATGACGTGGCCCCACTTAGCTTCGTCCATCCCCAATAGATCGCGCAATGCTGGCCACCATTTTGCTTCCGGCCATTGATATTTTTGCCAGTTCGCAACTGCGCCAGTCCGGCGACCAATGACCTTCTCTGCAACGTCGAATGTGTTGGTGAATCCGCTGCTGGCCATTGCCGCTCGTAAATCGACCGCAAATTCCGCATGCCGTTTGACCCCTGGACGCTTGTCGATCGCCTTGCTCACGTCGAGACTTTTCGGGAAGCCTTGCGAGTAGACCCACATGATCTGATCGCGTATCTCGAAGCCGGCATCCTCGATCGCGCAAGCCAAGCGGTGATAGGTGCGCGATCCGCCGAAGGCGACGAGGTGGCCGCCGGGCTTGAGGACGCGCAATACTTCTCGCCATACGTCAGGACGAAAGGCGATGTCGCCGCCGTCCCATACCTTGCCCATGAAGCCGGCCGAGGCGCGCTTGTAGACGCCGGACCCACCTTCATAGTCGAGCGGCGGCGCTGCCGACGAACTCCCAAAACGCTTGACGATTGACGTTAGATGGTAAGGCGGGTCCGTCACGCAGGCATCAACCGAATCCCCGTCAAGCGTCGGTAACAATTCCAAGCAATCGCCCGCGAGGACGCGCACGCTCATCCCTCGCCCCTCCGATCCAGCGCGGACCTCCCCGGCAGGGGATCGCCGAATGCGATGGCGCTCAGGCTACGCGGCGCCGCGATGGCATGGTCGCGCTCGGCGATGACTTCCTCCGGCGGGCGCGGAGGCCCGCGGTGGATGCCCCCTTCGCGCGCCGCGGCCATGGTTTCCTTTTCCTGGGCGCGGCGCGCTCTCTCGCGCTCCCGGCGACGGGCCTTGGCTTCAGGGCTCCGGCTGCGGCGACCCAAGGCACAATGCAGGCCAAAGGGAAGCGTGGTCATTCTGCGGCCTCCACGAATAGAGGGGAATCCCCGACGATGCGCTTGCGGGCCATGTCGGCATAGACCGGGTTGAGTTCGATTAGGATGGCCGATCGCTGGAGGCGATCAGCGACAAGGCCCGTGGTGCCGGCCCCGCCGAATGGATCGAGCACCGTGCCGCCCTTCGGGCACCCCGCGAGGATGCAGGGCTCTATCAGAGCCGGCGGAAAGGTGGCGAAGTGGGCTTCGGGAAACGGTGCCGTAGCCACCTCCCAGACGGAGCGCTTGTTACGGCCCGGCTTCGGCTCGGCCTCGACGTATTCCGCCTCGGTGCGTCCTTCGCGGTGGATTGTTCCGTGCGCACCGGCTCCCGTATCCCAGCCGCCAGGTATCTTGACCTTGCGCATGCCGATCGGATGCGTTCGAGATCCGGGGCCAGCGGCTTCTTCGGCAGTTAATTGCTCACTCTTTGCACCACCGAAAGCGTAATTGTAGCGGGCGACACTTTCGGCTTTCATGTCCTCTCGAATCGCCTCCGCATCGTAATAATACCGCGCGCTCTTGCTCAGCAAAAACAGATATTCGTGGGCTTTGGTGCAGCGGTCCGTGACGCTCTCCGGCATCGGGTTGGGCTTGCTCCAAATTATGTCTTGCCTCAACCACCAGCCGTCTTCCTGTAACGCGAGCGCAACGCGCCAAGGTATCCCCATCAAGTCTTTCGGCTTGCAGCCAGCCGTAATGCGTTTCGGTGTGACATCGCGCTCCGCCCACCCTGCGGGGCTGTTTTCAAGCTCTGGGCGCGCACGCGGGTTGGCGGGTCGGTCACGGTCAACTTTCGGGATGTAATTGCCTTCGGTTGTGCTGCCGCCGTGTCCAGCGAAATAGCTATCGCCCAAATTGAGCCACAGCGTCCCATCCGCCCGCAGCACCCGCCGCACCTCGCGGAACACCGCCACCGTCTGCTCGACGAAATCCTGATAGGTGGATTCGAGGCCGATCTGTCCTGCGACGCCGTAATCCCGCAAACCCCAGTAGGGCGGCGAGGTCACCACGCAATGCACGCTCTCTGCCGGCAGGGTCGCCAGCACGTCGCGGCAGTCACCATTGAGGATGCGGACGGTCATTTCTTGCCCCCAAAAATGCAACTTCTGTAGACTGGCGAAACATGCATGTGCTTTTTCGGGTCTCGCGATGGCCGATACTCCCCGCTGCGCTCGATCCACCCCGCCTTTATGGCGCGCTTCCAGACGTGCCCCCATGCGTTGAAATGCGCCGGGCGCAGTGAGCAGGCCGCCAACAAATCGTCGATGTGGACGGTCGGCTGGCAGCGGGCGAGCCAATAGATCGCAGATGCGGCTCCATCGGCGAAGCATGGCGTGGCGCGCTCCTGTGCGGCAGCGGCTCGAGCGATGCCGGCGTCGCGACGTTGGCGGGCGGCGAATAAATCAAGTTGGGTCACAGGAAGGCCTCCTGCTTAGCGGGCGCGCGCCAGCTCGATGAGCGCATTCCGCTTCTTGCGATGGCTGCCAGGAACGACCGGCGACACCAGCCGCATGGGGGCCTTCCGCTTGTCGGACTCCATGCTGGCGATGGCTGCTTCGGTGTAGAAGGTTGGCGGATCACGGTCGGTCATCCCTGCCCCCGTCTTGTCGCCGCTAGACGGCTCCCATGCTCATCCCAGCCACGCATAAGAGCTGACGCAAACCAAGCGATCATGGTTTCCTCGCAAAGGAAACCATCGTCCGCCTTTTCGTAGGCTTCCAAGAATGCCCGCGCCCAATCGCGCGCATCGAAGGACGGCAAGGGCCAGTCAGGTCGTTCTTTCGGCGGTGTGTTGGCGTGTTCAATTTCAAATTCAAGATGATCGCCGTTGTGAATTATCATCACCGCCCCCTAATCGTTTCCGCCAGACCGGGCGATACCAGCATGTCGCCGGCATAGACGGGCGGTTTGCCAAGGCGTTCATATTCGGCGAGGATCGCGGTGGTGACGCGATCCCGCTCCGCATCCGATATCGGCTTGAACTTTTTAACAAACTTGTCATCAGCCATGGGCTCCCCTTCGTTTTCTCATTGCCTCATATTCGGCGCGGGTGATTGCGTGAGGAGGCTTCAAAGCCTCTTCCTCGGCAGCCTCTTTCGCCGCGGAGTTACACTGAGGAGTAAGAGTAGATGTATATGTGGTTGTGACTGCTTCCCATTTGCTTGGCATTTGCTTGGCATCAGACAAATGAACACAATCACTTAGGCCCGGTGACCCCCCAGGCTTTTTTGTGGCTTTGTTGTGCAACATTGTGGCAAGGGTGCCGTCCTCATTCCGTTCCCCGTCGAAGCATTTGCTTGGCATTTGCTTCGATTCCCGGTGCCATTTGGCGGTCGTCCGCTTCGACCCGGATATGATCCCACCCTTGTGTCCCGCCATCGCTCGCTTGGTGGCGATAATGCTTTGCTTGGCCAATTCCTTATCGATGCGTTTATGCTTCCACCCGTCGAGAAAGAGAAGCTGAATGTCCGGCTTGATCAGCTCGGTCCAGTTCTTGACCGATAGTTTTGCGATGCGCGCAAGCTTCGCGTCATCCTCGGGGAGGCCGCCTGTGCGCCAGTAGTGGATAATTAGGAGGACGTAG
>DATLUX010000216.1:0-4288 GCA_035577805.1 Verrucomicrobiia bacterium
CCCCATCCCCAAAAAACGCGTGCGCCCGTCCCCCGAGAAAGGGTGGCTGGAGATCCTGGGGGCCACCGAGAATAATCTACGCAACATCGATGCCCGGATCCCGCTGGGCACCCTCACCTGCATCACCGGCGTCAGCGGCTCAGGCAAAAGCACCCTGGCGGATGACATCTTGCGCCGCGCGCTGTTCCGTCACTGGTTCGGTTCCAAGGAACGGCCCGGAGCCCACCGCGAGATCGTCGGCAAGGAACAACTCGACAAGGTGATTGTCATTGATCAGACCCCGATTGGACGCACGCCCCGCAGCAATCCCGCCACCTACACGGGCATGTTCAATCAGATTCGCGATCTGTTCGCTCGTCTGCCGGCCGCCAAGATCCGCGGCTACGACGCGGGCCGTTTCAGCTTCAATGTCAAAGGAGGCCGGTGCGAAAAATGCCAGGGCGACGGCCTCTTGAAGATCGAGATGCATTTCCTGCCGCCGGTTTACGTGACGTGCGAAGCGTGCGCGGGCAAGCGCTATAACCGCGAGACTCTCGAGATTAATTACAAGGGCATGAACATCGCCGATGTGCTCGACATGACGGTCGACGAGGCCGTGACGTTCTTCCGGGCGGTGCCGCAGATCTACGATAGTTGCCTGACGCTGGCCGAGGTCGGGCTGGGCTACATCCGGCTGGGTCAATCCGCCACGACCTTGTCGGGAGGGGAAGCGCAGCGGTTGAAGCTGGGTTCCGAGCTGAGCCGCAAAGCCACCGGGCGCACGCTCTACCTGCTTGATGAGCCTACCACCGGACTGCATTTTGGCGATGTGGCCAAGTTGCTCGAAGTTTTGTTCAAACTGCGCGCGCCCGGCAACACGCTGGTGGTGATCGAACATAATCTCGATGTCATTAAGACGGCCGACTGGGTGATCGATCTGGGTCCGGAAGGCGGCGCGGGCGGAGGCCGGATCGTGGCCGAGGGGCCGCCGGAAGCCATCGCCCAATGTGCGGAAAGTCATACCGGCGCATTTTTGCATCGTATCCTGTTTCCAGCTCGGACATAACAGCGGCTAGCCGCCATGAAGCGCCCTGAAAAAACGGCCCGCGTTCAACACTCAGCCTGCAACGTTCCAGGTTGGTATCCGGTGAACGCCTCATCCACGTGGGCCGCTCAGTGGCGACATCGAATTGTGTTCATGGCGTTGCTCCTACTGAGTCTCCAGACCGGTCTCAGCCAGGAAACCGTCGAAAGCCGCGCCTTCCGCGCCGCGGTCGAGTCGTTCGAGATGAAGGCTTACGAACGAGCGGAGCGCGAGTTTCGGCAGTTCGTGGAGACATTTCCGCAATCGGCGCTTTTACCTGAAGCAGTCCTGTTGCAAGCGCGCTCGGCTCTGAATCAGACCAACCTGGCCGGCGGGATTGCGTTGCTGAAAACGTCCGCGACCAAGGCCGGGCCCTTGGCCGACCAGTACCAATATCGTTTGGCCAATGCCTACTTGCAGAGCAGCAATTACCTGGCGGCGGCTCAATCCTTTCTGTTTATTACGCGTGAGCTCACCAATTCCCCGCTGCTGCTCGAAGCCAGCCATGGAGAGGCCCTCGCCCATTCCAAGATTCACAATTACCGAAAGGTGATCGAACTGTTGCAGGATCCGAAGGGCGCCTTCCAACTGGCCAGCCGCGCTCGGCCCACCGATGTCTTCACTTTTCGCGGGCATCTGCTGCTGGCGGAAGCCTTGTTTGGAGTGAAAGAATACCGGGCCGCCGAGGAAGCCGCCCGCCGTCTGCCGGAGGAATCGTTGACCCCGGAATATCGATGGGATCGCCAGTATTTGATCTGCCGGATTCAAGTGGCGGACGGCCGGCTCACCGAAGCGTTGGGCGAGACAACCAACCTGGTTCATCTGGCCACCGCCACCAGCAACCGCAACCTGCTGGCCGATTCGCGTTCGGTGCAAGCAGACATCCTGCAGCAATTGCACCGGTTGCCCGAAGCCGTGCAGGCTTATACCAACAACCTGGCGCCGTCCGTCCCGGCCGACCGGCGCCGGCTGGCCCTGCTGAATATCATCGAGCTGAAGCTGGCCCTGGATGCCGTCAGCGATGCCGATGAGATGCTGCAGACGTTTCTGCAATCCCAACCCGAGGACGCTGCTTCGGACATCATCCTGCTGACCTCCGGCGAGGTGCAGTTAAAGATGCATTTGCGGCAACCGGCGGAAGGGGCCGGCAACGAAACGTCAGCAGCGTCCGGTCCCAATCATCTGCAGGCCGCTTTGGTGCAATTCGAGAAGCTGTTGACCACATTCACCAACAGTCCTGTGCGCGGGAAAGCGCTGTTAGACAAGGGCTGGTGCCTCTGGCTGGATCATCGCGGCGGGGAGAGTGCGCTGGCGTTTCGCGCCGCCACTGAGTTATTGCCCTTCGGCGACGATCTGGCAGTGGCGCGTTTCAAGCTGGCCGACGCGCTCTTTGATCAAGGCGATTACCCGGGAGCGCTCCGGCTTTACCGCACCATCACCAACGATTTTGCCGGTCTCCAGACGGTCCGCGATTCGCTCTTTGACCAAGCCATCTACGAGATGGTGCGCGCCAGCATCCAAGCCAACGATCCCGAGACGGCCTCCACCACGATTGCCCAGATGCTCGATTGGGCACCCGCCAGCGAAGTCTCCCAACGCGCCATGTGGCTGGCCGGTCGCGACCGCCTGCGCGTGCGTCAGCCCCAACAAGCCCGCCAGATTTTTACCGATTTCCTTAAACGCTTTCCCGATCGGCCCCTGGTCCCGGAGGTTGAACTTGCCGTGGCACGCACGTATCAGCTCGAGAACGATTGGAAACAAGCCTTGCGCATGTATGAAGAATGGCTCGATCGCTATGCCGCCTCCCATCTGCGTGCCCGCGCCGAATACGCGCGCGCCCTGGCCACCGACAAGGCGTTCGGCCCGACCAACGCCTTTCCTCTTTTCACAAATTTTGTCGCACAATTTGCCACCAACGAATTGGCGCGCAACGCCCAGTTCTGGGTCGGCATGGAATTTTTCCGACAAGGCAACTTCCCGGAAGCCCTGCGTCAGTTCCAGATCATCCCCGAAAACACCAACTGGGTGGTATTTGATCCGCGTTTGACCTACCAGGCCCGTTTGATGGCCGGGCGGTCCGCCAATGCCGCCCAACTCTGGAAAGACGCCGCCGGCGATAAAGGGCACTTCACCCTGCTGCTCAACGATCGATCTTGTCCGGATGACATCGTGGCAGAAGCTCTCTTCGCCTATGGCGATACCACCATCCAGCAGGATGGGGATCCCACGCGGCCGCTCGCCAAGTACGTCGTGGCCCGCACCACGTTTGCCAAAATTCCCCAGCTCTATCCCACCAACCGGCTCGTGCCCCTGGCTTGGGGGCGAATCGGGGATTGTTCTCTCCAATTGGCCAGCCAGGACCCCAAACAATACGAGACCGCTACCAACGCCTACCGCGAAGTCATTAAACCCACCTCCTCAGCCGACATCGCCACCCGCAGCGTCGCCGAATTCGGCATCGCCCGCGCCTTGCAGTCCCAGACCATCGGACGGCCCGCCGCCGAAAGCGCGGCTTCGTTAAAAGTGGCCCTCGATCATTACCTCAACATTTTCCTGGGCAAAAACGCGCGGGACGGCGAGGAACCCGATCCGAATTGGGTCGAGCACGCAGGTCTGGCGGCGGCGCGTCTCGCCGAGGATCTTAAACAATGGCCAATCGCCATCAGTATCTACGAGCGGTTACAAAAATTGTTCCCGCCCATTCGCGTGCGGCTGCAAGACAAGATCGACCGATTGCAGGCCCAAGAACCAACCCTCGATACGCCCAGCCGCACGGAATAAGCCAGGGCGCGGGAGCCGTCCGTAGCTGTGCTCCCTCTTACTCTTACTCCTTACTCTTACTCCTACTCCTTACTCTTACTCCTCTTCCTCTTACTCCTCCTCTTCCTCTGATACGTGAATGACGTTCCACCGTACCTAACGACGAAAGGGGAGTAAGAGTAAGGAGTAAGAGTAAGAGTAAGGAGTAGGAATAAGTTAATTTGGATTGGGGTTTTGCCTCTTTGGCGCTGGAGCTTGTCGACGGTTTGGGATTATTGGCTGTCGAGGATGTTTTCGAAGGTCAGGGTGCGCCAAAGAGGCAAACCCCCAATCCAAATTAATGGCGCTTCGCGCAGCCGTGACGGGGCTCAAGGAGCTTCGTAAGCTTGCGGGATGAACCCAGTCAAACCGTCGGACGAGCTTTCCAGTTATTTGGCCACGCAGCTGGAGGGCAGTTACGATTGT
>DATLUX010000217.1:0-5047 GCA_035577805.1 Verrucomicrobiia bacterium
GAAAAGGGCGATTTCGGCCTTTGTCGGAAACTTCGTCGGAAACTTTGTCGAGGACTTTGTGACAATGTTGGGATTTCGACAAAGTTTGCGACAAAGATTCCGACAAAGTTTGTCCCGAGAACGTTCCTGGGACAGGCCCTAGCTACGAACCCATCGACGGCGCGCGCCGCATGACCAACATGTCCACCGGCAAGCTGGGCGTGACGCTCGCAAACTTTCTGACGGATGCGGACCAAGAGGTCATCTGTCTCAAAGGCGCTGGCAGCACCTATCCGGGTGCCGTTCGAGCCGCCCGTGTGGAGACATTTGCGACCAACGACGACCTCGCCCAACTTCTCGAATCCATCAGCCGACAGGAAGCATCGACGCGGTGTTCCACGCCGCCGCGCTGTGTGATTACCAAGTGGACCAGGTGTTGAGCGCCGCAGGCGAGGCGATGTCTTCAGCCAAGTTCGCGACGCGCGACGGGCGGCTCCATCTGATCCTCGCGCCCGCGATGAAAATCTTGCCCAGGCTGCGCGACTGGTTCCCCGATGCTCGTATTGTCGGCTGGAAATACGAACCGGCTGGCACCCGGGGCGACGCCTTCGCCAAAGCCTGGAAGCAACTCCGGGACGGCCAAACCGACGCCTGCGTCCTTGAACGGCGCAGCCTACGGGCAGGGCTTCGCTCTCTGCCAAACGAACGGGTGCGTGCAGACATGTTCCGACACGCTTGCCCTTTGCGAAATGCTCTCGGGATGGCTGCGCTTCCCGCAGTTCGCGTCAGCCGCATTGCCGGTGGCCGATCCCGCCTGAAGAATCCTTGTAAGGTTCTTTCACCCTCCACGACTCACTCACAGCCGATGGCGATCGGGGTAAATGCCCGACCAATCGTCGGTCAACGAAAACACGACATCGTCCTTAATGAAACCGAACTTTTCGATTCCACGCGCCATTGCCCGACATGTCCCGATTTTGCCTGCCGTCCTGGCGTTTGTTTCTTGGCTCACCCCGTGCGCTACGGCTGCTGAGTTGGAGGAGAAGCCGGCTGCCGCGATTCAGCACTACAACCTGGGCAAGGACAAAGTCGCGTTAAGCGGGTACGACCCGGTTGGATACTTCACTCTCAACAAGGCGCTCAAAGGCCGAAAAGAAATCAACTCGCAGCATCGTGGCGTGACCTACTGGTTTGCGTCCGAGGAGAACAAGAAGCTCTTCACCGAATCCCCCGCGAAGTATCTCCCGACCTACGGCGGTTGGTGCGCCACGGCGATGGCCAAGGGCGAGAAAGTCGAAATCGATCCGACCAACTTCAAAGTCACCAACGGACGGCTCTTCCTGTTCTTCAAAGCCTTTTACGCGAATGCGATCAAGGACTGGAACAAGGACGAATCCGGACAGACGGTCAAGGCCGACGCGAACTGGAAGAAGATCGCCGGAGAATAATCCGCGCCCCCCTCCCATGAAAGACTGCCGCACCCACACCATCGCAAGCTGGACGCTCCAACTCATCGCTGCCGCCATTCTGGCGCAAACGTTGTTCTTTAAGTTTAGCGGCGCGGAGGAATCGAAGTTTATCTTCACCACGCTGGGCGCGGAACCGTGGGGCCGCGTCGCCTCCGGCTGCGCGGAGTTAGTCGCCATTTTCCTCCTGCTCGCGCCGCGGACCGTCACGCTCGGCGCACTATTGTCGCTCGGCCTGATGACTGGTGCCATCGGCTCGCATCTCACGAAGCTTGGCCTCGTCGTGAAGAACGACGGCGGACTGCTCTTCGGCCTCGCCCTCACCGTTTTCGCGTCCAGCGCAGCGGTGCTTGTGCTGCGTCGCCGCGAGATTCCAGTGCTCGGCTCGTTTTTCATCCCGCTGCACGAACTGAGCTGCGAGGCCAAACGCTGCCAGCACTAAAATCTTCCGCCTTTCCCATGACTATGATCGACGCCCTTGTCACAACTGCCGAGATTCCAGGTGCTCAGAGCCATGACTCGCAGACCTACCCGAATGGGCGTTGGCAGCCTGCTGCCTTCCAGCCCTCGGACTTCACCGCACCTGAAGATCAATTTGATGACGCCCGCCGTATCGTCAACGCCGCTATCGGCATCTTGGCACAAGGCGAAGACCTGCTCCTTGCCCTTTCCGCCGAGACATACGCACGCCGAGTTCCGCGCGCTTTCAACGCTTGCATCGGCGGGCACTACCGTCACTGCCTCGACCACTTCACGAGCTTGCTGCGAGGACTTGAGGCCAGCACGGTGGACTACGACCACCGCGAACGCGACGTGCGCATCGAGTCGCAGCCGGACTTCGCGCTCGCCCTGACCCGACAGATGCGCGCTCAACTCGAACGACTCCCTCTGGGTGCGCTTGATACGCACGTGCGAGCGCGCTGCGAGGTCAGCTACGCCCACGGCGAGTCGCCTGTTACTGGCTCCACGTTCGGACGGGAAATGGTCTATGCCATTGCTCACGCAATTCATCACTACGCCCTCATCTCCGTAATGGCCCGGCTGATGCATGTGAAGTTGCCGGAGCAGTTCGGCGTCGCGCCCTCCACTGTCGCCCACAATGCGAAGCAAGCCGTGCGATGACTTCACTTGCGCTCCACTGGCTCCCTCTCGGCTTTCACGACTGGCTGCCCGTGGCACAAGCGGCCACGCTTGGTCTGCTTACGTTCGTCCAGGAAGATGTGCCGACCGTCGGTGCCGCGCTGCTGGCTGCGGCGGGCAACCTGACCTGGCAGGCCGGTTTTCTCGGCGTATTCCTCGGCATTTGGATTGGCGACGCGCTGCTCTACCTGGTTGCCCGCGGCATTGGCCGTCCATTATTGCAACGCTCCTGGACGAAACGATTCTTCGATCCCGCCGCGATCGCGCGAAGCGAACAATGGTTCGCCGAGAAGGGCACCTTGCTGCTCCTCAGCAGCCGTTTCGTTCCCGGTACCCGCCTCCCCACCTACCTTGCGGCCGGATTTCTTCGTCTCCCCTTCGGACGATTTCTGTTCGTGACGGGAACCGCGGTCGCGGTGTGGACCGTCGGCATCTTCTTGCTCGCAAAAACATTCGGAGCCGGCCTGTTGAACTGGCTCATGCGATGGAACTCCAGTGGCTGGGTCGTCCTGCTGTTGGTCATCGCACTGGTGGGTGTAATTCGTCTTTGCGGGAAGCTCGCGCAACGAAACATTCGCCGTCGCATCAGCGCCGCGCTGGGTCGCTGGAGGCGCTGGGAATTCTGGCCCGCGTGGTTGTTCTATATCCCGGTTGGCGCGAACTACCTCCGCCTGGCGCTGAAGTACCGCGGTCTCACGCTGCCAACAGCGGCGAATCCAGGCATCTTCTGCGGCGGCTTCGTCGGCGAATCCAAGATCGCCACGCTCCGCGATCTTAATGCGACGAGCCCAGAGTTCACTGCCGAAGCTTGGTTACTCGCAGGCTTTTCGCCCGTCGAGCGCCTCGTATCTCTCGATCGGCTGCGCACGCGGCATCGCCTCGCCTTCCCGTTTATCCTCAAGCCGGATGTGGGCCAGCGCGGAGTTGGCGTGAAGCTAATCCGCTCGCAGGAGCAGGCGGCCGCCTATTTGCAACAGACGACCGCTCCGGTTGTCCTCCAGCGTTACGCACCCGGCCCACATGAGATCGGCGTGTTCTACTACCGGTTCCCGCACGAGTCGCGCGGACGCATCTTCGCTATCACCGAGAAAATTTTCCCTCTAGTTATCGGGGACGGGAAGCGAACGATTGAGGAACTGGTTTGGCTCGACGGGCGCGCCCGATTCCTGGCCGAGAAGTACCTCCAACGGCTCGGAGAACGCCGTTCCGATGTCCTGCCTGCCGGGGAGTCCATAAAACTCGTCGAAGCCGGCAACCACGCTCAGGGCTGCATCTTTCGCGACGGCGCGCACCTCTGGTCCCAGGAACTTGAACGGCGTATCGACGAGATTTCCAGAGGTCTCAACGGTTTCTTTATTGGGCGCTACGACGTCCGTTTCGCGTCCGACGATGATCTTCGCGCCGGAAGCAATTTTCAAATCATCGAACTCAACGGTGCCGCCTCCGAAGCGACGAGTATCTACGACTCGCGCAACTCGCTGTTTTCTGCCTACCGCACATTGTTCCGCCAGTGGGAGCTTGTCTTCGCCATCGGCGCAGCCAACCGGCGGCAGGGCTGTCCACCCACGGCGCCCACGTTACTCTGGCGCAAGTGGCGCGAGACGACTGCCCTCATCGCTACGTATCCACTTGCTGACTGACTCGCATGTGTACCGTCACCTTTATTGCACGGCGAAACGGCTACGCCCTCGGCATGAACCGCGATGAGAAACTCACTCGTGCCGCTGGACTTCCGCCATGCCTCACGCATCTCAACGGACGCGCGATACTTGCTCCGAGCGAGCGAGGCGGTGGAACCTGGATTGGCGTAAATGACACCGGCGCGACTCTCGCGTTGATCAACTGGTATTCCATCACCTCTCGCGTCGGAGGCCAGGCGGTCAGTCGTGGTGAGGTCGTGAAGCTGGCTCTCCCGTCCGATTCATCCCTGCTCGTTGACGCGGTGCTCAAAGAGTTACCCCTCGCCCGCGTGAACCCGTTCCGTCTCATCGGTGTGTTCCCGGCGTGCAAAGCTGTCGTCGAGTGGCGCTGGAACCACCAACGCCTCGAACGCCGCGATCACTGCTGGCGCACCAACACCTGGATTTCCTCAGGCTTCGACGAACCCGGCGCCCAGCAAACGCGCGGAAGAACTTTTGGTGAAGCCTTGCGGCAAACGTCTGCCGGAAGCACGGATTGGCTGCGCCGCCTGCACCGTTCGCACGGGCCGGAGTGCGGCCCGTACTCGACCTGTATGCACCGCGAAGACGCTGCGACGGTCAGTTACACCGAAGTCACCGTTTCGCGCCAGATGGCTACGCTGCGTTACGCTCCCGGTGCGCCGTGTTGCACTGGGCTGGCATCACCGTGCGGTTTTCTCCGGCGTGTTATGGAGCAAACGGCTTCAGTGGATTCCGTGTTCTCGTAGCGAACCGTTGAAACATAACGCGGTTCCAGATTTCCGGAGTGAATGGGCTTGGTCA
>DATLUX010000218.1:0-6140 GCA_035577805.1 Verrucomicrobiia bacterium
ACAATCGTAACTGCCCTCCAGCTGCGTGGCCAAATAACTGGAAAGCTCGTCCGACGGTTTGACTGGGTTCATCCCGCAAGCTTACGAAGCTCCTTGAGCCCCGTCACGGCTGCGCGAAGCGCCATTAATTTGGATTGGGGGGTTGCCTCTTTGGCGCACCCTGACCTTCGAAAACATCCTCGACAGCCAATAATCCCAAACCGTCGACAAGCTCCAGCGCCAAAGAGGCAAAACCCCAATCCAAATTAACTTATTCTTACTCCCTGCTTCAAATCGGCCTCCTGTGGCGGCGATTCCGATCCTCAGCGAACTAAAGGTCGCGCGCGGGAACGATCGCGCTGGCCTTGCCGCTCCAGCGGGCGCCCCAACCCAGCAAGGAAGGGAACGCGCGCAACACCGCCTGACTGGCCCGCGCCGAAGCCGGCCGCAACGCCAGTTGCGCGCACCAGGCGGCCGCGCGCAGTCGCGGACCGAAACAACGCCGCCAAGCGCGTTGATAATCTTCCTGAAGGTGAAGGCCGCACAGAGTCTTACGAGATCCGGGACCCGCGGCGATCAGCCTGCGGCAAAGCAGCCAGGCAGATTGCATCGCCATCGTGATGCCTTCGGCAACGATCGGATGCGCTTCGCCCGCGGCATTGCCGAGCAGGAAGAGTCCTTCCAGCGGACTCTGCCGGATACCGGGCCGAATCGGGCCGGCCGATTTCCAATTGCCTTCCAGATGCGCGCCCGCCAACGCCTGGTCCACCTCCCGACAGGCGCTGCGAATGTGCGCGAGCACGGCGCTGGCAGCCGGCGCCGTCCCGGTGCCGCAACCAGAGCGGATCCGTTCCAAAGTTTCGCGCCGCACGCAACAGGACAGACTCACGCAACCGGCATCGGCCGTCACCATGCCGCCGTAGCCTCCCGGAAATACCAGCAACGGCATAAGGTCCTCCGGCAAACGGGCGTTGCGAAACCGAGCTTTGAAACCAAAAAGATCAGTGGGCCGGACCGGTTGACGACGAAGTTGACTCGGCAATGGCCCGGTCTCCCAGGAACCGTGCGCGGCCAGCACGAGACGACCGCGTAATTCAACTGATTCACGTCCAGACGCGGAACCAGCCACGCAAACAAACTCGTCGTGTTGTCGTTCGAGTTTGATGACTGACCACGGCTGCCAGATCACCGCCCCGAGAGCGGCAGCACGCGCCAGCAGCATTGTATCCAGCTGCGCCCGGCTCAGCGCGCGGCCCCACGACTCCTCGACGTCGGATGACCGCGGCATTTGCGCTTCCGGCGGGCGTGCTGGTCCTTCCCCAAAAAGGCCCACCCGCCGAATCGGCGGCCCGGCTTGGTCCATGAACTCGTCCAGGATCCCGAGCCGTTCCAGCAGCGGAAGATTGGTGCCCGAGACAAATTCGCCGCACACTTTGGCTCGCGGAAATTGGGAACGTTCGACCACTGCCACCGACCACCGGGCTGCAGCGAGCAGGGCCGCGGCGGTGGCTCCGGCCGGGCCCGCTCCTATGATCACCGCATCGTAGACGCTCCTCATGGCCGGCGGTCGGCCGCAAAAACATGACTGAACATCCCCGCCGGCCCTTCCTGGAGATCCCAGGCCGAACCAGCGGGCCAGAGTGCAGACAAGTCGCGCAGGCTGAATCCGGCTCGGACGCTCGCCACGGCATCGTGCCGGGTGACGCCGTTGCAGCCCAGCAGACCGACTAGCCGACTGGCGGCCAACGATAGTCGACTGCGGCGCGGTTCGCAGGCGACAAAACGCGCGCAAACCTCGGCGCCCTGCTTTAGAAGCAACCGTAGAGTGTCCTCGGAAAAATGATGAAGAAAAAGATTGGCGAGCAGGATCACACCGTCGGTCCGGGGGCGCTCCAGGTTGGCCAATGCGTCGGCTACGTCAGCGGTGATCACTTCGACGGGCCAACCCAGCCGGTTGAATTCCTCACCGGTAACCGAGGTCACGCAGCGTTGCCGGTCCACCAGGATCACGCGGACTGAACCCCAGCGCGGCGCCAATTGGCGGGCCAGGCGTAACAACAGGGTTCCATCGCCGGCGCCGAGTTCGATCAGACAACGCACCGGCCAACGAGTTTGGCGGAGCAGACCCAGCAAGATGCGATCATGGCCCATGATTCGATTCAGGCGCTGCAGATCGATCCGCGAACGCGCCGCCCGCTCATCCGCCTCAGGCAACGTATCGAGCCATTCCGGTTCAAGGAGACGCGAACTCATAATCAACTCAGCCCGCCCTGCGCCCGCTGGGCCGCGCGGCCAGGCAACGCGGAGTGAATCATTCCAGCTATTCCACCGCCAACAAGGCGCCATGACAACTGAAGCCAGCGCCAAAGGAGGACATCCACCACCAGCCCCCCTGCCCTTTGGCCAGCGCACGCTCCATCACGTGGAAGACGAAGGGGCTGCTCACATTGCCCAGCTCACGCAAGACCGACGCACTCCACTGCAGATCGTTGTCCGTCAGGTCGAACTCCTGGCGTAATGCCACCAGGACATCTCGGCCGCCCGCATGAAAGATCCAATTCGCGATCTCTTTCTTTTTGACTCCGGCCTGGTGAGCCACTTCGCGGAACAGCTTCGCGGCGTGTTGCGCCGCCAGCAGCGGCACTGGCGGCGTCAGGATATTTCGCAGCATCCCGTTGCGTTGTTCGAAGCGAAGCAGATCGCGGTGGGCCGGGTCCAGGAACGACTCGGATCGGGTCCACTCGACTCGACGCCCCTGGGAGATGGGCGCATCGGCCAGCACCGCAGCGCCGGCGGCGTCGCCGAACAGACAGGCGCTGATCAACACACCCGGATCGTCATCTACATAAAAAGCCGCGCTGCACACCTCGACGCAAACGGACATGACGCGACGACAACGCCCGGAGGCCACCAGGGCGTCGGCCATGCGCAGATTAGGGAGCGCGGCACCGCAACCTTGCCCGACCAAGTCGAGTGGCAGGACATCGGCTCGCAGCCCCAGCCGTTCGGTCACGTAGCTCGTGAGGCCAGGACACAAATAGCCGGTGCAGGTACTGACGATGAGCGCATCGATTTCGGCCGGTTCGCATTGCGCGTGGCGCAACGCCTGCGCCGCGGCTTCCGTGGCCAAGGCGGGGGCGTGTTCGGAGAATCGGGCGTGCAAGACGTCCGGGGTAACGGCGAACGCCTCGGTGAGAACGGGCAGCGCCAAGTGCCGGCTCACCACGCCGTTCTGGCTTAACAACACCTTCTTGAGCGTGGCGCGCGAACGCGGCGTCAGGTCGTTCAGCCGCTCCCAACTGGTCAGAGCCTCCCAACATTGAACCTGCGTGTAACGGGTCGCTGGCAGGGCTGTGCCCAGACCGATGATGAACATGTCCGAGCTTAACCCCCGTTCGGACTAATGCCAGTGCGGAGTGGAGCCAAGCCGTGCAGTTCCAGGATACTTGGCTTTGACTTTGCCGCCGAGATTTGGTCAGCTAATTTCGTTTCCAAGAAGGATCGACAGAAGCACTCAACATTCCTGACATGATAACTTTTTCACACGCTTGGCGGATGGGAACGATTCTCGGCACCTCATGGCTTGCTTTGGCGGCAGCGGCATTGCCCATGGCGGCCGCGCCCGGGGATGAACATTGGGACGGACAATTTGGCTGGCCCGGGCCCAGCAACACGGTATACGGCTTGGCCATAAACAACGGGCAAATTTACGCCGGCGGTTTTTTTGCCAATCCCCAGCTGGCGACCAGCAACTTTATTGAGGTCTGGAACGGGAGCGGTTGGAGTGCAATTCCGGGCCTCGAAGGCGATCCATTTGTCATCTACGCAGTCGTTGTTCAGGGCGCAGACCTTTATGTCGGCGGAAGCATGAGCCGTGCAGGGGGCAATCGCGCGGTGGGGTTGGCGCGTTGGAACGGTTCGGCGTGGTCTGATGTGGGCGGTTTCGTCGGCGTGGTTCTGACCGCGGTTTCCGACGGCGCCAATCTTTATGTCGGCGGCGTTTTTACCAATGCGGGCGGAGTGCACGTGACGAATGTGGCTTGCTGGAACGGCTCGCAATGGTCCTCGCTGGCGGGCGGGCTAGGCTTGTACGACGGGCTCGCGTCGAAAGTCGATGTCCTGCACATCCACCAAGGCGTTCTCTACGCAGGAGGCACGTTTGGCAATTCCGGCGACGCCCAGGTGCGGAATCTGGCGCGGTGGGACGGCCACAACTGGATCGAAGTGGGCGGGGGGATGGACGCACCCGTCTACGCGTTGGCCTCAGAAGGAACTCGCCTTTATGCCGGAGGGGCGTTCACCAGCGCGGGTGGTATTGCGGCGAATCGGATCGCGCAGTGGGACGGTGGCCAATGGTCTACGCTGGGCAGCGGCGTCAACAACACGGTGTCCGCGATCGGCGTGCTGGGAGGCGGTGTTTATGTTGGGGGCAGCTTCACCAACGCCGGCGGCGTGATGGCGCTGCGCTTTGCCGTGTGGAACGGGTCCTCCTGGGCGGCCACCGGCAGCGGCATGAATGGCGATGTGAACCGAATCAAGGTGGCCGGCACGAACCTGTATGTAGGGGGCGAATTCACGCTGGCGGACGACCTCATCGTCAATCACCTCGGCGTGTGGAACGGGACGGATTGGACGGCCTTGGGGGAAGCGGGGCGGATCAATGGAGTGGGCGGAGTCCTGACCGCGGTGCGCTCGATCGCTCCGGCGGGGACGGACCTCTACGTCGGCGGATTCTTCACGGCTGTCGGCGGGATTCGCGCCAATCGCGTTAGCCGGTTCGACGGCACCCACTGGCACCCACTGGGCAGTGGCGTGCGCGGGACAAACAACAACAGCGGTAACACTGGCACGACGGTGAACGCCCTGGCGGCCAGCGGCGACATTGTGTATGCGGGCGGCATTTTCACCAACGCGGGCGGAGTGGCCGTGAACAACATTGCCCGATGGGATGGCCAGGGCTGGTCTGCCCTCGGCAATGGGATCCCGGGGACGGTCCTGGCGATTGCCGTCCTGGGCAACGACGTTTTCGTGGGAGGCAACTTCACCATGAGCACGCCCACGGGGACAGCCTTCCACATCGCGCGCTGGGATGGCGCCGACTGGTCGTCGCTGCCAGGCGTTTTCCTAGGTGTCATCAACAACTTCCTGGTGAATGCCCTCGCCGTCCAAGGGAACAACCTCATTGTTGGCGGCAGTTTCTTCACGGCCAACCTGCTCTCGGGAGCACGCGGAACCAACGTGGCCATGTGGGATGGCATAGATTGGGTGCCCATGGGTGGCGGTGTAAACAGCAATGTCAACGCCATCGCCGTGATTGGAAACGACGTCTACGTCGGCGGGCGTTTTGGGAGCGCCAGCGGAGTGGCGGCCAGCCGGATTGCGCGTTGGGATGGCAACGGTTGGTTCTCGCTGGGGAGCGGTCTTAGTGGCACCGGCAATTTCTCCGTGTCGGGCTTGGCGGCGGCGGGCGGAAACCTGTACGCGAGCGGCAACTTCACCGCCGCAGGCGGAGTGAACGTGAATCGGATTGCGCAGTGGGACGGTAACACGTGGTCCCCCCTCGGCAGCGGCGTCACCCGCAGTGTCGGGTCGGTGACCGTCAACGTTCTCGGCGGCCGCGGCAACGATGTATTTGCGGGAGGCTCGATTGAATACGCGGGCGGCAAACGCTCTTTTCTCTTTGCGCGTTGGAACGATCAAATGGATTTTGACTTTGCCCCGACCATTCAATTGGGACAAGCCATCGGAAGCGCTACCGGTCCATTTAAGATGACGGTCACGGCGAGCGACGTCCCCAGCTACATCATTGAAGCCACAACCGACTTCTCCTCATGGACGCCGCTGCTGACCAACACAGTAAGCCCGTATGAATTCTGGGACTTTTCTGCGCCAGCCCACCGTTATCGTTTCTATCGAGCTCGCCAACGGTAGTAATCGGGCTAGTGATGTGTCCCCTAAATAGCTACAGTATGTATAGCTATTTAGGGGACACATCACTAGTGTATCGAGCATCAGGTCATAGCGCGTTGAGGCGCTTCCACCACACGTCCATGAAAAGAAACGTCATTCTCCTCGGGCTGATCGCGGTGCTGGCGGCGGGCGGCGCGGGCGCTTTGCTGGTCCAGCAGGTCCGTGTGGCCAGAGCACGCGAACGCGCCGCT